>JAHQVM010000092.1 GCA_019634365.1 Flavobacteriaceae bacterium | reverse complement strand
TTGCTTCTGCATAGATCAAGATCAATTCCTCATTTCTGATGAAATCAATAAAATCGGTACTGGAAGCATACAAACGAGTTTCGTGTGTCCCTGTTAAATCATCTTGAGAGGCTGTTGGATCTGGTCTCGGAGCAGCTTTAGCAGCTACACGAGTATCTCCCTCTTCGGCATCGTTGATCCAGCTATCATGAACAATGATTTGATCACCATTGTTTTGATCTTCAACAGTTGTAGATGGTACCTTAAACAGTCCGTTAAGTGCATCATTTCCTCCCGGAGCAAATAGATGCTTTGGCCCATTAGAAAGATCCCCATTAAGGTTGAAGTGAGAACCTCCCAAAGCACTTAGTGCCCCTGGTCCGTCACCTGCATACACAGCAGCCATGGCTGCTACAGCACGGTTAAACTGACTGAAACTACCAGCGGTATCAAAACCTGCAAAACCTGCACTTAGAGCGAACAAGAAAGTTCCACTGTTAAGTTCGGAATTGGCTTCGTTTAGCATAGTTCTGGCAGCAGCCATCACTTCGGCTTCACCAACAATAGGACCTAAGTTTTCTTCATCGGCCACATCTACTCTGGCTTGTCCGTAAGACTTGGCCATCTGAATTAATTCGTAAGCAATAATAGTTTTTGCAAAACCGGTATATCCGTTACGCTCACCATTGGTAATCGCACTTGTATTATTAGCAGCACTTATTAAAAGATTCGCATTTTTAATACAACGGTAGCTACCATTCCATTGTGCTGTACTATAGAAGGAGTTGTTATCCAGCCCGATTCCGTTCTTTCCTAGTAGGTCCCCTGTGTTACGAGGGTCTGCATCGAACAGATATAACTCTCTTGCCATGGTTCCACTTGCTGTGGTTTCGATGGCAAGACCATTACGGGCAGAGGACTCCACACCTACTACCAATTCGTTCAACTGACCTATGGATGCTTCAGATTGTACACCATCAACACTAGGTCCATTGGGATCTACCACCTCTTCGAAGGTACAAGAGGTAACAAACAACGCAGCTGTTGCCATCCCAACCAATGTTATATTTCTGATTATATTTTTCATATTCATTTTTATTAAAAGTTAACATTAAGGTGGAAATAAACCTGCGTCGCACTCGGGAACGGAGTCACCTCAATACCACTGGATAGTCCTGCACCACCGTTAACGGAAGTTTCAGGATCATAGCTACTGTAGTCTGTAATGGTAAAGATATTTCTACCAGACACTCCCATTTTTACACCTTCAACATTTCCTCCAAATACGCTTTCAACAAATTTGCTTGGTACGTTGTAGTAAAGGGCTGCTTCTCGTAATCTAATGTAACTCGCATCTTCGATAAAACGAAGTGCATTGGTTGTAGAAGCTAGACGGGCTTGACCTTCTGGAGTTTCCAAATCATCAGACGTTTGTCCTAAGTCGGTAAGGAATCTAGAAAGGTTCAAGTTATCACCACCTTCTTTCATTTGGAATAGGAACGAAAGATCCCAGTCCTTGAATAGGGTGATATTGTTACTCCAAGCCATTTGGAAGTCTGGTTCTACATCACCTACTTGCTGAAGTTCACCATCAATGTTACCTACTAATTGTGTTACAGGCTGACCTTCTTCGATGAAGAATGTTCCTAGACCTGTACCGAAACCAGCACCCGGCTGTGCGAATGCAGGTACATCCAAACGAGTCACTTCAGAAACGTTCTTATACCATTGTACTCTTGTATTCCAAGCGAAGTCTGCAGATTCTACAACATCTGCAGTAACTGCTAATTCAACCCCTGTGTTCTTAAGATCGGCAAGGTTGGTTCTTTCTTGAGTGAATCCTGAAGATCCAGGTAATGTTCTCGTCAAGATAAGATCATCTACTTGTTTGTTATAGTAGGTAGCTTCTAAGTTAATTCTACTATCCAAGATCCCTAAGTCCAAACCAAATTCAAGCTCACGAGCCGTTTCTGGTTGTACATCTGGATCTCCTTTAAGACCGCCTAGCGTTTGTCCTGCTGGCCCACCAATGGTGGTACTTACATAACTGGTGAACGTAGATCCAAACTGAGCTGGATTTCCCGTTTCACCGTAAGCAGCACGAACCTTAAATTGGTTCAAGGCTTCTACATTCCAGAAATCCATATTGGCAAGGTTAACTGCCAAAGAAGCTTTCGGGAATCCGTAATATTCGTTTGGATCTCCATTTCGGGTCGATTTGTCCAAACGGTACCCTACTGTTGCGATCAATTGATCTTTATAGTTCGCTTCAACTTGACCGAACATACCAAAATCCTGCTCTCTTTGCTTGGTTTGGAAGATGGCCTGTACCGCAGAGTTATCTACGTTGGTTTGTCCTGCCAACAATCCAGAACCTGTAGTCAATACATTGTCGAAATCTTGATATAGGTACGTCATACCTGCCTGAGTCGTCAAGGCAAGGTCTTCGCTAGCTGTGTGATTCCATACCCCAATCGCCTGTGCGTTGAATTGGGTAAAGTTGTTGTTACCTACTGCAATAAACCCTGGGTTATCAGGATCAGGGTGCGACTGGTGTGTTTCTGGAACGTATACATAGGTTTCGTTCGATAAATAATCCACACCGGCACTGGTAATCAACTTAACACGGTTCTTATCAGCATTTAAAATTTTAGTGTTCACTGTTAAACCTTGGATGAAACGATTGTTCGAATCTTCGTTAATCGCTTTATCTCTAACGAATACTGGGTTACCAGCAAATGTTGGGTTAAACGGATAATTTCCTTGGGCATCTGGGAATAAGTTATTCCACGGACGGGTAAAGGCCAAGTTGTATCCATAACTCAAACCACCTTCGTTTTCGTTTCCTGTGAAACTTCTGCTTGAATTACTGCGTACATAATTACTGGTAGAAGTTACGTCGAAGGTATCGGATATCTTGTGATCGATATTGGCTCTTAAAGACAAACGATCGAAACCTGTATTTTTGATAATACCTGCTTCATCACGGAATCCACCACCTACATAAAACTTGGTCTTTTCATCACCACCGGAAGCACTTAAACGTGTTTCGGTAATGAATCCTGTTTCACCGTAAATAATATCTTCATAGTCGTACAATTCTCCTCTAGAATTGATAACGGCCTCATATTTTGCTCTTTCATCAGCTCCAAAAACATCCTCCACAGATTGAGCTGTCCAAGGACGCAATCCAAGTGGATTGGCAATAACCTGGATCCCTACATCCTGAGCAAAATTGATTCTGGTTTTACCACGACTACCTCTCTTGGTAGTAATGATAATAACCCCTGCATTACCACGCTGTCCGTAAATGGCTGCAGCTGAAGATCCTTTAAGGATTTCGATATCCTCAATGTCATTTGGATCTAAATCTGCCAAACGGTTGGCGGCATTCTCTTCATTAGGACGGTTCGCCCCAGAAGCAAAACGCAAACCAGATGGAATCTCAACGTTGTTAATGTATACCCCATCCACAATAATAAGTGGCTGGTTGTTTCCATTAATCGAAGAAATACCACGAAGTCGTAATGCAAATCCACCCCCCGGTGCTCCGGAAGAGGCAGTAATGTTAACCCCCGTTACTTTACCGTAAAGTGCTCCGTCTACGGTTGTCTGTCCTGTTGTCCCAACCAATTCTTCGGCAGAAACTGAGGATACCGCATTCGCAGCGTTGGCTCTCTTAATCGAGGTACCAAGACCGGTAATAATAACTTCCTCCAGCGCTTGGGCGGCTTCGGAAAGGGTTGCATCGACAGCGCCCGAAGAAGATACTTGTTGCTCTACCGTGTTGTACCCTAAGGATGAGTATTCCAACGTAGCTGGAAACCCTGAAACTTCAATGGAATAAGTCCCATCGAAATCTGTTGTAGTACCATTGGTGGTTCCCTTCTCGATCACGTTCGCAAACGGAACGGGGTCACCATTTTCTGCACTCACTTTTCCCGTCACCGTATTCTGCGCAAATACGAAACAAGGAAAAAGCAATAAAAACAGGAGTATCCTGTAATTAAAGTTGGTTTGTTTCATAATTATTAAGTTTTTGTTAATCGTTCGAAAATAGTAGTAATTCTTCACTTAAACCAAAGAAAAACCTATTTTTTTTCAATAGAATCATTCAAAATTAGAGATTTCATGCAAGGGTCTCAATTTGAATTAGCTTCTTTTCCAATTTGCAAGGTTATCCCCAATAATCTTTTTAAATTTGCACCTTCCTTTTATGAAAGCATAAAAATGTATAGAACACACAATAACGGAGAACTTCGTTCCGAACATATAAATGAGACAGTTACGCTGTCTGGATGGGTACAAAAAACCAGAAACAAAGGGTTCATGATCTGGGTAGATTTGCGGGATCGATATGGCCTCACACAGCTTATATTCGACGAGGAAAGAACCCCAAAAGAGGTGATGGAAACGGCTTCTCAATTAGGAAGGGAATTTGTGATTCAGATTACAGGGAAAGTCATTGAAAGGGAGTCGAAGAACCCAAATATGCCCACCGGAGATATCGAAGTACTGGTTGCTGAGATCAAAATATTGAACGAATCCTTGACGCCACCCTTCACTATTGAAGATGAAACCGACGGGGGCGAAGATCTCCGAATGAAGTATCGCTATCTCGATATTAGAAGAAACCCGGTGCGCGAAAACCTTGTGTTTAGGCATAAGGTAACCATGGCCGTTAGGAATTATCTTTCGGGGAAACACTTTGTAGAAGTAGAAACCCCATACCTAATTAAGTCAACGCCCGAAGGTGCGCGTGATTTTGTGGTGCCCAGCCGTATGAACGAAGGACAGTTCTATGCACTTCCACAATCGCCCCAGACCTTCAAACAATTGTTGATGGTAGGTGGAATGGATCGCTACTTCCAAATCGTTAAGTGCTTTAGGGATGAGGACTTGAGAGCCGACAGGCAACCCGAGTTCACACAGATTGACTGCGAAATGGCTTTTGTGGAACAGGAAGACATATTGAATACCTTCGAAGGACTTACACGTCATTTGCTGAAAGAACTTCGCGGGGTCGAGATCGGTGAATTCCCAAGAATGACCTACGACGATGCCATGCGCACTTACGGAAATGACAAGCCCGACATTCGATTTGGAATGAAATTCGGAGAACTAAACGAGGTGGCACAGCACCGCGAATTCAATGTCTTCAATACGGCTGAATTGGTGGTTGGAATTGCTGTTCCCGGCGGGAATAGTTTTACCCGTAAAGAAATCGACAAGCTCATAGATTGGGTGAAACGCCCACAGATTGGAGCCAAAGGCATGGTCTACTGTCGTTGCAATGACGATGGTAGTTTTAAATCTTCTGTAGATAAATTCTACGGGCAGGAAGATCTTGCAAAATGGGCAGAGGCAACACAGGCCAAAGCAGGCGACCTTATATGTGTACTTTCTGGCGATGCCAATAAGGTGCGTGCACAGCTAAGTGCATTGCGAATGGAATTAGCTGAACGCCTTGGACTTCGAAAAGCAGACGAATTTGCACCGTTATGGGTGATCGATTTCCCCCTTTTGGAATGGGATGAAGAAACCGAACGCTACCATGCCATGCACCACCCCTTTACCTCTCCCAAACCCGGACAGATGGATTTACTGAAAACAAAGCCAGGTGAAGTGAAGGCCAATGCCTATGACCTTGTTCTTAACGGAAATGAAATCGGTGGTGGATCCATTCGTATTCACGATAAGGGAATACAGAGCCAAATGTTCGATTATTTAGGCTTTAGCGAAGAAGAGGCCAAAGCCCAATTTGGATTCCTCATGGATGCCTTTCAATTTGGAGCACCCCCGCATGGTGGAATTGCCTTTGGATTGGATCGCTTGGTTGCTATCCTAGGCGGACAGGAAACCATTCGCGATTTCATTGCATTCCCCAAAAACAATGCGGGTAGAGACGTTATGATTGATGCTCCCGCGACAATCGATGACGAACAATTGAAGGAACTGCACTTAAAACTCAACCTCTAACCCTCCTGCTATGCGAATATTCTTAATCATCATATTTATAGGAATAGTCGCGACGTTGGGATATGGTTATTACGTTAAACCCGACGATTACAAAACAGGAGAATTCTGCATCGGGATTTCAGTAGCAGCCCTATTTTTTCTCTGGATGCCCTTATTCATTTACCACCGATGGAAGGGCAAAAACGTTAAGGACTATATGCTTACCAAAGAAAATATTGAAAAAATGATGGACGAAGGAGATCAGAAAAAACTGTAAATCAGGTGTTTTTTTTTGAAATTAGTCACATTTTCTTAACATTCAGCAATATAATTAGCGTACCTTTATCCCATTATTAATACATTATTTTTTACAATGGAAGGAACAGTAAAGTTTTTTAACGAGTCCAAAGGTTACGGCTTCATTACTAACAGCGAAACAGGAAAAGATATTTTTGTTCACGTTACCGGTTTAAACGGGGAAGCTCTAAACGAAGGCGACAAGGTGGAGTATGAGGAAACAGAAGGAAGAAAAGGAATGGTCGCAACGAATATTAAGGTAATATACGAATAAGATATATATGCTTACCAGACTCCAAACCCGCCTCATCAGCGGGTTTTTTTAGTTTAAATTCCTTTTTTCTACGAAAAAGCGTTTTAAAAGTTGCGCAGCTTCTTCCTCCAAAATACCACCGATCATTTTCGTTTTGGGATGCAATTGAGTCCCCATGGCAGTACAACCTCTTTGTTCATCTTTGGCTCCATATACTATTTTGGATATCTGACTCCAATATAAAGCCCCTGCGCACATTTGGCAGGGCTCCAAGGTTACATACAACGTACAATCGATGAGATATTTTCCTCCTATATAATTAGCTGCGGCGGTAATGGCCTGCATTTCGGCATGGGCGGTTACATCGTTGAGCGTTTCAGTAAGATTATGGGCCCTTGCAATAATCTGATTGTTTACCACAATCACCGTACCCACTGGAACCTCTCCTTTTTCGAAGGCTGTTTCGGCTTCTTGTAAAGCACGTTTCATAAAATAGGCGTCGTCGTACGGTTGAATCATGGTGGATAGTAAATTTCAAAATTACAAAGAAGCAATTTAATCCAAAGGGAATAAACGTATCTTTGAAGCGTGAAAGAACAGTTACTTTCCAGAATCAACTTTCCTGAAGATCTCAGAACACTGAACCCCAGCGATCTTCCGCAGCTTGCAAAGGAGCTAAGGGAATTCATTATCAATATCGTAGCAGTTAAGGAAGGGCATTTGGGCGCAAGTCTTGGCGTCGTGGAACTTACCATCGCACTTCACTATATATTTAATACCCCCGAAGATTTATTGGTATGGGACGTAGGACATCAAGCCTATGGACACAAAATCCTCACGGGTAGAAAAGATATATTCCATACCAATCGACAACTGGGAGGTATTAGTGGGTTTCCAAAACGAGCTGAAAGCCCTTATGATACTTTTGGTGTTGGTCACAGCAGTACAGCTATTTCAGCTAGTTTAGGTATGGCCATTGCCGCACAGCTCCAAGGAAATACCCAAAGACAACATATTGCAGTTGTAGGAGATGCTTCCATTGCCAGCGGTATGGCCTTTGAAGCATTGAATCATGCAGGTGTTACCCAAACAAATCTTTTGGTCATTTTAAACGATAATGCTATCGGAATCGATCCGAGTGTGGGTGCGCTCAAAGACTATCTCACCAAAGTGACCTTAGATGATGCCCCAGAAAGTGACAACATATTCGAAGCATTAAACTTCAATTACTCCGGCCCAGTCGATGGCCATAATTTGGAGGAGCTTCTTACCGAATTGGAACGCCTTAAAAACATCAAAGGCCCCAAACTCTTGCACGTGATCACCAAAAAAGGCAAAGGCTTACGCCAAGCCGAAGAGGACCAGGTAAAATATCACGCCCCTGGAAAGTTTGATGCGAAAACAGGAGACCTGCTGCCCAAATCAAGCGATGGCTTACCTCCCAAATTTCAAGATGTTTTTGGAAAAACCATCGTGGAACTAGCCGATCACAATAAAGGTATTGTTGGGATTACACCCGCCATGCCCACGGGTAGCTCCCTGAAATTCATGATGGAAGCGTATCCCGAACGAGCTTTCGATGTAGGCATTGCAGAGCAGCATGCTGTGACATTGGCAGCCGGATTGGCCACCCAAGGAATGATCCCTTACTGTAATATCTACTCCACCTTTCTGCAACGGGCGTATGACCAGGTTATTCATGACGTTTGCCTGCAAAATTTACCGGTAATTTTCTGCCTGGATCGGGCAGGATTGGTTGGAGAAGACGGTGCAACGCATCATGGCATCTTCGATTTGGCCTATTTAAGATGCATTCCCAATTTAACCATTTGCGCACCTAGAAACGCCATTGAACTTAGGAATATCCTTTATACGGCTCAATTGGAAATATCGGGCCCGTTCGCCATTCGTTATCCTAGGGGAAGAGGCAACATTGTTGAATGGGAGCAAGCATTCGATCACATTGAAATGGGAAAAGGCGAATGCCTAAAAACTGGAGACGGTATCGCTATGCTATCATTAGGTTTTATTGCACATACGGCTTCCGAAGCTATTCAGGAAGTGGAACAATCTTCTCATGTTGCCATTGCACATTACGATCTACGGTTTTTGAAACCTTTGGACGAAACATTGTTGCACGAAATTTTCGCGAAACATTCAACCATCATTACCATTGAAGATGGAATACTTGCCGGAGGCTTTGGATCTGCCATTACAGAGTTTGCCGCCAAGCATAACTACAAAAACACCATTGAAGCTTTAGGGATTCCGGATATTTTCCCTGAACATGGCAGCATTCCCGAACTACACCATGCGACGGGAATTTCGAAAGAGCACCTCATTTCCACCCTAAGAAAGTATCAATAAAAAAAGCCTCCCTTTGCAGAGAGGCCTTTTCAATTTATGTTTCTTAATTGATTATTGGATAATCAACTTAGAAGTATGGGCGTACTCGCCACCGTCAATCTTAATAATGTAAACACCAGTGTTAAGGCTAGTAGCATCGATAGAAGCTCTGTTTCCTAACTCAAGTTCTTGAGAGAATACTCTTCTTCCGTTCATATCGAAGATAGACACTTTGGTCGTACCAAGACTTACTACTGAACTAATGTTAATCTGTCCGTTAGATGGGTTCGGTGCAATGTTGAAGTTTCTGTCGAAGTTGTTATCTCCTACACCCGCTCCACACTCTGCTGGAAGGTCGAAAGCTTCTGTTCCATCCGAAGAAGAACCAGCCGTACCTTGATCAGCACTGAAACCTAATCCACGAGCAGCAAATACTTCCCAGATCAAACACTGGTTAGCACCGGCATTCGCCAACATGTCTGCTTCAAGGATAGCATCACGTCCGTTTACGAAACCTGGGCTACACACCTGAAGTTTCATTCCGTCCATTACTAATTGAAGCGCAATGTTGTTTCCTCCTGTTCCGTTGTAGATGTCCGGATCGAATCCGTACTCGTCTACCAATGCCCAAGTCATATCCCAAAGCATGGTAGCCCAAACATATCCTACACCGTGAGGTATGGACAGCCCACCAATGTCTCCATAGGTAGCTCCGTTAATAGCAGTATCGGTACTATATGCAGTTGGACGGATACCCGCTGGGTTTTGAGAAGCATAAGATGCCAAACCTCTAATGTCTGCACCTGTATCACCTGGTAGCATGGTCATTACCAAGGCTAGGTAATCACTCCATCCTTCTCCCATTTGCTCTTGGTTGTTCAAACAAGAAACGTTAGAAGGTCCTCCTGTTAAACGGTTAGAAACCCCGTGAGCATATTCGTGAATGATAATTTCGTTATCCAAGTCACCATCAACAAATCCACCTACGTTGGTTCCGTCGATCGTTCCATTTAATGGTCCGTTAGAATTAATGTCGGCGATGATCGCATCTCCAACTGCTTCAGGAACTAGGAATGCAGGAATCGTTACAGATCCTCCATCGGCACCTGGTGCCATTTCGAAAGGATATACAGCACCACCATCGGTAGGAATGTACTTAACGATTACAGCAATAGCTCCAGCATTTTGAGCATTCAAAGCTTTGGTTCCAAACTCACAGGATCCTCTGTTTAAGATTGCAATCTTACCTGCAAGATCTGCTCCGTTTGTGATCACATCACAAGCATCGTTTGGATCTTCAGAAGCTCCACTGTCGTCATCAATAACAACAACGATATCTTCAGTCAAAGCAGGCACTGGGATCGGCGCACCGAATCCAGCGGCAACTCCTTCGTGTGGACCTGCCAATGGTCCTTCATTAATGGTAAGAATATCACCCGTAATAAGTGAATTCCAAAGGAACATTGTCATTCTTGGATTACTCCCATCTGGAGGCGTACCAAAAGTTGCGTTATTAAGTCCAGATCCGTCTTGTGCATCTGCATTTACAGAGTCACTACCTGCTCCAGGATTTCCGTAGTTGTCTTCCTGGAAGTTTCCATTCTCCTCGTCGAAACCATAGTAGTAACAAACGTCATGAATGATATTGTTCCAGTAGAATAAGTTGGTAATGGCAGCCGATTGGAATTCATCTGGCTGCGCAGGTAAACTATAGTCAAAATCGAAGATTAAAGAAGCACCACCGTCTGGAGCGAATCCAGTACCGTCGTTTCCATTTGTATCTTCTTGCGCCCCTACAATGTTTCCACGAGTAATGGTAAACTCGGCTCCATCTGTACCATCGGTATCATGCCATCCAAAAGGAGAAGCAGTAGCATCGTCTGGATCAGCAACCAATTCCCCATTCGAAGTTCCATGGTGATCTGGGTTTCTAAAAGGAAGTGGGAATACACGATATTGGCCCACATCTGCCATTTCCATAGAAGCTTCAGCAGCCTCACTCTTGAACAAAATGCTCTCGGTATGACCTTCACCAGAATGTGAGTGCTCTCCTGGACCGAAGTCACAAGATACCACCAAATCCATGGTGTCTAATAACTGACCATTGAGTGCATCTACGCGTACATTGTAGTAGTGACTTCCACCCAATAGGTAGATACTCAAGTCCCAAGCCAAACGAACTGTATTGTCCTCCATAGGTTGGTACACCAATTTTACTGGGATATTCAAAGAAGAGATTCCTCCTCCTGAGTACAAATACGTGTTCCCTTCAACATCTAGCAACTCCAAAGATGTGGGAGCGCTTATCTGTAATTGATTCGCAGCACGGTTAATAGCCGTTTCTGGATCTAATGAAGGGGTTGTAGTGTTAATTCTACTTGCAAGATTTGCTTGGAATGAAGGAGCAGCAGCGTATACCACTTGACCGTTTCTAATAGCAAAGCTAGAAGTTGAATTGAAAACATCGATTCCGTTGTGCTGTTGGTTAACGTACACATTCTCGACATTCATGCTTTGTGAAGTTCCATGCGATAGAATCGAGATAGATTCTACGTCCTGTGCAGTAAGTCCATGAATAGCACTGTTGCTACTCAAATGAGACTTAATCACACCCGCATAGTCTTGGGCTCCTGCAACCGCTACCGTAAGGAAAGCGCACAGGTAAAGTAATTTTTTCATAGTCTTTTAGTTTATGATGAACAATTAATTAAGATTCGCACTTTTTGCCCTGTAAAATGGGTTTAGGCAAAAAGCCCCTAAATATACTATCTTATTTTTAGAAAATTCCCGTATCCATTGAAAATATTACAATTTTCCCTTGAGTTTATTGAATATTTGTAAGGATTTTCCATCGGTCAGCTGAGAGATAAATGAGCATGCTTTCATAATAGATTTATAGGTATCATCTGAAGGTTGCGAATCCAACCCGGCACTTTTTAACAAAAGACTGTCGTAATGCCGATCATTTCCGGTCTTTGCATTTTCTAATGCAGTCGTGAAAGCATCCAATAAGGAGGAAAGAATATGATAGCCCGTAATTTCTTTGTCGATCACTTCGGAACTGCGGTATATCTTCTCTACCGAAATCTTCAATATATCGCTAATCTGGGCTTGATATTGGCTCTTATCCAATAAGCCCTGCGAAAATTCACCCTTCAAAATAGCAGCCTCATTTTCCAAGAAGATGGTCACCGCCTCTCCAATGAGCGTATTAATGGCCAAAGATCGTAAATAGGCCAAGCGATCACTCACACGATCCAGTTGACTATACTTATCCTTATTAATGGTGTTCTTCACCAAATTGATGAGGTACTCCAAGGCGAACTCCTCTTCAATAAGTCCCAAATTAATCCCATCTTCAAAATCGATAATGGTATAACAAATGTCGTCTGCTGCTTCTACTAAAAAGGCTAACGGATGTCTCGCATATCGCTGTTGCCCATGGGAGATCAAGCCCAATTCTTCGGCCACTTCTTTAAAAAACGGAGCTTCCCCTTGGAAAACACCGTACTTCTTATCGGCAATATGTTGGGTAGGTTTTTTGGGTAACGACTCCTTGGGATATTTAGTAAATGCTCCCAAAGTGGCATAGCTCAACCGCAAGCCACCCGCTACTCCATTTCTACTTTCTGTTAGGATTTTGAACCCGTTGGCGTTCCCTTCAAAATCGACCAAATCCTGGTATTGCTTTTCAGTCAATTGCTCTTTAAAGCGCTGTCCCTTTCCATTGAGAAAATAATCCCCAATGGCCTTTTCACCACTATGACCAAAGGGAGGATTCCCTATGTCGTGAGCCAAAGCAGCAGCGGCCACAATGGCGCCAAAATCATTGAAACGGTATCCATGGGTTTCCTTTAAATGCGGATGTCGTTCGAGCAATTTTTTCCCCACCGCACGACCTAAAGATCGACCTACTACCGACACTTCCAAACTGTGGGTAAGCCGTGTGTGCACAAAAGAGGTTTTGGACATGGGGATTACCTGGGTTTTGTCTTGCAAACTTCTAAAGGCGGATGAAAAAATGACCCGATCGTAATCTACTTCGAACCCCAAACGGGTTTCATCTTGTTCTATTCTTAGGCGTTTGTTGGTATCTCCTTGTCTACGCAGAGAAAGGAGTTGTTCCCATTGCATCATAGTGTTGGAATTATCGTGCCTAATATACAGCATTCCTAAGTCAATAAACAGGGATACACACTAAAGTTTATCGCTTTCTTAAACCTCATTTAACACTGCCATAATCGGCTAGGATTACATTTGCCCTGTGTTCGGAAAGTAAGACGAATCGCTTAACCTTAAGGTAACCTAAAAATTACGATAAACTAAAAGAAGGTTAACATTCGGATAACTACCCAAGCGCGTTTATCAAGTTCCTTTGCACCAACTTTTGTTATTATTTAAATGAAAAAACAATTAATTTTTATCGCTCTGTTTATCAGTACATTAGCGATATCACAAACCGGGACCATCGAAGGTACACTTATAGATAAGGACCAGAACAATGAGCCTTTACCTTTCGCAAACGTCCTAATTCAAGGAACAACTCAAGGTGCCCAATCGGATTTCGATGGAAACTACATCATCGAGAATATTCCAACGGGAACATATACGTTAGAATTTAGTTTCGTAGGTTATGAAACGCGTGTTATTGAAAACGTGGTCGTAGAGAACAACAAATTTACCCGACTGGATGTTACCATGGGGCAGAGTGCTGCTACGCTGGAGCAGGTTGTGATTACCGTACAAACCAGCAGGGAACGTGAAGAAGCGTTATTGCTTGCACAACAAAAAGCAGTGACTCAAACCGTTGCCATCGGGGCCCAGGAATTATCTAGAAAAGGGGTGGGCGATGTAGCCACGGCCGTTTCTAAGGTAACAGGGATTTCAAAACAGCAAGGTTCAGGAAATATATTTGTGCGTGGATTAGGTGACCGATATAATGTTACGACTTTGAACGGTTTACCATTGCCTTCTAACGATCCGGAAAAAAAGAACATTGATTTAAGTCTATTTTCAACCGATATAGTGGAAGCCATCAATATCGATAAAACCTACAACCCTAAAAACTATGGGGATTTTGCAGGAGCCAATATCGATATTTCCTCCAAAGACTACCGTGGAAGCGGTTTCTTTGAAGTGGGACTATCCAGCGGTGTAAATACCATTACCATTGGGGAACAAAACTTCTTCCTAAATGAAGGTCCCAATGTTTCTGGTTTCTACGATACGAATTTCCCAGAATTCCCGCTTAACAATTACAACTTCGAAACCAGCTGGGACAGAGAAACTGTTGCAGTGCCTATTAATTCCAGTTTGTCCCTCAAAGCAGGGGAATCTGTGGAGTTGGGCGAAAGCACCAAGCTTAGTTTCTTTGGGGTTGGATCATTCAGTAATAATTATTCTTATAAAGAAGGAATTAGCCGTGGAGGTGTTACCGTAAACTCGGTTGCCAATGCCGATTTCGACTATGTGGATTATTCCTATAATACCAATACAACGTTGATGGGTAATGTTGGGTTAAAGCACAACAAACAAAGAATTAGCTACAATGCGCTTTTCCTCAACACTTCCAGTCAACAGCAGAAGGAGTTCTTCGGAATTATCGATGTGGAGGATGATGCCCCCAACGGAGGAGGATTTATTCAGCGTGCTGTGTTCTTGAGAACCAATTTAATTTCCCATCAATTGTTGGGAGACCACGAAATTGGGGAACGATTTGACCTTGACTGGGGCGCTTCCTATAATTTCATTAAGAGTTCTGAACCAGACCGTAGACAGAACACCGTATTGCCTAGATCGAACAATGACCCTGAAGGACCTAAGTCATTCTTATTGGTATCGGCCGCTTCAGACAACCACCGTTTCTTTGCCGATTTGGAGGAAGAAGAGGTTGCTGGAAATCTTGCTGCTACTTACAAATTCAAAAAGAATGATGATGAAGGTTTTGACGGAAACGTAACTGTGGGGTATAGCGGAAGAATGAAGGATGTAAATTTCAACTCCATTCAGTTCAACTTTCAGGTATTCTTTGATCAAGAGCTTCAGCCCAATGTAGATATTAGGGATGTGGATTCTTATTTCAACCAACAAAACCTAAATAACGGGCTTTATCAAATTAGAACCTTTAGGGGTACTGCCGATATCCCAACGGCTTTGGACGGGCAATTCTACGGCGGTGACCAAACCATTCATGCAGGGTTCTTAAACCTGGAATATGCTTTCAGCGACAAGCTAACGGCTTTGGTAGGTGTAAGAGCAGAGCAAATCAATCAGTTCATTGAATGGAACACCGTAATTCAAGGAGAAGGGGAAAATGAGTTGGACACTTTTGAAATCCTACCTTCATTGAACATTAAATATGTTCTTAACGAAAAGCAAAACTTAAAATTTGCAGCCAGCAAAACATATACGTTGCCACAGTATAAGGAAAGAGCTCCTTTCCTTTACCAACGCGTAAACCAGGATTATTTCGGTAACCCTGCCTTGCAACTTTCTACCGACTATAATGTTGATATTAAATGGGAATTCTTCCCAGAGAGCAGTGAGATTTTCTCTGTAGGAGCTTTTGGAAAATTAATCCAAGACCCAATCAACTCCATCGTAATCCAATCTGCTTCCAATGATATTACTTGGGCGAATACAGGTGACGATGCAACGGCCTTTGGAGCGGAGCTAGAAATAAGAAAGACACTTTTTGAAAACGAGACCGATCAGGGTGAAGATACCTTAACCGAGAAATTGACCGGTGGTTTAAATGCTGCTTACATGATCCATGACCAACAGTTGGATGGCGCAAAAGTATTGGAAGAAGCCGGATTGAGTTTTATTCCAACCTACGCCAATACAGGTTTGACGGGTGCCTCCGATTTGGTAGCGAATGCCGATGTGAGTTATTTCAAGGATTTCTCTGCAGACAAGAACATTCAACTTACCGTAACGGGTAATTACTTCTCCGATAGAATATTTGCCTTAGGGAACTTTGGTAAAGGAAATATTATCGAAAAAGGATTTGCCACCTTGGATTTCATTGCTAAAACACAACTAAACGAAAATATCACGATTGGGATTTCGGCCAAGAACCTGTTGAACCCAAGTATCGAAAGATTTCAAGAAGCAGTAGACGGTGATGTAAACCCAGATGTAAATAACGTTCAGCAAACCGAAGTGGATGTGTTGGCTTACAAATTAGGGTATGACTTTAAGTTGTCCCTTGGTTATAAATTTTAACTCAATTAAACTCTATAAACTCTAATTACAAACGCGAATAAGTTTTATTCAAACTTTATCTTTAAAACTCTTAACAATGAAAAAAACTCTTTTTACATTAATGATTGCAATCGCTGCAGCTACCTTCGTGGTATCTTGTAGCAGTGATGATAATGGTGGCGGTACTACCGCTACTTGTTCTGATGGTATTCAGAACGGTGATGAGACAGGTGTAGACTGTGGTGGCTCTGCTTGTGCTGCTTGTGTTGACCCAGTTGATAATGTACTTACTGGAGATGTTACTGAAGATACTACACTAGACGCTGCTACTGAGTATGAACTAACGGGTGCATACGTAGTGAAGTCTGGATCTTCTTTAACCATTCCTGCAGGAACTGTAATCAAAGCTACCGGTGGTACTTCTGCTTACATCGCTGTAGAGCGCGGTGCTCAGATCTTTGTGAATGGTAATTCTTCTGCTCCAGTTGTAATGACTTCTGGTGCCGCTTCTCCTGCTCCTGGTGACTGGGGTGGATTGGTAGTATGTGGAGACGCTCCTACTAACAAAGGAAATGATGTTACTTCTGAGGTTGCAGACCTTACTTACGGTGGTAGCAACGTAAACGATAACTCTGGATCTATCCGTTACTTGAGAGTGGAGTACACAGGTGCTACGTTCTCTAACGACAAAGAATTTAACGGTGTTTCCCTTTTCGGTGTGGGTGCACAAACTACGTTTGAGTTTGTACAGTCTTTCAACGGAGGTGACGACGGAATCGAGTTCTTTGGTGGAACTGTAAACGGAGACAACCTTGTATCTATCGGAAGTGGAGATGACTCTATCGACTTCGCTGACGGATGGGCTGGAAACGGAACCGACTGGTATATCGCTGGTGGTGCCAAAGCTGGTATCGAAGGATCTAACAATGGTGACGACGGAAACGCTACTCCTGTAACTACTACTACCCTAACCAACATTACTGTTGTAGGACCTGTTACT
>JAHQVM010000091.1 GCA_019634365.1 Flavobacteriaceae bacterium | reverse complement strand
TGTCGGCCATACTGCCGGCACTGATGCTAACGGATTGACGGGAATTTCTCATAATTGAAGTAGTTTGTTCATTCAATCTCAAGAAAAATGCCAAAGGGAGTATTCATAAAAAAACCGCCTCTTGGTTTATAAAAGAGGCGGTCTTGGTTTTATACAAGCTTTTATTCGCTCCATCAATTTTTATCGCCTTCATCATCCCCTTCTTCCAACTCTTCCTCTTCTTTTTTGGGTTCAGGTGGCAACGGTTTTACTTCTCCCTCTTCATCAACACGCATCATTAAGGCTTCATACGAATCGATATGGATATACATTTTACCGTCCAGCATCACCACTGGGTTTTGCATTTCGGCCAGAGGAACGGAAGCTCCAATAAATGCTTTTTCCAATTGATTCTTTACCTTTTCATTTTCGGCAATATTATAGGAGCGGTAATTATACGGGCTATCTTTCAGGCCACTTACAATCGTATCGCAGGTCTGACATTTCTCAGTAAGGTATAGCGTTATGGATTTCTTCGGATCGATTTTGATCAATTTAAATTCTTTCCGAATCACCCTTCTAGACAAACTATCGGTAACATCCAATTCATATTCATACACCGGTTGTTTGCCACGTTCTATAATAAGGCTTAGCAAATTAACTCGTGAAGTTGCAGGAACACGTGTTTTTCTAGGCACTCCTTTTCTTTGTCTAAATCCGGTTCCCGTTACCGTTATGGCAACATCCAAATCTACCAGGTTCTTGTTCACCGCATATAGGAATAGGCGGTTGGCTTTTCGTTCTTCCTCAATATCTACCTTGTACTCCTGAGCCCAGGAGATCGAAGAGAATAAAGCAAAAATGAGGGTTAAGCTGAGGTATAGGTTTCTGTTCATATGCACGGGGTTTTTTTCGCGTTTCAATATAATAATTATTAATGAATCACTTATAAGCATAAATGGTGCCATTATTTTGAGGGAAAAGAAGTCTCAATTTATAAAGCGGGATTCCAAATTGATGAATCTTGTGTTGAATCCCGTATCTTTAATAGATAAAAAAATGACCATGAAAACTAAACAACTTTTACCGCTCTTCGTTTTTTTTACCTTTTATAGCTTGATGGGCCAAACAGAAGATGAAATTAGGGCGTTTCACGATGAAACGCCAGATGATCCTTATGTTGCTATTGATAAATCATTAATGCCGAGACAGCCTGCGTATAATGTGATGGGTACTAGTTATTTTACCACTCAGGTAAATGTGGATGCTGAAGGAAACGATATCATAGGAGATGCCGCCAATGAGCCTTCCTTGGCTGTAGATCCTACCAATAATGATAGGATTGTTATTGGATGGAGGCAATTCGATGCCATCATTAGTAATTTTAGGCAAGCAGGCTATGGTTATTCGCTTGATGGAGGATCTTCTTTTACATTTCCTGGCGTGATTAACCCAGGAGTTTTTAGATCGGATCCTGTACTCGATTTTGATGCCAACGGAAACTTTTATTACAATAGTCTTAGAGGCACGTTCGACTGCGATGTTTATAAAATAGAAGATGGCGGTATCGAATGGGACGGTCCGTATCCTGCTTTTGGTGGCGATAAGCAATGGATGCGTTTGGATAGAACCAACGGTGTGGGAGCTGGTCATAATTATTCTAATTGGAACTCTTCGTATACCACCTGTGGCCCGGGGTATTTTACACGATCTACAGATGGTAGCAATACCTTTGAAGATTGTATCACTATAGATGGCAATCCCTTTTGGGGTACCCTTGCAGTAAATGCCTCCGGTGATTTATACATATCGGGACGAACTGCCAGTACCAATGTGCTGATTAAATCTACCACTGCCAAAGATGCCGGTTCGGCCGTAACGTGGGACTTTGCGAACAACGTCGATTTGGGCGGTCCTGTGGCGGCTGGACTTCCGATAAATCCAGGTGGCCTAGCGGGGCAAGTATGGGTGGATGTAGATTTGAACAATGATAATGTTTATATGTTGGCTTCGGTAATACCCATTGGGGTTGGCGACCCTATCGATGTGATGTTTGCCAAGAGTACAGACGGTGGTGAGACTTTTGCCCCACCGGTTCGTATAAATACGGATCCCGAAGGGAATTACAATTGGTTCGGAACGATGTCGGTAGCGCCCAATGGAAGGATTGATGTTGTTTGGTTGGATACGCGGGAGGCCAATGGAGGATTCGAATCTGAGCTCTATTATGCTTTTTCTGAAGATGAAGGAGAAACCTGGTTGTATAATTTGCCTATTTCAGAACCTTTCGATCCTACCATCGGATATCCACAGCAAAGTAAAATGGGGGATTATTATGATATGAAAAGTGATAATGATTATGCACACCTCGCATGGTGCAATACCCTTAATGGAGGACAGGATACGTATTACACAAGAATCACACCTGCTTTATTGAGTGTTGAGGATATTGAAGCCAATCCTTTTAATGCCTTGGTGTCACCAAATCCGGTTACCAATGAAACCATGATTTCTTTTGATGCACCTACCGATACCGATACAGAATTGGCGGTTCATGACTTGCTTGGTAAGAAAGTACATTCTATAAAGTTAAGTGGTGTTTCCGGCCTGCAACGTATTTCCTGGAACTCCATCACTCAGGGAAAGCTTAATTCCGGATTGTATTTTGTATCCATCGAAGCCGGTGGCAGTAAATCCATTGTGAAGGTAGTGGTAGACTAAAGACAGTCAATTACAGTAATAGTTCCCGATTTAATTCATTGTGATTTGAATCGGGTTTTTGTGTAACGATTTACAGTTATCGAAGTCTTTATTAAAAACCATCAAAAAACGACATGTTATCTAAGCAATCTCCCTTCTTTCTAATCACAATCCTTTTAGTAATAGCCTGTGGACAAAACACGAAAAAATCCACTTCAGAAGAAGATAGGGTACCATATCTAACCAAGGAACGGGCTCAACAATTGGATAGTTTGGACATTCTGCTTTCTAAAAAAGCCAATGAAGATATTCTTCCTGGTTTTGCCGTTAGTATTTTTAGTAAGGATACGGTCTTTTTGTCGCGTGGTTATGGATTGGCGAATATGGAGGAGCAAAGGCATTATGACCCCCAGACAGTGCAGTCTATTGCCTCCGTAAGTAAAACGTTAATCGCGGTTGCGCTTATGAAAGCTGTGGAGGACGGAAAGGTAGCATTGGACCATCCTATAAATAACTACTTACCGTTCCCAGTGAACCACCCAAAATATCCAGACATTCCCATTACATTACGCCATCTGGCAACCCATTCTTCGGGTATCACAGACGAACCCAACGGTGGAAAGGGAAATATATTCAGTGAAAAATTAAAGGAAGAGAATTGGCGCGAAGTTTGGCATCCCATTATTGCAGAGTACAATACCAATACAGACAAACCCATGAAACAATTTCTTTTCGATATTTTTTCTGAAAAGGTGCATGGTATACCACGGAAAGCTTTTTGAATCATTCTCCGGGAACGTACTACGAATATAGCAACTACGGCACAGCGCTTTTGGCCCATATTATAGAAATCGCTACCGAGACTGACTATCGATCCTATACTCGAAAGCAAATTCTAGAGCCATTAGGGATGCAACGTTCAGGATGGAATTTAAAGGAGGTCGACACCACCAATCATGTGGCATACTATAACGATCGGTATCATCCCGTTCCACCATATCATATTATTACGTATCCGGACGGTGGATTGTATTCTACCATAGAAGATATGACATTATTTCTTCAGGAAATGATGCGTGGCTATGAAGGGGAAGGCACTCTTTTGTCTCCCCAATCTTACAAAGAAATGTTCTCGGTTTTTAATTCGGATTTAGATTCCCAAACAGGACTTATTTGGGATTTGGATCAAGGTTGTTGCATTGGCCATGGCGGCAACGATTTTGGTACGGCAACCATGATGTATTTCTTCAAGGAGCAGGGAATAGGCCGGATTCTTTTCAGTAATTTGGATATCCAGCAAGAACAACAGGAAGAGGCTTATTACGGCATTCACAACGAACTATACAGCTTCGAATAGCCCCATTCTATTTACCTTCAAAAAAATTAGTACCTTTTTCTGTCACGTTTTTATAAAGCGTGAGTTTATTATTTCAGAAACACCAAAAAACCACTTTTGAATACACTAACCGACAACCAACTAATGCTAGCCGTGAAAGCCGGCGAAGTGGATCGATTGGGACAATTGTATGAACGATACAAAGTTTGGATATATAATTTCTTTTTTCAATCAAGCCACGACGTTCAGCTTTCGGAAGATCTGGTTCAAAATGTGTTCATGAGAATTCTGAAGTATAAACACACCTATACCGAGGATAGCAAATTTGTAACCTGGATGTTTCAAATTGCACGGAATGTGAATCATGATCATTTCAGAAAAAACAAAAAGCATATGAACAACGCGGATCTGGAAGGAGTGACTTATAAAACGGAAAGCGGAAGGGGTGTTGAAGAAAGTATGGAGTTGGACGAGTCGAAACGACTTCTCAGGGAGGCTATTCAGCAACTTTCCATAGAAAAAAGAGAAGTCATTGTATTGAGCAAGTTAAAGGAACTGAAGTACCGTGAAGTAGGAGCCATTTTGGGATGCAGCGAAGAGGCGGCTCGAACTAAAGCCCATAGGGCTTTGAAAGAGTTGAAAAGTGTTTATATGGAACTTCAAAATCGATAAGGATATGGATAAGGAAAAACTACATGAATTATGGCCCGACTATGTTTTAGGAAAGGTATCTAAGGTAGAGCAAGAAGAGATTGTATCTTTTTTGGAGAAATTTCCAGAAGTTCGGGAAGAGCTATCCGAATGGGACCCTATCATGGGAACCCTTCAAGCCGAATGGGAGGTGCCCTCCAACGAGATGGACCGCGCCTTCTACGAAAAATTGCACTCCTTTGTTGAAGAGGAAGCTCCCCAGTCCAATACAAAAGGTAAGGTGCATCGACTTCATCCTTGGATGATGGGAATCGCCGCCAGTGTAGTGCTTATTCTAGGTTTTGCTTTGGGTAAGCTATTCAATTCTGAAGGTGCCGTTACCGAAAATAGTTTGGTGAACACCCATGAGAAATTGAAAGCAGCCGAAGAGGAAACCCATGAACTACGAACACAGTTGGTGATTTCACTGGCTGATCAGCCTTCAGCTTCGAAACGTTTGGAAGCATTAAGTGAAGTGAAAAAATTGGATAGTGCTACCGATAAGGTAATAGAGGCATTGTTTAAAATGCTCAACAATGACCCCAATGTAAACGTACGATTGGCTGCCGTAACCTCTTTGTCCAAATATGTAGAAAATCCAATCGTTCGCGAAGGATTGGTGATGTCTATTACTCAGCAGGAATCGCCGTTGGTTCAAATTGCATTGGCAGAACTCATGGTTACGTTAAAAGAGCAAAAATCAATCAACTCCATGGAAACTTTACTGAAAAAGCCGGATATCAATGCAGCAGTAAAGGAGAAATTGGAAGAGTCTATAAAGGAAATCATTTAATCAACAAATCATTCATTAAATCAATCAATCATGGATCTATCAATAGCACTAAACCAAGTTTGCATAGATCTTAAAAAAACGAACAAAATGAGAACATTAAAATTAATTACAGTCTGTATTTGCTTTTTCTTGGTAGGTGGAGCTTATGCACAGAAACACACAGAAACTATCAAAGAAACCAAGCAGTTTCCCAGTAAATCTTCAGAAAACCTATTGGTGGTTTACAATGTAAATGGCTCTGTTCGCGTAGAAGGAACCAATGGCAATGAAGTTTCAATTATTGTTGAGAAAACCATTGAAGGGAATAACAATCGCCAATTGGAACAGGGAAAGCAAGAAATTAATGCGAGGATAGAAACTGAAGGGAACATTATTTACGTGTACCATGATTCTCCCTACACTGAGTTCGACTTGGAAACTGGACGATTTAACCACAAAGGTTCCTGGAATCATATCAAGTACCATTATGAGCTGGATATTACCATTAGAGTCCCAAAAAACACCAATTTGGAGCTGAGTACCATTAATAATGGGGATATTTTCGCAAAAAGGGTCGAAGCCAATGACATTAGTGTTAGTAATATAAATGGAGCCATCACTCTGGAAGACATTGCCGGAAAAACCTATGCCAATGCGCTTAACAAGGATATTAACATAAGCTATACCAAAAATCCTACAAAGGATTCTAAGTATGCATCTTTGAATGGAGACATTAATATCAACGTACAAAATGGGTTAAATGCGGATATCTCCTTTAAAAGCTTGAATGGGGATATCTACACCAATCTGGAAACCCGAACCTCTAATGCCGGGATGAAAATGACGAAAGGAAAAGGGCGGAAGGGTACCAAATATAAAATGAACAAGAATACCGAATTTCAGATAGGTTCTGGCGGTATTAAAATGGACTTCGACGTGCTCAACGGCGATGTTACCATTAAAGGATAGAGATCATGAAAACACACTATAACACTTTAAAGCAAATTGGAATATTCCTCATTTTCATGTGGGGATCCATGGTAACGGGACAGACCAAAGAGGTTTTCAATATACCGCTGTCCAATCCCGGACAAGAAGGAAAAATAATTGTTCACATTATTGATGGCGATATTACCGTACAGAGTCACAATGGTGAAGATGTCATTATCGAAGCGTATGGAGACCCAAAATCCAGAGGATGGAACAAGAAGAAGCAGGAAAAATCAAGGGATGGAATGAAAAGAATCGTGGATAATTCCCTTTCATTTACGGTTGAAGAGCGAGACAATAAAGTCTACGTGAAATATACACCAGGCAAATGGACCATCGACTTCGTAATAAAGGTGCCCAAACAATTCTCGGTAGACCTTAAGACCGTCAATGATGGCAATATCGTTGTGGAAGGTGTAGATGGTACACATGAGGTAAGTAATACCAATGGAAAGATTACCATGCGCAATGTTGGCGGATCTGTAATTGCCGATGCCTTAAACCAGAATATCGTTGTTACTTTTGATTCAGTAGATAATGCAAACATGATGTTCAGTAGTCTTAATGGAGATGTTGACATAAGCTTTCCTAAAACATTGCAAGCTAATATCTTAGCAAGATCAGATAATGGTAATATTTATACCGATTTCGAGGTAGTGAAGAGTAGTAACGGAGGCAATGTAAAGACTACCAATAAAAATGGGGTCTACAGGGTACGACGTGAGAAAGGGGTTTCCGGAACCATCAATGGTGGCGGTCCCGAAATCGTATTTAAGACGCTAAATGGAGATATTTTAATTCGGGAAAACTAATGAAGGCACTCGGAATTGTATTTCTTTTTTTTACCACCGCACTTTCCTTCGGCCAAACGTCATCACCAGCGATTGCTTTTCCCATCTCGGGGATTGAAATTGATGGCGATTTAAATGACTGGCCCGCTGACATACGACAGTACCAAATCATTGAAATTTTTGACGATGTCAATAGAGCAGCGGATGATTTTGCCCCTTCCTTTTCAGTAGCCTATCAGGACGGGGGAACATCGCTTTTCATTGCACTCGAGGTGGTAGATAGTGATCATTTGGTAGTTCCTCAAGGAAAAGACGGCAAACGCGATACTGTAACGCTCTATGTGGATCTTTCACATAATACCAAAGGAGGTAGTAATATCTTGTTCACGGTGGGTGATGGTGGGTTTCGGGACTTGTTCAAGAGATCCCCAGATTTTGATGCGATTCATTCGGAATTCGATTGGGATGATGTTACGGTTGCGGTAAGCAGGAAGGGTTCTACGACCATTTATGAATGGAAAATTGATATCGGTCGAGATTTCAAACTCATGCACCCCATCGGTATTGATTTCTTTATTACAGACCAGGATACAGATCAAGAAGAAGGCGCCTTGGCTGTTTGGACCCCTCAATTTGGCAAGAGTCTGGGTTCCATGCGGCTGGGAGAGGTACTACCGGCTAAGAAATCGGCAGATTTGGCTTGGGTGGAAGGTCATGTGATAGTGGCAGATACTTTAGTTGGAACCATTGAGCGAATTAAGCTTTCCAACACGCAAAGACCTGATCTTTGGTTTCAAACAAGCGTAGATTCCACAGGATACTACAAAACGGAACTTCCCGAAGGAACCTACAGGGTCACGCCTACCTTTGCTCTTAATTTGGATTTGTATTCCAGCGGTTATGATCAACCAGTGCGTCCCGTGCAACCTCTAAAAGAAGTATTGGTGAGAGTTGGTAAAGAGACCAAGGCTCCCGATCTTGTATTGGGAACGATCCGAAGGCCCACCTTTACATCCCTTGCTTATGGGGCGTTACGTGATGATGAACCGAATTTTAAGGAGATAGATCGCTTCATCAAACAGTATCAGGATTTTTATGGAATACCAGGAATAACGGTAAGTCTTATTAAGAGTGGAGAAGTGGTTTATAACCTAAATCGTGGCGTTAAGAATACGATTTCCGGTGAGAAGGTTACTGATAAAACCCTATATGAAGGGGCTTCCACAACCAAAACCCTTTTCGCATTTATAGTATTACGTTTGGCAGAACGCGGGATTATTGATCTGGACAGACCACTGTTGGAATACCTTCCATTTCCATTGATAGAAAAAGACGAACGGTCCAAACTGATTACGGCTAGGATTGTTCTCAACCATCAGACTGGACTTAGCAATTGGCCATATCCGAGTAAATTTGGAGGTCCTGGCGGGTGGATGAATGGGCCAGATATTACCCTTAATTTCGAACCTGGAACTCAATTTGGCTATTCAGGTGCGGCCTTTAATTATTTGGGTAGAGTAGTGGCGCACCTCACCGGTAAAACAGTTTCTCAATTATTTGAGGAAGAGGTTGCAAAACCCTTCGGAATGGAACATACTTATTTTACCTTCGACCGCAGCCAGCTACCTTATTTAGCCAGCGGGCATTATCAAAATCTTCCGGCTTATAAAGACAGGACCGATGTGGACAGCCCGGCATCCAGCGTAATGACTCAAGCACAAGACTTTAGCAAATTTGTATTGGGCTTGATGAGGGAAGAGCATATGAATCAAGATTCATACAAAAGTATCTATTCACCATTCACAGCGTTATCTTCAGAACAGCGGATGTATGACCGGTCTTGGCCACAAGGTGTTGCCAATGGATTTTTTGTACAAGAAACACCCAATGGTGATAAGATTATTGGCCATGGTGGTAACAATGGGGATTTTAACTGCAAATACGCCTATATCCTCGGGGAGAATACAGGCTATGTGGTGTTCACCAATAATAATTTAGGAGAAAATTTTGTTCGGGACTTAGAGATGTATTTGTTCCGTGGAATAGTAGAATAAAAAAATCCCTCACTAGATACTTCTGTGAGGGATTTCAACGAAACGGTTCTGTTGTATTATCTGTGGATGGCATAACTACTGGCTTTTGCATATTCTACCAACTTCTCATTCCACTTACTAAGTTTCTTGTTCCAAAATTCTTTTAGATTTTTCATAATGGTGAATTTAAATGGTTATACAATTGATTTAATTTTACTCTTTGACTAGATAATTACCCTAGTGGTTTAATAGGATTTCAACAAGCGTGCCAAAAATTATTCTTTCTCCTACCAATGATTCGTACTTCATGAATATGGTATTACGCATTTACTCTGGACAAAGTATGGACAAGTACATTTTCTATTCTTAATAAAAATTATTTAAAAAATTGATTATCAAATATATAAGTCATTTTTATTGAATTAGTGTGCGTAGTGAGGGATGGATTGCTATTTCAGAACGAGGACAAAATGAGTATCTTGGGAATGACTAACTCCCGTTTATGAAAACTTTATTCTCACTTTGTTTCAGTCTTCTTTTTTTTATTAATGCTACCGGACAAAACCCTAAAAAGGTAGATAGTCTATTGAACATTTTACAAAACGTAAATGATGATGTAAAAAAGATAGAACTCTACAAGAATTTATTTTCTGAAAACTATGAGAAAAAGCCGACTGAAGGCAAACGGTATTTAGATAGTTTGGAGGTTATTATCCAACGCACGGTTCCCAACGCATTCGATCCTGAATTTGCATGGTACAAGGGACGTTATTATAAACGGACCTCTATTTTTCCCTTGGCCGAATCATGGCTTAAAAAAGCCATAGCAGGATTTGAGGCTAATGAAAACAAAACCTCTAGAATGCTTGCCATTAATGATCTGGGAAATGTTGAGCGCAAGATGGGAAAATATAAAGAAGCCATGAATTCCATTCAATTGGTTCTAAAACTGCGACAAGAACTGAATCTGGGTGAGGTAGAAATAGCCAGAAGTTATCTTTCATTGGGAAATATACACGGGGTTTTGCAGAATATTGAATTGTCTACCGAATATTTCAAGCAGGCCGAAGCCATTTATATCAAGAATACGGGCACGGAAGAGGACCTAGCCAAAGTACGCGGCAATCTTGGATTGAACTACAGAAAACAGAAAGATTATCAAGCGGCACTTTCCTATTATCGAAAGACCTTGAACTATTTCGATACGGCGGGATTTCCAATAAAGAAAGCGCGTGTGCTGCAAAACATAAGCGTCTTGTACCGAATATGGGATAGTATTCCCCAGGCAGAAGATTATGCGCTGCAATCGCTGAGACTTACACAGGAATACGACAATCCTGGATTGGAATCGAAGACTCTGATGTCTTTGGCCAAATTGGCGCTGTTAAAAGGTGATAATCAATCGGCACTTGCTTACTACAAGGAAAGCATGTCGATTAATAGTGAAATTAAACAAGGGCCTCATTTATTGGGCAATTACAGAAACATTGCACGACTGTATGCAGCTATGGGAGACTTTGAAAAGGCATATGAATTTCGGGTTGCCCAATTGAACTTGGCTGATAGTCTTTACAGAAGAGCGAATATCGACAAAGTCAATGAACTTGAGGTACAATATGCCACCGAACGGAAAGAGGCAGAAATTGCCCTTCAGCAACAGGAAATAAAAACCTTGAATGAGGAAGTAAAGGTTTCCAACCTTACCAAAACCCTTTATGGTATTGGGATGTTCGCTTTTCTTGCCATTGCTGGTTTGTTGTATTATGGTTTTACACAGCGCATTAAGAAAAACAAGATTGCACGGGAAAAACAGGAAGCGATCTATAGGCAAGAAATTGAATTTAAAAAGAAAGAATTGGCCTCCCAAACCTTGCATTTGGTACAGAAGAACACTTTTATTGAAGAGCTCAAGACCAATTTAGAGCGCATCAAAGAAACTCCAGAACTATTCAAAATTGAATTTAGAAGATTAATTATGCTTTTGAAAAAGGAGAAGGCAGAGGATAAGGATTGGGAAGTATTCAAGAGTTACTTTTCTGAAGTGCATAATAATTTCGACCTAAAACTTAAGGAAATCTATGCCGATATAACCGAAAAGGAAATCCGTTTGGCTTCCTTTCTTCGTATGAACCTATCTACTAAGGAAATTGCATCCATGCTCAATGTGTTGCCCGATAGTGTGCTAAAGTCGAAATACCGATTAAAGAAGAAACTCGAATTGAATAAGGAAGAGGACTTGGTTACGTTCCTTTCTGCCCTATAATTTTTCAAAAAGAAAAAAGAATCCCCTCCGGCTTGCGAAGGGGATTGAAAAAAAACTTAACAAAGAACATCGGCTAACGATGTATGGCATAGCTGCTCGCACGAGCATACTCCACCAGTTTTATGTTCCATTCCTTAAGTTTTTCTTTCCAGAAAAGTAAAAATTTCTTCATACACAATGGTTTAAAAGTTAAAAAACGTCTAACTACCATGTTAAGAAGTTCAAGGTTCTTTCTTGAAAAAGGAACAGATAAGATACTGGGTGCTAACCGCAGCTAAGTAGATGATAGGAATGGTTGAAATGAAGCGTAGTATAAATGTACGAAAATTCTTGTTAAGCGAAGTGCGTTTTTAGCTAAAATCGTTGAAGTGCAGCGAATTATCTTTTAAGTGTAAATTCACTTGTTCGAACTATAATTCTTCTTAATTTTATATACCTCCCCAATGTATTCATCTTAGAACCCATGAAACCATGAGCGAACCGAAACAAAACGAATCCAATTTTATTCCGTTTGATGGCATAGGCCTATGCTTTAGTGGGGGAGGTTATAGGGCGACTTTCTTTGCCCTAGGAGTAATTTCCTATTTAAATAGAATTGAATACGAAGGAAATCCTTTATTGAATAGAGCGCGGGCTGTAAGTTCTGTGAGTGGTGGAACCCTGTTGGCAGTTGCCTATTCCAAAGCTGCCCAATCTCCCGATTTCAATTTTCATTCCTTTTATCGAGATTTCTATCATCAATTTACACCTGAGAACGATACCCTCCTTGGTGATGCAGTGGACAAATTGGAAAACCAAAATGTTTGGAAAAAGTTTCCCCATAAAAAACAAAGCATAATCAATGCCTTTGCCCTCACGTATTCGGAGATGGACATATTCAAAGGTGCCTTTGATAACTACAGAAATGAAAGCGATACCGAATTAAAAGATGTCTGTTTTAATAGTACGGAGTTTTCGTTTGGACTGCCTTTTCGGTTTCAGAACAATGGAGTCTTCGGAAACAGTCCCCTTAAAAGTGCTAATTCTGAAGATTTGAAGCATGAAGTTCAGTTAGGGGATATTGTTGCTTCCTCCTCATGCTTCCCGCTGGGTTTTGAGCCCCTTATCTTTCCCGATGATTATTTCGCTAACCAAAATACCGACACCTATAAAGCCTTGAAAAAAGAGGAATATTTCAAAGAAGGTATCGGGGTCATGGATGGTGGTATTGCAGACAATCAAGGGATTGAAAGCATGATCAACATCACCAAGCGTAGGGCCAATAAGGATCGATTTAATTTAATCATGGTGAACGATGTGGCGAGCTATAAAATGGTGCCATGGGTGCCTTTCAATAGTCCTATAGAGAGGCGAAAATCCCTGAAAACCACGCTTAGAAATGTACTCGGGTACTTAAAAATTAAGTGGTGGTATGTCGCCCTTGCCGTTTTGGGAGTTTTAATGATGTTTCTAAATACCCAAAATGTATTTGGGAAAGCGGACTACCCATGGGTTTTTATGGTTGGAGGTATTTTATTGGGAATGGGTACAGTGTTAATGGTAATAGGCGGGATACTGAGTTCCATACGCCGCAATACCGAAACCTGGCTTAAGGATCTTATTCGATCCAAAGCACCAGAAGTATTACTGAATGATGTCATCAGTTTTCAGAATTTGGAAGTGGGATTGCTCCAACGAATGCTCACAGAGCGACTTACCTCTGGTGCCAAAATGATCAATGATGTTTTCTTGAAACAAATACGGAGGCTTAATTATAACATGTTGTACAATGAAGAGGGTTTGGAGGATAAGCGGATCACGTCAACCGTTTATCAATTGAATGGAGAAGAAACGCCTTACGGAAATAATTCCTTCAATAAAGACATAGAACCCACGCCAAGTACTTCTTTGAAGAAGACTGCCCTTATAGCCTCCCAAACGCCCACTACATTATGGTGGGACGAAGAAGATGTTAAAGTAAACCGAATGGACTGTCTCATTGCTTGTGGTCAATTTACAACCTGTTATAATCTTTTGGATTATGTATTAGGCCTTCGTGCCAAGGGACATGATTCTGAAGCACTGAAAGCTTTAGAAATGGCTTTAAGTGAAGATTGGAAACAGCTCAATAACAATCCAATGACTTGGGTGAAGCCTTAACTATTGTGGGATTACCGCCATGCAATTAGGTATATATACTTATTGATAGCTCCCTATGGATAAGGTAAGTTTGTTAGGTTAACACTTCAAGTTAAACCCACTCTAAAACCAATTACCATGAGTTATTTATCATTTAAACCTGGAGCTAACCCGAGTTCCGATTCGTTGAAAGCAACGAAACCAAAAGGATCCATTAAGAAGGCATTTTCGCAGTGGATACTCGAAAACTATGGAGAGAAATACCGAGAAGAGATTCATAGACAACGATCCCAGAAGAAAGCTATGTATGTCACCGAAAAATTTGATGAACCCTTGGTGGGTATCATTGGCGGTGGATTTGCGGGCTTGTATTCAGGACTTATTCTTCAATCCTTGGGCATAGAATGCGAAGTGTTCGAAGCCTCCGATAGGGTCGGAGGGCGTATCGATACTTGGTACTCGACCCAATACGATCCCAACAATGTAGATGCTGCGGGTCTTTATGGTGAAGTGGGAGGTATGCGGGTGCCACAGTTCTCTGCAGATATGTTGCCCGTGCAGCATTTAACCTTGGCCGTAAATTCCGTTCTGAAATACAACGGATTGGAAGACAAAATGGTGAAATGGCGTAAGTTTTATTATAATTCAGATGTACAGCGTTTACGATTCAATAATATGAAAGAGCCCATTACTGCGGCCGAGGCATCACTTAATTCATTGAATTTTGGGGTGAATCACGGAGGTGATCTCGATATGGTTTGGGTCACTGAGGTAACACCTGCAAGTGGAGATCCTTATTTACCGATCAATATGGTCTTGGATAAGGTGAATGAACGCTTTTTAAAGAAAATTGACGAGAGTTTCGAAGAAGGTTTCAAGATGCTCATGGAGTACGATCATTACTCTATGTGGGGATATTTAACCAACGAATTTACGTTGGAGCAATTAGAGGAATATTACGATCCAAAAATGGGTAATCCCAAGGATAATTTGCCATACAGTGTAGCAAGCTACCTGGAAACTACCAATGTGGGCACAGGAATGTACAGCGTATCCTTTGTGGAAATGGTGATTGCTGTGTATGATTGGAGTGGAAGTAAGAATCCATACGACACATCCGATCCCAATGTATATATGGTGACCATAGACCATGGTATGCAGCATTTTCCAGATGCCTGTCGTGCCGTTTTAAATCTAGAAGACGGCGTTAGGCAAGAAGATGGTTATTGGGCACAGGCAGAAATTGGAATGATAAAGGGATCTAATGATGCCTACGGATATTCTCCTCCAAACCTCACGCCAGATGCCGAACCACCAGCCACGGTTCCGCCTGCTGAAGTTCATAAACCATCGCCTGGAGCGCCCAGTAAACCAAAACAACGTGTTTTCATGCAACATCGTGTCACCAAAGTGGATTATGATGAAGGCTTGTTCAAAGGCAACGGGGGAATCCGCTTAACCGTACAAAGACCCTTTGGAGAAGGATTGGCAGAAAAGGAATATCCCTTTGCCATCACCACCTTGCCCAATGGTAATTATCTCAACGGACAACTACGCGAAAACTTTTTTAATAACCTATCATTTTCCAAGGCTACGGCTATAAGAGAAAGCAATTATATGCCCTCATTTAAGGCCTTTATTACATTTAAGAATCAATTCTGGGCTAAACTTGGGAAACGTCAGGATAAAGGATTGGGGGTAGCAGCATCGGATCGCCCGAATCGTCAGATTGTGTATCCGTCTTATGGATATGAAGCCAAAGGTGGCGTGCTACAAATATACTGTTGGGCCCAAGATGCGGAGCGTATGGGAGCTTTGTCCGATAAAGAACGCGTTTACGAATGTTTAAAAGGAATTCAATACCTCTATCCCGAAGTGGATGTGTATGCAGAGTTTGCGGGCTATGATCCTGAAACTACAACCAAAACCTGGTTCTGGGATAAACATGCCGGTGGTGGTGCATTTGCCTTGTTTGGCCCGGGTCAATTCAAGAATTTGTATCCTACCTTACTTACTCCAGAGTTTAACGGACATCTCAATTTTGCCGGAGAATGTTGTTCTGTGCATCACGGTTGGATTGTAGGCGCCCTCGATTCGGCCTACAATGCTGTTTTGAATATTTTGGAACAAATGGGTGCAGAAGAAAAAATTGAACAAATGAAAGCTACTTGGGGCGAATTGATGGCTCCAGATGTTTCTTCGAATATCGTTTAGAGCCGTCTAGAATAACCTATTTTTAAGATTTCGGATGGAGGAAATTGATATCTTTGGTTCACCATGGATTCCAATTCCTCCATTCTTTTTTTCTTTAGTGCCCTTGGGGTGTTTAATGGGTTTCTTCTCAGTATTTATTTACTCTTTGTAAGAAAGAAAAATCGATTGCCCAATTACTTCTTGGGACTTCTGGTGCTTATGCTTAGCATTAGAATTGGAAAGTCGGTGTACATGGTATTTAATGAGGATCGCGTTCTACTATATTTACAAATTGGCCTCTCAGCCTGTTTTTTAATCGGGGTGATGCTTTATTACTATGTCCGCTCCCAGTTGGAAAACACCAAGAAAGTTCCTTCTTCCTGGAAGATTCATATTGGGGTTCTCTTGCTATTTATTGTCGTAGTAGGCATAATTTATCCCTACGAAACCTATCCCGAACTTTGGAGGAGCTATTCTGCCAAGTTTATTTATTTCGTTTGGGGCGTGTATTTGGCTTTGTCTGCTTATATGTTGCGGGAAATCCTTGGTAAAGTATTCAAAAGGAAGCAGAGCTATACCACACAGGAATTATGGCTGCTACTTATATTCACGAGCAATGTGCTCATTTTTATCGCATACAATATTGGGCGATTTCGTTGGTATATTACTGGAGCCATTACATTCTCCCTCGCCTTATACGGTGTAATTTTCTTCTTATTACTGAAAAAAAACAGATCGATATTATTTCAAGATCCTCCCGAAAAATACAATGCCAAGAAAATTCAGAGTACAGAAGCCGATCAAATCGTCGCGCGATTAACGACTGTGATGACAGAAAAAGAGCTCTTTAGGAATCCAAATGTAAAACTGAAGGACGTTGCTGCAGCAGTTGGGATTTCACCTCATAAACTATCACAATTGCTGAATGACAATCTCGGAAAAAGCTTTAATAATTACATAAACGACCATCGTGTTGAGAAGGCCAAAGTACTTTTGCAGGAAGAAAATCGCTATACTTTGGAAGCCATCGGGTTTGAAGCTGGATTTTCGTCTAAATCCTCATTTTACAGTATCTTTAAGAAGGTAACGGGTATGACTCCTTCTGAATTTAAACCCTGAAAATTCCTCCAAAATTATAATTCTGGAGTTTTGTGTTATAAATTGTGAATTGATTTTGACATCACTTTTGGAAGTTTACCAAAACTTTTAAAATCATTGATCAAAATGAAAATCAAAATCACACTACTACTTGTAATTATTTCGCATTTGTGCTATGCGCAAACCGAGCGACAGGCTGTTATCAAAACCCTCACCGATTATACAGAGGGAAGCGCCTATAACCAGAAAACACAACTGAGAAATGCTTTTGCAGATAATGCCACTTTATATCTAACGGTTCGGGGAGAATTCAAACGCCTTACGGCAGATGAATATGTAAGCTGGTTTAAAGGGGAACCGGGAACGTTTAATGGAAGAAAGTCCAAGATTCTTTCCGTGAATGTTTCCGATGACATTGCAACAGCGAAGATTGAGATATTACTTCCACAACGCAATTGGCGATTTATCGATTTGCTTCTTTTACGGAAAAATGAAGCCGATGGTCATTGGAAAATTATTTCAAAAACAGCCACGAGGGAAGATTCCCCAAAACACGGCGATCACGTTCTCTTTGTCGTTTCCAATGCCCAATTCTATGGAGATTCTGATTTAAAAACAGGTAATAGTTTCTACGAGATTGTCAAGGCATACGATACCTTTGTTAAGGGGGGTTACCACGTTGATTTCGTAAGCCCTGAGGGAGGTGCTATTCCCATTGCATACGTCGATACGGCAGATGAAGATTGTAAGCGATTATTGTACGACAGCGATTTTATGCAGGCCATTAAGCACACTCTTTCTCCTTCAGAAGTAGAAACCACTCTTTATAAGGCCATACAATTTATTGGTGGAGGGAGCTCTATGTTTGGCGTACCCGAAAACGAAGCCATTCAGATAATAGCCATGGATATTTATGAAAAAAATGAAGGCATTGTTTCTTCTGTGTGTCACGGCACCGCGGGTATCGTTCATTTAAAAACATCTGACGGCAAATACCTCGTAGCTGGAAAGCGCGTAAGCGGTTACCCGGATGAATTCGAACGAAAAGATCGGGATTATTACAAAACCTTCCCATTTAAAATTACAGAAACCATCGAGAACAGGGGAGGTGTTTTTAAGCATGCACCCAGAAATACAGCTCATGTGGAAGTGGATGGACGCTTGGTTACGGGGCAAAATTGGTTATCATCCATTCCCGTCGCCGAAGCCATTATTGATATCCTTGAATCAAAGTAAATCAGTGTCTAACTCGTAAAAAAGGGCTTTACAAGCCCTTTTTTTATGAAAACACGTATAAATACGTATTGCTTAAGTAGTTGATATGTAGGTTATTGAAAATTCAAAAATAAAGACATGGATGCTTTCAATATCGGGCCGAGCGCTCAAATGACCTTAAAGGATATCAATGAAAAATTGGAAACCGCACAGAACGATTCCGCTTATACTTCAGAAAGTACAAGCAAAGCGGAATCATTTTGGGATTATCTCAAAACATGTGAGGAATATTATTTAAATGGTGATTATAAAGAGGACTATCATCATGACTACGAGAATATGTTCGCTCTTTATTTCCTCAATGAGCTGGTTAATCAAGGACATTTGTCGGGAATACTTAGAACTGTATTTGGGCTTCCAGATTCCAAAATAACCTCAGAACAGGCTAAGGAATTTCAGCTTTTTCTATGGGTAGCCGGAGATGGAACGATATACGCCTTTTCAAAATATTGTCAATTGGATATAGAGTGGACTTTGGTATTGGTGTATTACCTCTATTACAAAGTACTACCATGGAAAAAACATCCGTTTGTTGCGGCTCCTAGCAATGAAGGTAACTTTAGTAATCGCACGGTTCCTTCAAAAGCAAAGATTGCTATTATTGGTGATTGGGGTACGGGTTTATGGAGTGATGGAGAAACACCAAAATGCCCATCTCAATTGGTCATTGAAGGAGTGGTGGCTCAGGATCCGGATTATATAATCCATTTGGGCGATGTGTATTATGCAGGTACAAAGCGAGAAGAAAACAATAACTTTTTGGACAGGATCCCTGCAAAATATCACAATAAATTCTATACCATGAATAGCAATCATGAGATGTATGATGGTGCAAATGGACTTATGAAAACGACCCTGTCTGATGCCCGATTTACCCATCAAGGTGGAAGCACCTACTTTTCATTCGAAGTAGGGGATTGGATCATTGTAGGACTGGATTCTGCCTATTATGACGAAAGTCCATTGTACATGGATGGCATCATAGCGACTTCTAAAGGCGGGCAGGAGCAATTGGAATTATTGAAGAAAGCCTATAATTCGGGAAAACAAATTATGCTTTGTACGCATCATAATGGCATTGAAGTGGCCAAGGACGGACCAACTCCCAATAACCCATTATGGAATCAGGTCTTGAATACGGTTGCTCCGCATATACCTGATGTCTGGTATTGGGGACATGTGCATAACGGTGTCGTGTATAGTGAAGATCTTAGTATCTATGAGGGAAAAACCTCCAAGAATGGAAACAAGCCGCGCATGCGCTGTTGTGGTCATGCTTCCATCCCTTTTGGCAACGGATCCTATTTGGAGCCCTTGATGGGCGGTAACGACCCCGAAGTATTGTATTACAGCCATACCAAAATGCCAAACCCGACTTCCAATGTGCAAGATCACAGAGTCCTCAATGGGTTCGCCATTGTCGAAATAAATAATTCAGAACTCACCGAATCCTTTTACGAGGTGGCCTTCGACAATGGTTTGGTTGTTACCAAGAAATGGTCGTATTAAACGTTGGTTTCGAGAAAATCCTGCTTAAAATTTGAGATGAAATCGTGGATGTAGTTTTTATTGCGATCAGCGGTGCGTACTACAAGAAAATGTTCTCGGTGTAGTCCGTTTTTGCCCACCTTTTTAAAAACAATCTCTTCAGGTATTTTAAAAGGTGCTAATTGCCATTCGGGGGCGCACATTATACCCATATTGGCTTTGATTAGGGAAAGGGTGGTTTCAGTAAAAGGAATGGCCGAAATCTTTCTGGGGTGGACTTTATTTCCCTTTAAAAAGTGCTGATATACCCAAACACCCTCCAATGGAAACGAATTGATGAGAAGATGCACCTTTTCGAAATGCTCCGATTGCAAATGCTTATGTTGGTTCAATTCACTTTCTCTGTGCAATACAGCGAAGATTTCGTCTTCGAACACTTTAATGCAGGCCAAGGCATCCGATTCGGGTTTTGAGGTGACAATGGCTATGTCGATTTCCCCCGACAGCACTTGGGAAATGGTTTGATGCGTGGCACCCATACTAAGATCGATCTCTATTTCGGGATAAAGTATGCCCATCTTCTGAATAAAACTGGGAAGTGTGTGAAAAAAGGATTGGCATTCGGCACTTAACTTTATAGAACCCTTAGCGCCTTCCTTGATTTGTTTTATGGCTCCAAATCCATCATCAATGGCATTGAATAGTGTATTGGCTAATTTATAGAGTTCTTTGCCTTCGGCCGTGAGTTCCCAATTGTTCCGTGTTCTCAAGAATACTTTAAAACCCAAGCGTTCCTCCAAATCTTTTAACTGATGACTTAATGCAGATTGCGTCAAAAACAGCCGCTCGGAAGAATTGGCAATGCTACCTTCCTCAGCGATGGTTTTAATTAGTCTAAAATACTTCAGCTCCATATCACAAAAATACGATACAGATTAACGCCATGTAGTTGAAAAATTTTCAATGTGACCACTACAGCATTCATTTACACTTTATTTCAGTTCCGGCTTTCCTATATAATTTTGAGTCCAAAGAAAAGATCATGAACAAACAAACCAGGCTAATTGGACTCATTGGAGGGATGGGATGGGAATCGTCTAAACTTTATTACGATCGGATCAACCGATTGGTAAATCAGCATCTTGGCTGATCCCATTCTGCAAGGATTCTATTAAACTCGGTTGATTTTGCTGCTATCGAAGAACATTCTTTGAACAATAATTGGAAAGGTGTTGAGAAAATTGTTGTTGACGCAGCCAAGCAATTGGAAAGGGCTGGAGCCGATATGATAGTATTATGTACCAACCTCATTCATAAGGTTAGTGAAGCAATTACAAGCGAAGTGTCCATTCCCTTTCTTCATATAGCGGATACTTTGGGACAGGCCATCGCAAATGAAGGCCTTAACAAAGTACTCCTTCTTGGAACCCAGCCTACCATGGAAGATAATTTCTATACGTCAATCTTGGAAAATCGCTATGGGCTTAGGGTAGTAATTCCCAATGAAGAAGATCGAGATACCCTCCAAAAAATGATCTACAACGAGCTATTAAAGGGAATCTTCCCAGAGAAGTCCAAACACGAACTCATCAAAATCATTGACAAATCGATACTGCAAGGCATAGAAGGAGTCGTGATGGCTTGCACCGAACTACCCATGCTGGTTTCACAAGAAGATCTTACCATACCCCAATTTGACACGGGCGCCATCCAAGCCGCCAAGGCAGTAGAATTAGCAATAAATTAAACAATATACTATGGAAACTATTTGCATTACCCACTGTGATTCAATCAAAAAAAGAAGGAATTTAAAGATTGTATCTATTTTCAAAGGTATTTTTGAAAGCTACCTTTGTCTTATGAGTTCTTATTTGTTCGAGGATTCGAAAAGTGAGAATCGCTATAAAACGATCTTCTATAAATAAACCGATCATGACCATAAAGAGTTTAGAACAAACACCGTTTAATGTGCTAATGGAGTGCTTTCTCGCTGCTTTTGAAAACTATTATGTGAAAATGCCCGTCGATTACCAGTTTTACGAAGCGCGATGGAGAAGGGCAAAGGTGAGCTTTTCGGATTCATACGGAATGTTCGATGGAGATAAACTTGTTGGTTTTATGATACATGCGGTCGATGAGCGAAATGGAAATCGTATTGCCTTCAATACAGGTACCGGAGTACTGCCCGAATACAGAGGTCAAAGGATCGTTCAGCAATTGTATGATCATTGTATCCCGATATTGAAAAAGAAGGGCATAACCATGCTTGCGTTGGAGGTGATTACCGAAAATGAGCGTGCGGTAAAAGCCTACAGCAAAGTAGGTTTCTCCATTACCAAACGGTATCAATGTTATTCCGGAGCCTTTCAGGTTCAAAATAATCAAGCGAATTATGAATTGCGCAAAATAGCACAGAATGATTTGGATTGGAATGTATTGAACCAATCGCACTATTCATGGGACAATCATATTAAAACCCTCAAGAATGGGGATTATGACTACTTCGTGGTCTCAAAACGTACTAAAGATGTAGCCTATTTTGTAATCGATTCACACAACGGATATGTGGCGCAATTCGATGTTTTTGAGAACATCACCGAAAATTGGGATGCACTTTTTAATGCGATTGGAAGTGTTTCAGAAACCATTCGGATTAATAATGTGGATGAACGTCTCATTTCAAAAACACATTATTTAGAGAAGATAAAGTTGAAGAATACCGTCGATCAGTTTGAAATGGAAATGTCAATATAAAAAACCCTCCATAGCCTTGGCGACGGAGGGTTTTGGTTATCTATTATATTGTAAGTTTTAGTTATTGATCGTCCATGATAGGTAATACATGGATCCTACCAATCCCGTTCCAAAAGCAGTAAAGTATTCATCTTGGAGCAAATTGGTAGCTCCTAGTTTGAACGTTGATTTCAAGAATTTCGGAACCTCATAGTTTATTTGGGCATCCAATACATGGAAGGCAGGAACGGCTCCCGTTCCGAAGGTAGCCTCCCAAATGTAATTATCGCTCCATCTCCAAGCTACATTGAATCCAAAGTTTTCGAATATATCAGATCCACCCAAAGAAGCTTTTACCTTGTGCTCCGGTGTATTGAATAAGGTAAGGAAATCTGGATTGGCCGCTTGGTCAAAATCAAGTTTTGCATAGGTGTAGTTACCCGATAGGTCCAGTTTATCTGTAAGCCCAACAGTTAATGCAATAGAGCCACCATAGGAGTTAACGTCAGCATCTGTGTTGGTATACGTTTGGAATGCTTGGAAATCACTACTCGCAATAGCGGCAATGGCTAGGGGAGTTCCATCGGGAAGCGCTTGGGTTAATCCAACATCACCATACAAAGGTGCTACTACAGTTTCATTGGTGATGAAATCCTTGTAGCTATTGTAATACCCGCTTAAATCGACAAGTAATTTATTGTCGAATAACTTTCCACGATACCCTAATTCGATGGAGGTAACTTGTTCTGGCTCCACTGGATCCGGATTGGCGACTACCAATTGCCCTGGATCGCCAGTAGCTGCAAAAGCACCCACAGAGGTGGCAGAATAAGAATTATTGTAAGCGCTTGTTCCATCGAATGGCAATTCCGAAACACCCAATATGGCTTGCCCTGTAGCACTTAATGGATAGGTGCGGATGTCCATTTCTGGATTGCCTTCGGCACTTCCCACAAGTACAGCTCGTCCAACATCCAATCCAATGAATAAATCCTGTGTCGTTGGGTTTCTAAAACCAGTTTGGTAAGAAGCCCTAATATTATGATTATCTGCAATGGTAAATCCTGCAGCAACCCTTGGAGAGAAGAATCCATCGAAAAGTTCCGATTTGTCGTAGCGCACCGATCCTGTAAGTTTTACATCTACATTGTCGGAAATAGGTAGTTTTTTCTGGATTTGCGAATACACACCCACTTCAGAATAGTTAATGGGACCATCCCCATCGGTATAGATTGTTCCGAAGGAATTCAAGCGGTATTGTCTGTACGATCCTCCTACTTGTACTTCAGCAGCATCCCAAAGATGCCCAAAATTATAGTTGGCATCCGCATGGTAATATCTCGATTCGTCCTGGAACTGAGATCCTACCGAAAGGTCTGGATTGCTTATGGTGCTATTAAAAACACTGTTGAACTCTGATGTACCTGGCTCAAGTCGCCCAGTATCGGCTGTTTGTCGACCCAAAGCATGTGCCTCGGCATCGGATAACCCTGCCAATGTTCCTTGAACATAGGCGCCTACATATTCACCAAACCAAGTATCATCTGGTTTCCAAGCTCGGTTAATATTGATTCCGGTGAATACCATATCGTAAGAATCTCCAGCTTTGTCGGCAACCACATAACCACGAAGGAAGAAATTGTCATTCCTGAATTCCAATTTGTGCTGTTGTTGGAAGAAATTATCGATTCGATAGCGGTTAGCACCTTGGTATACCGTTTTTCCAGTTCCTACCTTTCCTTGATACACCACTTCAAAATCGGTAGCCCATGGACGATAGAAAAGTCCCCAATCTGCTTTAACACTCTCGGCATCATAGTCGGTAAGATCCCTTTCGTTGTATCCCGTTCTACTAACATCCACCGAAGGCACCAAAGCATCGGCACCTGGAGGAAGTGCACCCAATGCAACCAAGGTTTCAGCAACAGCATTTATATTGGTGCTAACTTCATCACCATATACATTGATCCCGTCATAATCGATAGCACTGCGATCGACACCACGCTGTAATTTGTCTTCCTCATTTACGGCAAACCAATCGGTTCCTACCATTAATCCGAAGTTCACTTTAGCAGCAAATTTATCGCTGAACATATGTGCTGCACGGATTCCTATGTCTGTGTAATCATTATTTCCGGCCGCTTCTTGAGAAGTGATACCACGCTTTAAAGAAAGGCTAAGGCCTTGGTGATCGAAAGGACTCTTACTGGTCATGAATAAAATACCGTTAAAAGCATTGGCTCCATATAATGCAGACGCAGCTCCTGGGAGGATCTCCACACTTTGAACGTCGGTTTCTACCATTCCCAATAGGTTACCCAGCGGGAAGTTAAGGGCGGCATTGGCATTATCCATACCATCTACCAATTGCAGGAAACGATTGTTTGCAAAAGTGGCGAAACCACGAGTGTTAATAGATTTAAAGGTTAAACTATTGGTATTAATATCTACACCTTTCAAGTTTTCCAAAGCGTCGTAAAATTCTGCGGAAGCCGAGTTCTTAATATCCTGAATATCGAAACGCTCCACCGTTACAGGCGATTCGAATACGCGCTCAGGAGTTCTCGAAGCAGAAATGACTACCTGATCCAGTTCGCTCCCTTCTATGAGAACTACAGAAATATTTTGATTGTTCTGAGTAATTTGAACTTCCACATTTTCGTATCCAATACTGGTTACTTGAATGATAAAGGGAGGGTTTTCTTCATAGGTAAGGGTAAAGCTTCCGTCGGCATCGGTAGCGGTCCCAATGTATGTATCTGCAACAAGGACATTGGCTCCTAATATGGGTTCATTGTCCTCTCCGGTCACTGTTCCTGTTACCGTTGTTTGGGCATAGGAAATACTGGCAGTAACCATAAGCCAAAAAAGTAATATTCTTTTCATGACGTTAAGTTTAGTGGTTAATTGTAAGTAGTTGTAATATTTAGATTAATATGCATTCTCGCTATGGAAACTGTTGAGTGGGAAATTGAAAGAAACTCAACTTTCATCCTTGTAAATATAGAAATCCTATATAAACAATAGGATATTCTGTGGGTTCTATTGTAAATCTTAATCTTTGGGGACTATTTGTTATGCTCCCAAGGTAAAGAATTTTGCAATACAAATCTTACAAAATTATCTAGAGCACTAATACTGCAATCAACAATTACTTAAAAACCAGCAGTTTGAAATACTAAAAGGTAAGTTAAATTTATAAAAAAATATACGCCTCATAGTGTAAATGTATGTTTCGTAAATTTATCCTTGTATGGAAAAGAGGTTTACAATCATTCCCTTTCGATCGTTCACATGCTTAATTTTTCCAAAAGCCTTGGATGAAACTAGAAGAATTAAAAAGTTAGAGGAATCATGAACAGAGTAATCATTACAGGTGCCACTGGCATGGTGGGCAAAGGAGTTCTTTTGGAATGTCTGGATCATCCTTCAGTTTCTGAAGTATTGGCCATTAATAGAAGCAGCCTTGATTTACAACATAGCAAACTAAAGGAAATTATACTGGAAGACTTTGCTGCCTTGGAAACTATCGAAGATCAATTGAAAGGATACGATGCTTGCTTTTACTGTATGGGGGTTTCAGTAGTTGGCCTCAATGAACAAAAGTATACTCATATTACCTTTTCAATTACCCAGATTTTTGCCGATGTACTTTACAAACACAACCCTACTATGGTTTTTAATTATGTATCTGGAAAGGGCACGGATTCTTCCGAAAAAGGAAGATCCATGTGGGCACGGGTAAAAGGGAGAACGGAGAATTATATTCTCAACAAAGGATTTCGTGATGCCTATGCATTTCGGCCGGGAGCCATTATCCCGGAACGGGGAATCAAATCTAAAACAGGATGGTACAATGCAATTTATGTTATAATGAGACCGTTTTTCGCACTATTGAAGAAATCCAAGAATATTACAACCACCACCAAAATAGGTTTGGCTATGATCCATATGCTTTCAAAGCCATCGGATCTAAAGCATTTGGAAAACCATGACATTAATCTATTGGCCGAAATTTAATCCTATGAGGAAGCGAATCCTTAAAATCTTTAAACGTATGCTATTTATCCTTTTGGGACTTCTTGCCATTTTCATCATCGCCTATTTCTTATTTGTGAATCTACATCCTGTATTTGGCGGTGATGTGACCAAGGAATTAAAAGATCAGTATGCCGTTTCAACCAATCATGAAAATGGTAAATTTATAAACATCGATGGGGTAGATGATGACATTTCATTTGGTAAAGGAATGACGATTATGCGCAAAATGCTCTTCAATAGTTTCCCAAATGGCAAACCAGACAAGGAATTACCCGTGGTAATGGCAGATTCGGCCCAAGTGGCCAATTACAAAGGGGATACCCGGCTTATTTGGTTTGGCCACTCTACCTTTTTACTTCAAATGGAAGGCAGGAACATTTTAATAGATCCCATGTTAACCCATATGCCTTCACCTATATCCAGGGATGCGCAGCGAAGATTCAATACTTCAATACCCATTGAGATCGAACAACTCCCAAGGATTGATGCCGTATTAATTTCACACGACCATTATGATCATTTGGATTATCCATCTATAAAGAGACTTCGTGAAAAAGTAGATCATTTTTTCGTTCCCTTGGGAGTAGGTGTGCATTTAAAAGCATGGGATATATCCGAACGGATGATTACGGAAATGGATTGGTGGCAGGAAACAACCTATCTAGGATTTAGATTTGCCTGTACGCCAGCACAACACTTTTCTGGACGCAAATTCAATAATCGTGGTAGCACTTTATGGGCATCTTGGGTGATTACTTCAGGCAGTCAGAATATATTTTTCAGTGGCGATAGTGGTTACGGAGATCATTTTAAGGACATCGGCGACAAATACGGTCCGTTCGATTTTGCCATGATGGAATGCGGGCAATACGATGAATTGTGGCCCGTGATTCATATGATGCCCGAAGAAACAGCCTTGGCCGGTCTCGATGTAAATGCGGAGGTGATTATGCCCATTCATTGGGGTGCTTTTCAATTGGCCATGCATGATTGGGATGATCCCGTTAACAGGGTATTGAAAAAAGCCGAAGAAATAGGGATCCCAGTTATCATACCCAAAATAGGAGCACCGATTGTACTTAACTCCTTGAATGAGAGGCCTAATGAAAAATGGTGGTAGGATGCTAAGGAGACGTTAAAAATTATAATATTAAACTCGTTCCATTGGGTTATTCGGTATATTGAACCTAATTCATCTTCAAAAATCAATTCAAAATGGACTTGTTTAAAAAAATATCACTCCTGTGTTTACTGGTCTTTTCACAATGTATTTATTCAAATGACATAAACATAACCCATGTTTCCTTTGATAGGGAAAATCATAACGTCGCAT
>JAHQVM010000090.1 GCA_019634365.1 Flavobacteriaceae bacterium | reverse complement strand
GTATAAATAAATGACTCAACAGGATTGTCTAAATCCAGAAGATCAAAAACGATTGTTCTGGTGTTAAATCCAATATTCAGTTCATCAAATTCGTCCCCAACTATTAGATATCTATGATCTTCCGTAAGCCAACCTTGATGTGCATGTTGGGTCGATGTATAACTGAAATTAGATATAACCTGTGGGTTGTTTTTATCCGTAATATCAACTATGGTGATATCTCCATCGAATCCATTGAAACTAATGAGGATTTCACTACCCGAATAATCTGCGTCGGGTCCAATATAAGAAACGACCTGAGCATCGTGTGTGAATAGGCCACTGGCAACTCCACCTGCATTCACTGGGTTTAATGGGTCGCTGATATCCACAAAATGAACACCTTCATTGAACAAATTGCTTCTACATACATAGGCATATCCCGTTTCTTCGTTGATGGCTAAGTTGTGCGCGTTATCAAAATCAGAATATTGTGCATCTACAGTAAAGGTTTCTGGTGGATTCGTTACGTTTCTCAATCGGGTGAGGTCGAATATTTGCATACCATGAGGACCGTTGTTGTCACTTACAACGAATGCGAAATTGTTGTAGGTTTTTATGTCCCTAGTAGTAGCTTCACCCGTGGCGGTGGGGAGTTTCCCCAAATAAACAGGGTTTATAGGATCTGAAATATCAATGAACGCCGTTCCATTGGTCAGACCTACAATGGCATATTCTTTTCCGTCCTGAGGGTCGGTCCATCCCCAAGAATCATTAGCATCACTAGCTCCCATTTCGGTATCCGAAATATACACAAGCAAATCGTAGCCATCGCAGGGATATACGCCCGCCATACCGCCTTCGCAAGGAGTTTGGCCGAATAGGGAAAATGTTAACAAGGATAAGAATAAGAGGGTATATTTTTTCATAGCGCAATTAAGTTATTATGCGAATCTAGCTCTTTTTTCTGATAATTTTCGTTAAAAATATTGTGATGAAGTCGCGAAACACAAACAACTATCACAAAAAAAACCGCCAATTGGCGGTTTTTTTAGAACTATTAACCATTATTCATAAGCTTCTTCATGAACGTTGGCCACAGCGCGTCCACTTGGATCGTTCATATTCTGAAAACTTTCATCCCATGCCAATGCTACTGGGCTGCTACAGGCAACCGACGGAACAGAGGGAACGCTTAATGCCGCTGTATCGCTAGGGAAGTGCTCCTCAAAAATCGAACGATAATAAAACTCTTCCTTGCTGGTTGGGGTTTGGATAGGAAAGCGGTATTGCGCATTCTTCATCTGCTCATCGGTTACTTCTTGTTCTACCAATTCTTTGAGGGTATCGATCCAACTATAGCCTACACCGTCACTGAACTGTTCCTTTTGACGCCAAGCGACACTCTCTGGTAGCATGTCTTCGAAAGCTTTTCTAAGGATCCACTTTTCCATGCGTTCTGGAGTGATCATTTTGTCATTAGGGTTCAGGCGCATCGCCACGTCCATAAATTCTTTGTCTAAGAATGGAACCCTACCTTCAATTCCCCATGCGGCTAAGGACTTATTAGCGCGCAGGCAATCGTACTGATGCAATTTATCCAACTTACGAACGGTTTCTTTGTGGAATTCTTCGGCATCTGGTGCCTTATGGAAATACAGGTATCCACCAAAGATTTCATCACTTCCTTCACCAGATAGCACCATCTTTATTCCCATGGCTTTGATGGCGCGCGCCATGAGATACATTGGGGTTGATGCCCGTATGGTGGTAATATCATAGGTTTCTAATTGGTAAACAACATCGCGTATGGCATCGATCCCTTCTTGTATGGTAAACTTAATTTCGTGATGTACAGTGCCTAAATGATCGGCCACTTTTTGGGCTGCTGCAAGATCTGGGGAGCCATCCAAACCTATGGCGAAAGAGTGCAATTGGGGCCACCAAGCCCCTTCTTGATCCCCAGTTTCAATTCGTTTGTCTGCATACTTTTTGGCTAGGGCTGAGGTAATTGAAGAATCCAAACCTCCAGAAAGTAGCACACCGTAGGGAACGTCACTCATAAGTTGTCTTTTTACGGCAGCATCCAAGGCTTCCCTAAGTTCTTCAATAGAAGATTCATTGTCCTTCACGTTTTCATAGTCCATCCAATCACGGGTCCACCAACGTTTTAATTCTCCGTCTTTACTGTGTAGGTAATGACCTGGTGGGAACAATTCTATTTTGGTACAAACGCCTTCCAGGGCCTTCAATTCTGAAGCTACATAGAACGTTCCGTTTTGATCCCAACCCATGTATAAGGGGATAATTCCCATATGATCCCTAGCAATAAGGTATTCATCATTTTCAACGTCGTATAGAGCGAAGCCAAAAATGCCATTTAGATCATCAAGGAAGGCAACTCCTTTTTCCTTGTAAAGTGCCAGTATAACCTCGCAGTCGCTTTTGGTCTGGAATTCGTAGGTACCCTTAAACTGCTCGCGAAGTTCCATGTGGTTGTAGATCTCACCATTCGCTGCCAATACCAGATTTCGATCTGGAGAGAAGAGGGGTTGTTTTCCACTTGTGGGGTCTACAATGGCGAGCCTTTCGTGAGCCAAAATAGCTTTTGGCGCGTCGAAAATCCCACTCCAATCGGGACCGCGGTGACGAATACATTTCGCCATGGACAATAATTGAGGCCTCAGTTCTTCGCTGGGCTGTTTAAGTTCGAATGCACATACAATTCCACACATGATATTTTAGTTTTATAAGATGAATCAAATAGTTATCCCACAAAAAAACCCGTCAAGCTCGAAACTTGACGGGTTCTGTATAGGGTACAAGTTTCTGCTACGGATTTCCGTTGTTATTATTATTCAAATTATTATTGAAAACAGAAAGTAACATTGCTTGTGTTTTTTCTTTACTTGTTGTAAATGTTCATTAAAAATATTCGCTTTTCCAAATTTTTATTCGAAATATTGGTGAATATCGGACAAACGCACAAAGAATTCGTTAAAGTGTATTTTCCTACACAATCTGACAATGAATTGGCATATAGCTTCTTACCTCAAGGCAGGGAAGGAGGTAGGATCTACCTCATGCATCATGTCATATACCTTCTCAAAGACATCTTCAACCGAAGGCTTACTGAAGTAATCCCCATCGGTACCATAGGCCGGACGGTGCGGTTGTGCTGCTAATGCTTGGGGCTTACTGTCTAAATGAACATAAGCATTCTGTTCATCGATTACCTGCTGAAGTAAATAAGCCGAAGCTCCGCCAGGAACATCTTCGTCTATCACCAAAAGACGATTCGTCTTAGCAATACTTTTGGAAACATCGTGATGGATATCGAAGGGCAATAGCGATTGGGCATCTATCACTTCGGCGTCGATCCCAACTTGCTGCAATTCTTTGGCAGCATCTTGAACCACTCTTAAGGTACTTCCGTAGGAAAGCAATGTAATATCCGATCCTTCTTTTACTGTTTCCACTACACCGATTGGGGTTCTGAGTTCACCCAGATTGTTCGGCATTTTTTCTTTTAATCGATACCCATTTAAGCATTCCACAATCACGGCAGGTTCATCACTTTGTAACAGTGTATTGTAAAATCCTGCGGCTTTGGTCATGTCCCTAGGAACCAATAAGTACATGCCTCGTAGAAGGTGAATTAAACCTCCCATTTGCGATCCACTGTGCCAAATACCTTCCAAACGATGTCCCCGTGTTCTAACGATCAAAGGTGCTTTTTGCAATCCATTGGTACGGTAACGCACGGTGGCCAAATCATCGCTCATGATCTGCAGGCAATACAAAATGTAATCCAAATACTGAATTTCGGCAATGGGTCGTAGTCCACGCATGGCCATCCCTATGCCTTGTCCGAGAATAGTAGCTTCTCGAATTCCTGTATCGCTCACACGAAGTTCCCCATGTTTTTCCTGCAGGCCTTCCAATCCTTGATTTACGTCACCGATGGTTCCACTATCCTCACCAAAAACAAGGGTTTCCGGATGGTTACTGAAAATTTCATCGAAATTATTCCTTAGTACCAGACGCCCATCTACCATTTCGGCATCTTCGGCATAGGTAGGTTTAATTTCGGCTATGTGGGTAGCTTTGTTATCTTCTTCTGAATAAAGATGGGCACTGTACTTTGGTTGAATGATGTCGAAATAGTTGTTGATCCAATCCTGAAGTTGTCTTTTTTCGGAAGAATCTTCCCCAACTACGTACCGCAGTGCCTTTCGAGCTGAAGACAGGATGTCTTTTCTGATGGGTTCGTCATTTGCAGCCAGATCATTCTTGATCTTTTCGATAAACACCTTATTCGAACTGCTTTCCGCCAGATGCGTTAGCAGGGTAATTACCTCTGCCTTATCCTTCAATTGAGGTGCCAAAAAAGCAGACCAAGCGGCTTTTTTTCCATCACGCACCTTCTTTTTGATGCTTTTCTCCAACTGATCCAACTCTTCACCAGTAGCGATATTAGAAGCAATCATCCATTCCCGCATTTTGAGATTACAGTCATGCTCCTTTTCCCATTGCAAGCGCTCTGGGCTCTTATAACGTTCATGAGATCCACTGGTGGAATGACCTTGGGGTTGAGTGAGTTCGAGCACATGCATTAATACGGGAACGTGTTCTTCCCTAGCAATTTTGCCTGCTTTTTGGAATGCATCCACTAATTCGGCATAATCCCATCCTTTCACTCGGATAATTTCATATCCAGGAGCCTCATCGGTTCTTTGGAATCCACTTAGGATTTCTGAAATGTTTTCTTTGGTGGTCTGATGCTTTGCATGCACCGAAATTCCGTATTCATCATCCCACACACACATCACCATAGGAACCTGCAATACACCGGCAGCATTAATGGTTTCCCAGAAAAGTCCCTCACTTGTACTTGCATTACCAATGGTTCCCCAAGCAACCTCATTACCGTTTATGGAAAACTGTGTTTGGTGTTCAAGTCCTTTTACATTCCTGAATATTTTCGAGGCTTGTGCCAGCCCTAACAATCTCGGCATTTGCCCAGCAGTAGGAGAGATGTCTGCACTACTGTTTTTTTGCTGGGCTAGATTTTTCCAACTCCCATCCTCATGTAAACTATGGGTACCAAAATGACCTCCCATTTGGCGTCCGGCACTCATGGGATCCGCCTTGATGTCGGTATGGGCATATAAGCCGGCAAAGAACTGTTCAATGGTAAGTTGACCAATGGCCATCATAAAAGTTTGATCGCGGTAGTACCCACTGCGCCAATCTCCATTTTTAAAGGCCTTCGCCCATGCAAGTTGTGGCACTTCTTTACCATCGCCGAAAATTCCAAATTTGGCTTTCCCGGTAAGTACTTCCCGGCGTCCAAGCAAACTGCATTCCCTACTGGTAACGGCAATGGTGTAATCGTTTAAAACTTCGGCTTTGAAGTCTTCAAAAGATAACTCACTGTTTACGTGGGGATTTGTCTGCATAGAATGGGAATTTTGTTTTGCAAAAGTAGCAAATCTGTAGCACTTTTACAATGTAGACAAACGTTAAAGTATTGAGAATAATGCAATAAATTATTCTAAAGCCTATTCCATTTTATCAAATCGGCAATCATTTTAAGATTTAGCAATAAAAAAGGCAAGGTTTTCCTTGCCTTAATGTCTAGGTCAATACCGTGTAAAAGATGATCATTGAGAGGGTCTAAAGGTGGCTATTCCTGTACCTTTTTGAAAGCTCTCCAGTTCATAATATTCACTGTATTTAACCCCGCCACTTTCACCTTTGAGTAACCCTGCGGTTCCAGGTCTAACTGAAATGTGGGTGAACTTTTCGGCTACCATTCTACGGTTAACATCGGTATCGCCCTTTGCTGGTTTCAATCCTGTGGTGCCAAATTGAAAGTCCACATTGGTAAAGCTTCCGCTTGCTGGAAAATTGTTCATACTATTACGTTTTAGTTATACAAAAGATTCAATACTTGGCTATAAAAGATGCGCGTTAAGTATTGAACCCAAACCTATAGACAAGGATTACCAAATGAAACTAAAGTGTGTGAATGGAGTGTTAGACATGGCGAATGCCCAATATTTCCTAGTTAAAGACATCGGGAATTTGGGCCAGTCAGTTAGGGGCAGATAGTATTTATGGGAGATGGTGATACTAGGTTACCTGTCATTGTTTTATGCGAGATAACAGTTTTAAGCTCAGCCATCGAAAAAGCAATAGAAACGGTAGGGAGTGGAGAAATAGATCGAAAACATCCATAAGCTTCATACCGGAAGCTCCTCCCAATAGCCACTTCAACTTGCCCCAAACATGGGGCTCTGGAGTAAATGGGGCCAAACCCAAGGTAAGACAGAGAAGTAGGAGGAATTTCCAATTGTTTAGCATGGCACACTTATTTCTTATAACAAAATAAAGCCCGGGATTTGACTTAACAAAATCCGGGCTTCACAATATTTAGAATTTCGCTATTCTTCTTCAATAACACCAGGATGCTTCAGCTTAATAACCAAAGCTTGCATCTCTGCCAGTTTCTCCTCCAATTCACCCAAATTGGTTTGTACATCTTCGGGTGCAATTAAATCTTCTTCAATAGCTTCCTCACGGGCTTCATCCATACCATTCATAATAACACCAATAAACAGGTTAAGAATGATCATGGTGCCCAAAAGCACAAACGAGACAAAGAAAACAGCTCCGCCAATGGGACTTGCCGATGGATTGGTACATAAGGCTTCGTTGCCGTCATATCCGTAATTATCGCATCCGTACATATTGATATACATGACGTCGGTCCAGTCCTCTAACGTTACCACCCTAAAGAGGGATAACATGGACATTTGAAGGTTTTCGAAATGAATGGGATCGTTGGCCCCAAAAAAGAAAACCCCTGCCACCGCATAGATGTAGAACAACAATAATAATAGGATAGAAACATATCCCATAGAAGGAATACTCTTTAGTAAGGCACTAACCAACAGCTGAAGCTTTGGCAAAGCCTTTACCAATTTTAGCACACGTAATAGACGCAACAGACGCAATACGGCTACCGAACTTCCTCCAAATGGAAGGAAGGCCGCTGCTACGATAACAAAATCGAAAACATTCCATCCGTCATAAAAATAGCGCCATGGTTTTTTACCTTCGGCGATCATTTTTATGACCACCTCAGCAACGAATATCCATAAGATGATTTTATTGAGCAATTCGAGAATGCCGTGATGTTTTTCTGAAAATTCGGGATAGGTGGCAATTCCCACCAATACACCCGCGATTAGAATAGCGATCGTGATCGAATTCTGAAACCACTTGGATTCAGCAATTTTCTTACAAAGCTTTACCATGAAAATAAAAGGGAATTAAGGTTAGACTAGTTTTACCTCTTTTTTGTCCGATGGATCTAAAGCAGCACTTTTAACGTCGCATTCTGCATCCACAAAATAGCTGGACTTCTCATTGTTGGCAAACTTGCCAAGTTTTCCTAAGGTACCTAGTGCACCCCCCATTTCCTTTAAGTCGTCGGCATTGGATTTTACCAAGTTAAAAGGCAATGAAAAGGGTACTTCTTTGGTATCGCCAGGGGCAATACTGAAACCTCCGGGGATTTTTACTTCTCCCAATTCAAATTCTTTTTCTTCCTTATCATCACCACGGCCTGTAGCGTATTCTTCGAGGAGTTGAACGGTAATGTCTACCACTTCCTGTTCACTTTTCGTGGTAAGTACCACTGTTCCTTCAATAATGCCGCTGTCTTTGGCCACTTGGCCGGGTACTTTAAGTTCGACTTTAACGCCGCCAATACCGAGTTTGTCTTTAAATTTCTTTAGAAATCCCATAGTTGGTTGATTTAAGTTAAGTTAAGTAAATGATCTGGGGGATCAGTGTGAAAAATCACGCGGCTAAAATAAAAGAATTTTTAAGAAATGAAAACTTGCCTCGAAAATTGGGCTAGTACCACTCTCGGGTGAAAAGTCCCAAAAGGGTTTTTATATCCAACGTAACAATGAAGCGGATCCGTTGGTCGTAATTGGGCAATCCTGGTTCCCATCCCAAATTGGAGTACAACGGGAAATACAATTCGAAATAATCGGCTACCAAACTGGCTCTAATACCGGTATCCCAAACACCTTTGGCGCGCTGCCCCTTGTTTTTAACTAAACCAACATCGCCATAGGCATAAATCCATTTCCAGATATTGGTACTAGCATTGACGGTTGTAATGAACTGATTGGCAAACGCGGGCTCCAATTGAGATTTAAACCCTCCTTCAGCAATGATCAACTGCTGACTAAAAAGCCCCGTATCCTCGCTTCGCCCATAATAATTGTAGTCGAATAAATAATCGGTGGGACGATCCAAGGCAAAACTGAAGAAGTCATTATCCGATCCCGTATCGTTGAATACGAAGAGCCCAGCATAAAAACGCACATTCAATTGGCGATTGCTCAAAAATAACTTACGGTATTCCAACTGGGTGGAAATCTTACTGAATTTTTGTGAAATCTGATAATCCAGAACACCTCTATAAAAATCGATGAGGTTATTGTCCCGGTACACATACTGAAAATTAAAAACACTGTAATTGGGGTCCTGATCCGGATCATTCGGATCTTCGTCCCTAAACACGTTTACGTTCCTAATGTTGATGAACTGTTTTTTGTTTTTCCTTAAGTCTTTGTTATCCCTAAAGGCAAAGGTCATAAAAGGGGACAGGCGCTTGTAAAACAAACCTTCATTATAGGAGAAGAAGCTACCCGAAATTCCGTATCGCATGCTATATAGGTTACCCTGGTCTACCCGATCTGTATATACCAAAGAGCCTTTACCGATCAGTTTCTTGGATCGGAACCCAAATTGGGGTTCGAGTTTATAATGAACGCCCTTGGGCAACATGGTCTTGTTGTACATTTTGGGCCCTAAACTGAAACCATCGTATAAATTATACTGAAATACCGGCATGAAGAAAACCTGATTGAAATTAGGATTCTCCACGTCCTTGAACAATCGGAATTGAAGCGGACGATTGAACAAGCCTTTAACGGCCTTGAAATTGTTTCTTCGATTGAATTCTACAATTTCCCCGTTATAATTTAGTGCCAATTTCCTTACACCTTCTTTAGGAACGCGGACTGTAGTCATGTTATCCACAGGTTTCACCCATTTTTTGAAAAGCACAGAATCCTTTTGCAATCCGTACAGTGAAATAGGCATTACGTTATCCCGTTTGTTCAGAATGGAAACCTCTAATGAGTCTCCCACTTCTTTCACCTTTTTTATTTTGAAATCGATCGTGGTTCGCTTGCCCACATAGTCCGAGAAGAACCAATCTATGGGCAAGTCGGTGTGCTGCTGAAGTTTATTTTTGAAAGATTCTGGTGTGGTCTTCTTCAGTTTCTGGGAGTTGAAGAATTCCTTTATGGTGGTATCCACATTGGATTTTCCTACATAATCTGCCAAGTACTGCAACCCACTACCTGCATAGTAATCACTCCCCAATTGCTTATTGAATTTAACCAATGAATCCCTAGGCGTGACCAAGGACTGGTGTAAGTTGTTCCTAGCCATATTGAGGTACAAGAATGGGTACTGATCGTTGAATTCCAACTCTGCAGCATGCAACCAATCAATAATCCAAAAATCGCTGAGGTTACCCAAGATTTTCATATCCGGATAGTAGGTGTCTACATAATCGATCATGAGATAGATTTGCAGGGCTCCGATAAGCCAGTGATCTTTTCTCGGATTTAAGGGCAAGGTTTGGGTAATGTATTTGCGTGTAGTGGTTTTTAAAAGCTCCATGTCCAATTCGAATCCATTCGGAAACGGACTGATAAAATCCGGCAATTGGTTCAACCCATAAACAGGGCTAGTTCTGTACTCGGCATCGCTTATGATAATTTTTTCGAAAGGGTAGGACCCCAAGCGATCTTCCAAAAACCGGGTCAGGCGATCTACCAAGATAGCTTTGTTGGCATCAGAAACCTTTTTGTCCTTCAGGTCGGTAACCATTTCTACCTGATCTGTAACCACGCTTTCAAAATTGCGTTCTTTTTGAAGGTGAATGGAAAAGGACATGCGATTTTGCCCCTCTAGCAACAATTTATTATTGCCCTTGGCATTATCTATCGTTGACGCATTCAGATCTGTAAATAGTGCGTAGTTGCTGGGAAATTGGACAGTTACTTGGAAATTTGTTGGTGACTGAAAGTAATCGTCTGTATTCTTATGGCTGTAATGCTGCCATTCTCCATCAAAAACGGCAGGGGTGATTAACCAATACTTCAGTTTATAATCTCCGTTCCTTGTAACCCCGTAACGCGTAAACTTGTCTTCAGGAAGTTTTACGGCATACTTCAAATGGAATGTGAAACTACTGCCCGGCGGAATTGAATTTGGAGGAAACACTTTCAGTATATCTACTTCATCGCCACGTTCCCAAATCACTGTGTTTCCTTGGTCATCTGTAATGCGATTGATATCTGTTCTACCTCGATTTTCATCCTTCTCAAAATGAAAACCATTTTTAAAGTTTTCAGCAAAACGCTGTCCCAATGGTGTATCCTTGTTCGAAAAACTATTGGCCCAATCCAGCAAATAGATTTCATTAAGTACACTTTGAGAGTCATTTTTATAAGTGATCTGTTGGTCGATATGAATGATATGCGTTGTTGCATTCAAAGTTGCATCCACAGAAATATCGTGCTGTGCCCAAACGGCAAGCGGCAATAATACTGCGAGTATGCTAATCCAGAACTTCTTCAATTACCTTTAATAAATTTTATGGGATAGAAGTTGTTTTGGGAAGTTGTTAGGAAGTATACCCCCGAAGGGAAATGAGAAACATTCAATGGCTTTTCGCCTGCGTTTTCTACTGAAATGTCCATCAATTTCTTTCCGAGCATATCATAAATTTGAAGGTCTTGTACTTCATTAGACCGAATTCGTACGCGAAGGTTGCTTTTTACCCACGTATTTAAGATCTCTAATGGTGATTCTACCACAAAATCCGTACCGCTTAATACAATTTCCCGATCCGTTTCCAATTCCATGACAACGGGGAGGTGATCACTCATGTTGTATAGGTTCGATCTAAGGTTGGTACCGAAGGTTCCTCCACAATTAACGTTGTTAATGCTTAGGTTGAAACAATTTCCATTATTCCCATAGGCTTCATAGGTACCTGGCACATACCGCATCTTGGGATTGGACAACATATTTTCGGACATTAAAATAAAGTCGAACCGATCATCTAGACCACCACCCGCACCCGTTCCAAAAGGTCCAGAACTTACTCGGGTACTTTGTGTATGCACAGCGGTAAAGTCTTCATTGCTACTCCATGAACCCGGGGTATCGATTGGGTCGACCAGGACAATGGGATTGGTGTCATCCAACAATTCAATGTAAGCAGGTTCGGTAGAAGTATAAACATTTAAGTCTCCTGCAAAGATGACAAAGGAATTGGGGTCTAAATCGCCCAAGGTATCCGTAAATTCTTGAACCATTTCCAGACGCAGCAATTCATTTTCCCCACCTTGACTTGCCTTCAGGTGGGTTACATAAAGGTCTAGGACCACGGGATCTACATCTCCATTGGCAGTATTTAATTGCAATTCGTAGCGGTTAATATCTCGAATATTGGTGGTAATGATATCGGTTTGGAGTAATTCGAACGTATCATTTCGATAAAAGACCAATTGTTGTAGGTCCGCCCCTCCAGACTGATTGTCCACAAAAGGGGGCGCTACATAAAACACCTCACCATCATTGAGGGATACCTCCAGAATTTCGTCGGCTCCTTCTTGGCTCATGAGTTCACAAACCATTAAAATGTCGGGTTCGTAGGTATTAATAATCTCCCGTAATAACAATTCCCTATTCCAAGAGGCTTGCCCTTCTGGGTAATTTAATAGATTGTAGAACATCACTTTTACCCGATCCTGAGCTACTGCCGTAGTGCAGAGTAAAAGAAAAGTAAGAATGAATGTTGTTTTGAATATGGGGGAGGTAGTTCTCAAAATTAAAAGTTTGGACTCAGATTCGCTTTGTTATAGAATTCATCCAGGATTTCCAATACCTGGTCTTCGGTATCCACAATGTGGAACAAATCCATGTCCTGTGGGCTGATGTTTTGATTGGTTTCAAGTAGTGTTTTCTTGACCCAATCGATTAATCCACCCCAAAATTCTGTTCCTACAAGGATGATGGGGAATTGCTGAATTTTATGGGTTTGTATCAACGTCATCGCCTCGAAGAGTTCATCCAAGGTCCCGAAACCACCCGGCATCACTACAAATCCCTGAGAATACTTTACAAACATTACCTTTCTTACGAAGAAATAATCGAAATCCAAGCTCTTATCGCTGTCTATATAAGGATTGTCATGCTGTTCGAAAGGGAGATCGATATTAAGTCCTACCGAAGTACCGCCCGCTAAATGAGCCCCTTTATTTCCGGCTTCCATAATACCCGGACCACCACCTGTGATCACTCCGTAACCGTGTTCTGTGATTTTTTTGGCAACACTCACAGCTAGTTGGTAATATTTGTCATCGGGTTTGGTTCGCGCCGAACCGAATATGGAGACACAGGGTCCAATATTGCTCATTCGTTCGAAGCCATTAACGAATTCCCCCATGATCTTAAAGATCGCCCAGGAGTCGTTTGTTTTTATTTCATTCCAATTTTTCTGATGATTTTCAGATCTCATAGCGCAATTTTTTATTGAAATATACCTCCAAGAGGCTAATGTAGTTCTTTTTTCAGGAATTTGGCCGTATGGCCTTTCCCTTGTTTCACGATTTCTTCAGGGGTTCCTATGGCCACAACCTCCCCACCTTTTTTACCACCTTCAGGTCCAATATCGATGATATAATCGACCGTTTTTATGACATCGAGATTGTGCTCAATGATCAATACCGTATTGCCTTTGTCGACCAATTTGTTCAAGACCAACAATAATACCCTGATATCTTCAAAATGAAGCCCAGTAGTAGGCTCATCAAGGATGTAAAAGGTATTTCCTGTATCCCTTTTCGAAAGCTCCGTCGCCAACTTAATCCGCTGGGCCTCCCCACCAGAAAGCGTTGTTGATTGCTGTCCAAGGGTGATGTATCCCAAACCTACATCCTGAATGGTCTTCAGTTTGCGATAAATCTTAGGAATGTGCTCAAAAAAGGCACAGGCCTCGTTTATGGTCATTTCCAGCACATCGTAAATGGACTTCCCTTTGTATCGAATTTCCAAGGTTTCCCTATTGAAACGTTTTCCTTGGCAGGTTTCGCATTCCACATACACATCGGGTAAAAAGTTCATTTCAATGACTTTCAAACCGCCTCCTTGACAGGTTTCACATCGACCTCCCGATACATTAAAGCTGAATCGCCCGGGTTTATATCCGCGAATCATCGCTTCCGGAACCTTGGCGAACAAACTTCGTATTTCAGAAAACACCCCTGTGTAGGTTGCCGGATTGGATCGTGGCGTACGGCCAATAGGGGATTGGTTAATGTCGATTACCTTGTCTATGTGCTTAAGCCCCTCAATTTTCGCATATGGCATGGGCTTCTTCACTCCATTGAAGAAATGGGCATTCAGGATGGGGTAGAGCGTTTCGTTGATTAGGGTCGATTTACCACTTCCCGAAACTCCTGTGACCCCGATCATTTTTCCTAAAGGAATATGAATATCAACCTTTTTAAGATTATTACCGGTAGCGCCTTTTAGGGAAAGTGTATGGCCGTTACCTTCTCGACGTTCCTGAGGGATTTCAATTTCTTTGGTCCCGTTCAGGTAATCTGCTGTTAGCGTATGGTGTTCTAGTATCTCTGATGGTGTTCCTTTGGAAACAATTTCACCACCATGTTTTCCTGCTGCCGGACCAATATCGATTACATAATTGGCCTTCTCAATCATGTCCTTGTCATGTTCAACCACAATAACGCTGTTCCCAATGTTTTTGAGTTGTACCAACGAATTGATCAATCGCTCATTATCCCTTTGGTGCAATCCAATACTCGGCTCATCCAAAATATACAGTACTCCAACAAGCTGAGAACCAATCTGTGTTGCCAACCGAATACGTTGGGCTTCTCCTCCCGACAGGGATTTTGAACTGCGATTAAGGGATAAATATGTGAGACCAACATTCACCAAGAACCCCAATCTTGCCCGTACTTCCTTAATGATTTCTGAAGCGATTTTCAATTGGGTTTCGCTAAGGTCCTTTTCAACATCGGAAAACCATTCGGAAAGTTCAATGATATCCATGCCCGATAGGTCGGCAATGCTTTTTCCGTTGATTTTAAAGTTTAAGGATTCTTTCCGAAGTCTACTTCCGCCGCATTCCGAGCATGGGATCTTGTCCATGTATTCTTTGGCCCAGCGTTGCAATGATTTCGATTCGTTGGCTTCAAAAGTATTTTGCAAAAAGGTAGCAACACCTTCAAAATCGATTTTATAATTTCTGGTGATTCCTAATGTTTTCGATGCAACATCGAAGGTTTCCTTTCCACCATGGAAAATGATCTCCTTAGCTTCCTTGGGAATACTGTCGAAGGGATCACTAAGTTTGAAGTCGTACTTGGTGGCGATGATTTCCATCTGTTTAAAGACCCAATTACTCTTCTGCGGGCCATGTGGCGCCAAAGCTCCTTGTTTTATGGATAGGGAAGTATCCGGGACTATTTTATCCAGATTTACTTCATGCAATTCACCCAAGCCTTTACAGTTAGGACACATCCCTTTTGGGGAATTGAATGAGAAATTGTTGGGTTCCGGATTGGGATAAGAGATTCCGGAAGTAGGGCACATTAAGGATCGACTGAAAAACCGTACAGCCTCGGTTTCGTGATCCAATACCATGAGCACATCGTCTCCGTGGTACATGGCCGTTAGAATGGTTTCGGTAAGTCGGTTATCATTGTCGCTGGCTTCTGAAATCTTTAATCTATCGATAACAATTTCAATATCATGGGTTTTGTACCGATCGATACGCATACCTTTTACAATGTCCAAAACTTCACCGTCTACTCGAACCTTTAGAAATCCTTGTTTTCCGATCTGTTCAAATAATTCACGGTAATGTCCTTTTCTTGAACGTACTACGGGGGAAAGAATGCTTACTTTCTTACCGTCGAAATCCTTGATGATGAGTTGTTTTATTTGCTCATCGCTATAGCTCACCATTTTTTCACCCGTTTGGTAACTATAGGCATCACTTGCGCGGGCAAACAGCAGGCGTAAGAAGTCGTAAATTTCGGTAATGGTTCCCACGGTAGATCTAGGGCTTCTACTGGTGGTTTTCTGTTCTATGGCAATCACAGGGGAAAGCCCTTCAATTTTGTCAACATCCGGCCGTTCCAAACTTCCCAAGAATTGGCGTGCATAAGCCGAAAAAGTTTCGATGTACCGGCGCTGTCCTTCTGCATAGATCGTATCGAAGGCCAAAGAGGACTTTCCACTTCCCGAAAGCCCCGTAATCACTACCAATTCCTCTCTTGGAATGGTAACATCGATGTTCTTAAGATTGTGAACTCGGGCGCCTAAAACTTCAATTACTTCTTCATTTTTTGCCATAGTTTGCAAAGGTACTTAAATGGTTTGAAAATTTGAAGTTTGGACGTAACCGAAAATGAGGGAGTTATCAAATATTTTTGAAGGAAATTATCCGTTGGCTTCCTTCATTAAAAACTGATAAAAACTGGTTGCGATAAAGAAAATGGTACTGATGATTAGGGAGAAGCTAATGATCAACGCAATGATAGGCAAACCAAAGAGCAAATAGGCGAGGGGCAATAGAATACCAGCGAATACCAAAAAAAGGAAGAGGGTGTAAAGGTATTTTAGAAGTGAGGGCATGGTTTTGTTCGATTTACCCTGAAATTGGAAGAGTTTAGGGATGACCTCATTGCTCATATACTCTCCCAGTTTGGCAAGGAAGACCTCATTAAATGATGAATCCTGAAAGGCTTCGCTATCTATGGAGTTAGCCAAGGTCATAATTTTCTCCTGATGCCTTTCGAATACGGCGTTGTAATCCAATGCTTCTTTAAAACTTCCGTATTTGTAACCAAAGTAATACCACAACCCAGAACCACATTTATGTTCGAGCCACTTAGATACGATGTCTTGGCTATAGATCTTTGGGTATCGAATGCTTTCTGGGATGCTTTTGTCCCTTGGGCTGGTCATTAATAGTGACTTAAGTTCCAAATAAAGATTCTCGGTGTCTTCGTAGTGGTGACTTTCCTGCAGAAATTCAATCGCCAATTTGGACTTCCCTTTATAGAACTCCTTTACCTCAAAAAAGGTAAGTCCTGCAAACTCTTCATCGATGTATTCCTTGAGCCCGGGCAACCACATTTTAGAGCGCATCAACAACTCTATGATACTTCGAAAGTTGTGCATCTTTTGGGTGATCTTACTCAATGTATCGATAGCGTCGTCGCGTAAACGTTTCAAACTACTGGCCATGAAAGCAAGGTACATCATGATAAGTGCAGCGAGAATACCACTAATGGAGATGAAGATGGTAGTGATATCTTGCAGTGTTTGAGCGAAGGTAACGTCTGAAGTATGCTTCTGCCAGAGAAGAAAAATTAGCCCAATACAGAGCAATCCACTAATGAAAAGCGGAATAATGGCATACACATCCTTGAAGAAAGACTTTGCTTTCATTTATATACAGCCGCAACTATACTATATGGGAATTTAGGGCATTGAGACGATCAATACCGGAGTAAGCTGCGGGGGTTTATCGAAATTTGGTTAGGATATCAAAAGTAAGGGAAAAAGTTGTAAAATGTAGTAATTTACCTACAAATCGTTATAGTGACTGCTTTTATCGATAAACGACTTGTTGTGCATGCATACTTTCTTTCAGAATCCCACAGCAGTATCATCTCCGCGACGATCGGCACCACCTTCTAGCGTGCCATCGGGTAGCTTTAAAAT
>JAHQVM010000089.1 GCA_019634365.1 Flavobacteriaceae bacterium | reverse complement strand
CTGGGCAGATTATGTGCCTTCCCTTACGGAAATCCATCATACACAAAAACTGGATGCCCCCAGCGGAACTGCCATTACCCTAGCGGAAGGTATTTTGAAACATTCTAAAAAGAAAGGTTGGAAACTAGACAGTACCGAAAAAGAACACCTTTGCATCGAAGCCAAGCGCATAGAAGATGTGAAAGGAACACATATGGTGGATTACACCTCTCCTATCGATACCATCACGCTCCAACACGAAGCGCATACGCGGGATGGTTTTGCTCTGGGTGCTATTTTGGCAGCTGAGTGGCTTGTGGGGAAAACGGGGGTATTCACAATGAAAGACGTTTTAAATTTGAAATAAACTAACACCAACGGTCAAAATCGTAGATTTGTGCCGATATTAAATAGAACACTATGACCTGGACCGATTTAATTCTATTCATTCTCATTGTTCAAGTAATCCATTTTGCAGGAACTTGGAAATTTTATGTTGCTGCTGGCCGTAAAGCATGGGAAGCAGCCGTTCCGGTATACAATGCAGTGGTTCTTATGAAAATCATTAATCGTCCATGGTGGTGGGTCATCTTGCTTTTTATTCCCATCGTACATCTTATTATGTTTCCTGTGGTTTGGGTAGAAACCTTAAGAAGTTTTGGACGAAATAATACCAAGGAAACCTTTTTGGTACTATTTACATTAGGTTTTTACTTATACTATGTAAACTATACACAAAAGCTTACCCACATTCCGGATAGGGAGTTAAAACCAAGGACCTCTGCTGGGGAATGGACCAGCTCGATTCTCTTTGCCGTGGTAGCTGCTACGATCGTTCACAATTACTTTATGCAGCCTTATACCATACCTACCTCTTCTTTGGAAAAAACATTGCTAGTGGGGGATTATTTGTTTGTAAGCAAGTTCCATTATGGGGCAAAAGCACCAATGACCGCGGTTTCCCTTCCTATGGTTCATGATAGAATTCCAGGAACAGAAATTAAATCTTACAACAAGTCTTTTCAATATCCTTATTTCCGACTTCCAGGTGTACAGAAGATTAAACATAATGATATTGTAGTTTTCGGCTGGCCGGTAGACACATTAACTGTGATTACTGACCCTACCAGCAAGGTCGATATTAAGCCTATGGACAAGAAATCCAATTACGTAAAGCGTTGTGTAGGACTTCCTGGAGATTCTTTGGCTATTAAAGACGGATATGTTTATGTAAACGGAGTACAAAATGAATTGCCGGATCGGGCAAAACTTCAGTTTTCCTATCGGATTGCTTCAAAGAATTTTTTGGTTACAAGAGATAGCAAAGGAAATCCCTCTCAAACACCAACTCCAGTAATCAATGAACGTTATGGAATTTCGGATATCATTCCGGTAGCTCGAGATAATGACAACAACATTGTCCATATAGCCCAAATTACCGAAGAAGCTGCAGCAAAACTGAAAAACCTTCCTGGAATTGCCAGTATTGAAAGAACGCAAGTAGAAGAGAACGCGCCCGACGCTAGTGGAAATATCTTCCCACAAGATGCCCGATATCCTTGGAACACGCGATATTTTGGCCCTATTTATATTCCGGAAGCAGGTGCAACGGTCGAGATCAATTCTGAGACCATCCCCTTTTACGAACGCATTATCGAGGTATATGAAGGCAGCGAATTGGGTATCAACAATAAAATCACACAAAATGGAACTCAGGTGCTACTCAATGGGCAGCCCATTACCGAATATACCTTTAAACAGGACTATTATTGGATGATGGGTGACAACCGTGATAATTCGCAGGATGCCCGTTCTTGGGGGTACGTTCCTTTTAATCACGTGGTCGGGAAACCCGTATTTATTTGGATGAGCTTCAATAAGTTTAAAAAATTCCCATCCAACATCCGCTGGGATCGCGTTTTTACTACCGTTGGCGGCGGTGGAGAACCTGTTTCTTACTTTAGGTATTTCCTCATCGTGTTAGTAGGTTGGATTGGGTTCAATTTCTTTAGAAAGAAACGAAAGGAAAAAAACAAAGAAGCATAGACCGGATTAATCGTTTAACTGTTTAATTGTTGAATCGTTTAATTGTTTAGATGTCGATCATAGAAAAAATTCATGTTTCTAGAGTTCCCTTTTCAAATAATCCTTTAAACAACTAAACGGTTACACCGCCATGTCCATTCTCGTACACCCCAGTTATTTTCCTTCTATTGCACAAATGATTGCAATGGTTCAAGCGGATCGAGTGGTATTCGAAATGGAGGACAACTATCAAAAACAGACCTACCGAAACCGAGCGCATATAGCACATGCAAATGGTCTTTTGTTGTTGAATGTACCTGTCAAGCATTCAAAAAATAAGGACCGACAGAAAACCAAGGATGTGGAAGTGGAAGGAAATTTTCAATGGCAATTGCAGCATTGGAAATCCCTTCAGAGTGCCTATCGCACCTCTCCTTTTTTCGAATATTACGAAGATGAACTCGCTCCTTTATTCCATGAACCGGTAACAGGTCTTATGGATCACAACATGGCCATTTTCGAGATCATTTGTGAACTGTTAGGCGCAGACATTCCGTATGATCTCACAACGAAATACGATAAAGAGACTCCATTAAAGGATTTGCGTTATTTAATAGCCTCCAAAAAAGAAAAAGTATTTCCACTCGAATCCTATACCCAAGTACATCAAAAAAACCATGGATTCTTGCCTAATTTATCGGTATTGGATCTACTCTTCAACGAAGGTCCCAACGCCCTTAATTATTTGGAAAGTCAACAATTGGAGTTCTAGTTCTTATTCCAACCCACTTGAGCACTTACTGGATGATGATCGGAAAAAGTTTCATCGATAGTACGAAACCGAATAACATCCAACTTCTTGGAAGATAAAATGAAATCGATGCGCATGGGATATCTTTCAAATTTATAGGTACTGCCCAATCCATTGCCACGCTCTAAGAAAGCATCATTCATATCTTGCTTAAACTTTCGGTATACGTACGAAAAAGAGGTATTGTTCAGGTCGCCGGCCAGTATCGTAGGATAAGGCGATTGTTCTTTATGTTTCAGAATGACTCTCATTTGTTCTTCCTGCTGAACGAAACGTTCTGAAAATCGTTCTTTTAAACGCTCCGTCCCTCTGTCTTGAAGAAAACGTACCGAGGGTAAAATCCCTATAGATTGTAAGTGCAGGTTGTAGATACGCACGGTATCATTGCCCACGACAGCGTCGGCGTAGATACTATTGTTATACGAATTTTTAAAATCGAATCCCCCTTTATTCATCAATGGATACTTCGAAAAAATGGCATGTCCTAATTTCGTCTCCGCATCCTTAAAGTGAATGAATTTATAGGGGTATTGGGAAAAGTCCGTTTCCTGACCCGCATAGTACTCCTGAATACATAGTATGTCGGGATGTTCCGCTTTCAAAATAGCTTCCAATTGCTGGGCGACTTCGGTCTTATCGTGCACGTCCTCATAGGCATTGAATAAACGCACATTATAGGACATTATGGATAAGGTGTTGTAATAACCATCTGCATCACCTTCAGAAGAAATCTCGAAGAATGGATTAAAATGGAAATAGGCAATTAAAAGTACAATAAGCGATAGCCAAACCTGTCTACGGAATCGAAGCAACCAATACACAGCAAACAGTATATTGATGAACAAAAGCGGAGAAACAGCCAAACTTAGTATAGAAAGCGTTGGAAATGTGGAGGGGGGCAAAAAGGGCAGTACAAAAGAAACCACCAGCAATAGCGCCGCCAGCACATTGCCCCAATAGATAAGTTTCCCCAAAAACCTGAGCTTCTTCAATTGGCTAAGTGATAAATTGGTTAGTTGTCTTTACCTGCCTTAAAAAGGAAATCCTTTTCCGCTTTGGTTAGGCTTTCGTAGCCACTTTTACTAATCTTATCCAAAATGGAATCGACTTGTTTTTGGTGGTCACTCTTGCCGTCATCTTTAGGTTTAGAACGTTTAGATTTTGATTGTGTTGCCTTATTCCTATGTACTTTTTTGAAGGGTTTTTGCTTACGCGTCTTGAATAGGTTGGCAAAACCATCCATCAGCCTTTCAAACCAGGCACCTATGTCTTTACCCTTTAATAACTGGCGGGCATACACATAACCAAATAAGGCTCCACCTAAATGTGCTAACATACCACCGGCATTTACATTGGAGCTCAATCGCAAAATATCAAGCAACACCAAAACCAAAGCAATGTGCCAAATCTTGATACTGAATGTAAATATCCGCATCTCGGCTTGTGGGGAATAAGCAGCCACAAAAACCACAATGGCCATTACCGCTCCAGAGGCCCCGAGTAGAAAGGCTCGTTCATTTAAAAATGCTGGAAAAATATTATACCCTAACAAATAAAGGGCTCCCCCAGAAATTGCTCCAAGCAAATAAATAGTTAGAAACCGTTTTTCAGAAAAAAGATTTAGTATAAATCGCCCAAACCAAAACAGGTAAAGCATATTGAATAAAACGTGAAAAAAATCGGCGTGTAAAAAACTATAAGTTATAATGCTCCATGGTTGTAAAACAAAACGCCCAGGGTCACTAGGAAGTACAAACCAATTGGTCAATATGCCAATATCCAATTGGAACAACATGGCTATAAGATTGGTGCCAAGAAATATAATCCCATTAATAACAACTAGTTTTACTATAATACTAGCTGTCTTAAACTGATATGCTAAATTTCCTCCAGACATACTAATCCCATCTACGATTATTAAAACTGTTTTTCTTCCAGTACCAAGCACATATAAATCCAATTAATGCCCCTCCAATATGGGCCCAAAATGCAGTATTATCTCCTCCGGCAATTGCTACTCCAGAAAACGCAGAGATGACATTGAGCACAAAATAACCCCCAATCAAATATTTTGCCTTTATGGGAACTGGGAAGAAAATGAGCATCAATGGTAAATTGGGGAAAAAAACTGCGAATGCCATCAATATTCCAAAAATTGCACCCGATGCTCCTGCAGCCGAAGTATAAAATGATCTAAACATTTTATCTATGGTTGCTTCATTTGTTACATTGTACACCTTAGTTGAAAACTCACCTTCATTCATAAACTGAAGTATTTCAGCATCCGAAAAACCCGTTGCTACAAAAGATTCGTAACCAGGGTAATATCCTAAATATAAAATTAAAAAATGTAATGCTGTTGCGCCTAATCCCGCAGAGAAATATATGAAAAGAAACTTCTTCTGTCCCAAAAAAGTCTCTAATTGGCTTCCAAACATCAGCAGCATTAGCATATTGAAAAATATATGTCCTACAGATGTCATATCATGCATAAACATGCTAGTCAATATTTGCCAAAAAGCAAAATTGGGATGCTCTGGGAAATGCAAGGCGAATAATTTATAAGCCCCTTCACCAAGTGTCAATGATCCAATATAGAACAGGACATTCGTTATCAACAATACTTTTACAGTCTCAGTTAATCGAAACATCAAATAAACTTTTTATCCAAATCATTGGCATTCAACATAATGAGTACGGGACGATTGTCGGGTGACACACTGGGTTCTTTGCAGGCAAATAATTGATGAATTAAATGCTCCTGCTCCTCTTTTTCCATAGACATGCCCGTTTTTATGGCCATACTCCTAGCCAAGGACTTGGCCAATACATCGTTCTGGCTAAATCCAGCTTCGGGAACTTCGTGTTCCAAATCGCTCAAGACCTGTTCCAGAATTCCCTCTACATTACTTTCCTTGATCCCAGCTGGAATTCCATGGATGCCTATCATCTCGTCTTCCCAGGATGAAAACACAAAACCTGTATGCTCCAACTGTTCCCTTATGGTGCCCAAAAGTTCCAGTTTAGGCTTCGAAAATCCTAATTGCACCGGGAACAGAAGTTGCTGGCTCACACCCTCCTGAACCGTCATATTCTTGAGTAATTCTTCATACAATATGCGCTGATGTGCCAAATGTTGATGAATAACCATCATTCCACTCTTTACAGCACTAACAATATATTTATTCTGTATTTGAAAAGTGATCTGGCCTTTATGCGAAGGTTCTTCCCCAAAAAGATTCCCGGACAGCTCATCACTTTCCACCTGTATTCCGGTTACTGTCTCCGTTCCAGTAGTAGCACCCTCATTTTCCAATCCCACGTATAAAGATTCCCATGCCGTTGTAGCTTCCTTCTTAAAAGATACGCTTCCTGACTTAGCACCAGTTTCTTCTTGGAACGGATTGAAGCTTCTGTCCACTTCGATGGTGGGTACCACAGGCGTTTTCTTGCTGTATTCGTATGGAGTGTCGAAACTCGCGTCTTTATTGAAATCCAATACCGGCGCAATACTAAATTGGCCTAAACTGTGCTTAATCGTTGCCCGAAGCATCGCATAGATGGCATGTTCGTCGTCGAACTTTATTTCGGTTTTGGTAGGGTGGATATTGATATCGATAGACTTTGGCGGCACTTCCAAATAGAGGAAATACCCCGGATGGGTGCCATCTTTCATCAATCCTTCGAAGGCAGCTGTAACCGCATGATGCAGGTAAGGGCTTTTAATAAACCGGTCGTTTACAAAAAAGAACTGCTCTCCCCTACTTTTCTTGGCGAAAGCAGGTTTTAAGACAAAGCCGTTCACTTTCACAATCTCGGTTTCTTCTTCCACGGGCACCAATTTTTCATTGGTTTTGGTTCCGAAGATATTTACGATCCGTTGCCTAATATTGCTCTCTGGAAGATCGAACACATCGCTTCCGTTGTGAATCATTTTAAAAGCTACATTGGGATGAGCCAAGGCAACACGATGAAACTCATCGATGATGTGCCGGGTTTCTACGGGATTACTTTTTAGAAAATTGCGTCTAGCGGGAATATTGAAAAATAGGTTCTTCACGGATAACGTGGTTCCTTTGGGCACTACTGCCACTTCTTGGGAAACCACTTTACTCCCTTCAATGGTAATATGGGTACCTATTTCTGCCGCTTCGGTCTTGGTTTTTAATTCTACATGGGCAATCGCCGCAATCGAGGCCAATGCTTCCCCGCGGAACCCTTTGGTGTGCAAATTGAATAGGTCGTCTGCGCTTTGGATTTTGGAAGTCGCATGGCGATCGAAACAAAGACGGGCATCAATATCTGACATTCCCTTCCCGTTATCGATCACTTGAATTAAGGTCTTGCCCGCATCCTTTACCACCAACTTTATGGAAGTCGCCGCTGCATCGATTGCATTCTCCAATAACTCTTTCACTACAGAAGCGGGTCGTTGTACCACCTCTCCTGCTGCGATCTGATTGGCAACGTGATCGGGTAATAACTTAATAATATTGGACATTCACTAAGTCTAAGTAAAAATGGTTAGGTCAAAATCTATAAACCAAAGGAATAAAAATGCGAGCACTGCGGCAATAATGAGAACAGTGTTATTGAACTCAAAGTTCCCTCGGTTGCGCCTATCCTTTCTGGCCTGATGCCAGTGCGATCCGAAATCGTTCTTGTTATAACTCTCGTTATATGCATCCAATTTGGTGGGAAACTTACCTTCGTCTATATCTTCCTTTCCTTTGTAATAGCGAGGGGTGTAGTTAAACCTATTGTTGGTCTTAAGTTTCTTTATTAATGTGAATTTAATCGGTCCCATAAGCTTACTTTTCAAAGTTAGGTAAAATCAAAAACAATGCCGAGCGTGTCCCCGTTAATTTTTTCCAAAAGGGGCACTCCTAAAAACCAATCAATTTTGATGAATTAGAACCGAGCGTCTTTGCGTAGTTGTGCCATTTTAATGGCGGCTATGGCCGCTTCGGTCCCTTTGTTACCATGTTTACCTCCGCTTCGCTCTTTGGCCTGTTGCCAATTATTATCGGTAAGCACACAAAAGATCACCGGAATCTCACCTTGTACATTTAGATCTTTAATACCTTGTGACACCGCTTCACAGACGTAATCGAAATGCTTGGTTTCTCCCTGAATCACACTGCCAATAACGATAACCGCATCGAGCATATCATAGGCCTGGGTCATTTTCTTGGCTCCATAAATCAATTCATAACTTCCGGGAACGTTCCATCGCACGATATTTTCCTTAATACCGCCACAATCCAAGATAGCATCGAATGCACCTTGAAACATCCCTTGGGTGATTTCCTCATTCCATTCAGAAACAACAATCCCAAACCGAAAGTCCTTCGCATTTGGGATTGTGGTTTTATCGTAAGCCGATAAATTTGTATTTGCTGTTGCCATATCTATTGCATTGCCTCAGCCTGTCCTTTGTAAAGTTTTGCTTTCTCAGCCTCTTCAGAATCCTTGTAATCATTTACGATTACATTAAAATATTCTAATGCCTTTGCATTCTGACCCAATTGCAGTGCCGTAATTCCAGCCTTCAAATAAAAACGTGGTGTCGTAACGTCGTTGGTCTTCATAGTAGCAGCTTCTACATAGTATTTCAAAGCCTCTTCCAACTGGTTCAATTGAACGAAGGCATCTCCAATGGCTCCTTTTGCCAAAGGCCCAGTGGCTTCATCCTTACCTTTATAAGCATCTAAATAATTGATGGCTTCTTGATAGTTATTCAAGTTAAGGTAGGCCATCCCTGCATAATAGTTCGCAATATTTCCAGCAGATGTTCCACTGTACTTGTCTGCAATATCGATAAGACCGTACTTCCCAGCAGATCCCATAAGGGCTAGATTGTACAAAGAATCTTTTTCTGTGGTAGCATTCAGAGCCTCCACATAGTGTGACTGCGCTTGAAACATTTCGTTAGATGCCTCTGCCTGCTTAGGTTCTTGGATAAAGTTCTGATATGCCAGATAACCCAATACACATACAGCTACTAACCCAACGAATCCAATAATATATTTTTGGTTCTTCTCAACCCAAGCTTCCGTCTTGGAAGCTCCTTCATCTAAGGTCTTGAATACCTCAGCCGTTGCACTTCCGTCTTCAATTTCTACTTCCTTCTCCGCTTTTGTTTTGGGTTTGTAACCTCTTTTCTTGTAGGTTGCCATATTCTATGGTTTAATGAAGCGCAAAAATAAAATTTTTATTACAATTTAAAAGGGAAAAATCAATATTTTGCACAATGAAAAACTACCATGAAAACCCATATGTTTTTCAATTTCACCCATCTTCAAAACGCTAATTTTAATGCAGTTACAGAATTTATCCTTGCTCAACTACAAAAATTTCGAATCGCACACATTCGAATTCGACGCAAGGATCAACTGCTTTGTCGGTCTTAACGGAGTGGGCAAAACCAATGTTTTGGATGCTATTTATCACCTTTCCTATGGTAAAAGCTACTTCAATCCCATCACCACTCAAAATATTAGACACGGAGAGGAGTTTTTTGTGATCGAGGGAAATTATGAGAAGAATGAACGGGCCGAAAAGATTGTTGTGAGTGCTAAACGGGGGCAGAAAAAAGTAATCAAACGAAATGGAAAGGCCTATGAAAAATTCAGTGAGCATATTGGTTTTTTGCCTTTGGTGATCATTTCCCCAAGTGATCGAGATCTTATTGTTGAAGGGAGCGATACCCGAAGAAAGTTTATGGACGGAGTCATTTCGCAAGGTGATCCCGAATATCTCCGAAACTTAATTGCCTATAAAAAGGTACTGGAGCAACGAAACTCTTTATTGAAGTATTTCGCCGCCAACCAAACCTTCAATCAGGATACTTTGGATATCTATGACATGCAATTGAATGAATATGGAACCTCTATTCATGAAAAACGTCTAGCATTTATTGAAGCCTTTGCACCCATACTCTTGAAACGCTATGAGGTGATAAGCAATAGCAAGGAACAGGTTGCATTGAATTATAGAAGTCAGTTGCACGATTCCAAGCTCATCGATTTGCTTCAGCAAAACCTTCAGAAAGACAAGATTACCCAATACAGCAATTTTGGAATACACAAAGACGATCTGTTGTTTCAGTCGCAGGGTCACCCTATTAAAAAATTCGGATCACAGGGACAGCAGAAGTCATTCCTAATTGCCTTGAAACTGGCCCAATTCGACTTCCTGAAAGCCCAAAGCAAAGAACAACCCATCCTATTACTGGACGATATTTTCGATAAATTGGATGAAGATCGCGTCGCGCAAATCGTTAATTTGGTGGATAATGAAAATTTCGGACAACTGTTCATTAGCGATACCCATGCCTCAAGGACGGAAGCAGTTGTTAAAGAGGTGAGTCAATCCTATAAAATGTTTGCCTTATGAGAATGCTATTCCTCTTGTCATTAATATTTTGTTTTTCCTGCAGAAAACAAGACCCAAAAGATCACATTACCCATCTCACCGGTTATTGGGAAATTGACCAGGTGACTATGCCCGATGGGTCCATTAGGAACTTCCCTGTAAATACAATGATCGATTATATTGAAGTACAAGGGGATAGCGGAACCCGTAAAAAATTGGCCCCTCTTCTGGATGGAACGTTTCGTACCACCAAAGTGACTGAAAAGTTTTATTTACAGGTTGAAGACGGTGATCTTCGTATGCACTATAAAACGCCCTATACCGAATGGACCGAAACCGTCATTAAAAGTGGCGATAGCCTCTTAAAAGTCCTGAATGAAGATGGAAAGACCTATGTCTATAAAAAATTTAATCCCATAAACCTAGAATAGTAATCATGGCAAAACGAGAGCGCGAGCACCACTCCTTGGGAGATGTATTGAAAGAATTCTTTGCCTCACGAAGGAAGCTGCAGAAGGGAATGGAAAAAGTGTCTGCACAGCAGGCATGGCATACGGTTATGGGAGACGCTATCTCCAAGTATACGGACCATGTACTTTTGGACCGTGATACGTTGTATGTTCAGCTCACTTCATCTGTTTTACGCGAAGAACTGAGTTACGGAAAGGAAAAAATAATTCGCCTTCTGAATGAGGAATTGGGCAACGAACTCATTAAAAAAGTAGTACTACGCTAATAAAAAAAGCCGCTCGATGAGCGGCTTTTTTTGATATGTATGATTCGTGGATTAGAAAATCTCTCTTCCAGCAAAATGGAATTGACTTTCAATCTCAGCGTTTTCGTCACTATCACTACCATGTACAGCATTCTCACCGATAGAAGCAGCATACAGCTTACGAATGGTTCCTTCGGCAGCTTCAGCAGGGTTGGTAGCACCAATAAGGGTACGGAAATCTTCAACAGCATTATCTTTCTCCAAAACCGCAGCAACGATAGGACCTCTAGTCATGTACTCTACCAATTCCCCAAAGAACGGACGCTCTTTGTGAATGGCGTAGAATGCTTGAGCATCGGCCTTTGTCATTTGCGTTAGTTTCATTGCAGCAATTCTAAATCCAGCTGCAGTGATTTTTTCTAAAATTGGCCCAACGTTTCCTTTTTCAACGCTATCGGGTTTCAACATGGTAAAAGTTCTATCTGTTCTCATAGATGTTTTTAATTTGGGTGCAAAAGTAGCGTTTTGAATAGCAAAAAACAATCCTTAACCATTCTTTAATATTGGTGTTCGTAGCGTTCGTATAAAAAGTCATCTTCGCCCCGTATCTCGAAAGTTACCTTTTTGGCGTCCAAATCGAAACGAAGCACACCAAAGTTAAGGTGCTTTATCACATTACTAATTCTGTATCTATTACCTTCGGTGGCACCATCGATCCAGGTATGGGTCATACCACTGGTCGTGAAATCGATCATAGGATAAGCGAGTCCTTTTATTTTTTTTCTTGAAATTTCTGCCATATGCCGATCTCCGCTAACCATCAATATATTTTTGGCTTTCGCATTGCGCAATAGGTTTTCCATTTTGGCAATCTCCGCAGGAAAATTTCCCCAGCTTTCCCATCCATGATGCGTGTTCAAAAATTGAATGCTGGTCACAAGGATCGTAAACTCCGAAGAATCATCCTTTAGTTCTTCTTCCAACCAATTCCATTGCTTTTCACCCAATAGTGTTTTTTCAGTGTCCGATGCCAACCAAGGTTCATAACGCTTCCCCGCCTTCCTACTTTTCTGTAATGCATCTCGAAAGGTTCGTGTATCCAGCAAAATAAACTTTATACTGCGAGTACCCACGGTGGCTGTGTACGATGAATAAACGCCTTCTCTTCCATAACGTTCATCCTGCTTCGGTGTTTTTAAAAAATCTAAGAACAATTTTTGTGCTTCCGCTTTTTTATTCCATTCCTTCCCGGCATCGTTTTTTCCATAGTCGTGATCATCCCAGGTTCCAATAATTGCTGTCGATGCCATAAGTTTCTGGTAAGAAGGTTGGGCCAAGACCTTATCATAGTCGGATTTCATTTTTTCCATGTTCTGGGTATCGGCATATATATTGTCCCCACCCCAAATAAATAGGTCTGGTGCATGCCCAACAATGGGATCCCATAAGGGTTGCGGGCGATCTTGATCATTACAACTGGCAAAGGCCAGGACAAAATCGGTGGTATCATCAAGGACATTGGATGCTGTATCTACAGTTCCATTTCCCGTTTTACACGAAACGATTACCAAAGGAAAAAGAAGGAAAATGAAATATTTCATGACAAGGTTGTTTTAATGTTCAAATTTAGTTAAAGCGATATTATTGAACTATTAAGAAATCGTATCTTCGCATCGCTTATGGATAAAGATATTGTAGCAACCGTAAATGGTTTACTAAAAACTCCTAAAAACATAGTAATTGTAGGGCATAAAAACCCAGATGGAGATGCGGTAGGTTCTTGTTTGGGATTGTCCTTTTTTCTGAAACAACGAGGCCATAAGGCCCAAGTTGTGATGCCCAATGACTTTCCAAATTTCCTAAAATGGATTCCCGGATGGGAAGACATACTCCATTTCGACAAAAAAGAAAGTGCAGTGCGGGAAGCCATTCATGCAGCAGAGATAATCTTTACGCTCGATTTTAACGATCTGGATAGAACGGGAAACCTTTCTGAAGTCCTTAAGAATGCTAAGGCTCCATTCGTGATGATTGATCATCACCTTCAGCCTAGCGATTATGCCGTAGCAACCTACAGCGATACTTCAATGAGCTCAACGGCACAAATGGTCTTTCATTTTATTGAAGCTCTTAATGGTGTAGACGAGATCTCACCCGAAATCGCCACCCAATTGTATGTCGGTATTATGACCGATACGGGTTCTTTTCGCTTTCCGGCCACCACCGCAACTACGCACAGGGTTATCGCATCATTAATTGAGAAAGGGGCAGAAAACAGCAAAATTCACGAGAACGTATACGATACCAATAGTGAGGATAGGATGAAACTACTTGGGATTGCGCTGAACAATCTCCGTGTGTTTCCAGAGTATAGAACCGCCTTTATTTCCCTCTCGCAAAAAGAATTGGACAACAATAATTTCAAAAAAGGAGATACAGAGGGATTTGTGAATTATGCTTTGTCCCTGAGTGGAGTTATTTTCGCCTTAATTTTTATTGAAAACAAACAAGAAGGTATTACCAAAATCTCCCTGAGGAGTCGCGGTTCGTTCTCGGTAAATGAATTTGCCCGGGAGCATTTCAACGGGGGCGGCCATGCCAATGCTGCTGGCGGTCGATCCGAAATGTCGCTCCTTAAAACAATACAACATTTTATTAGTATATTGCCCCCCTATAAAAATGCCCTAAACCATGATGCGTAATATACTCTTGATGAGTACCGTACTACTGTGCTTGTTGTCCTGTAAAGGACCTGAAGCCAGAAGGCCTGTGAAGAGTACTTCCGGAACCTTTATCAAAGAGTCTGCAGAACGCAACAAAATCCTTTACGAACGTGAGGAAAAAGTTATTGCCAATATCATTAAGGGTGATACGGCCAATTCCTATTTATCATCCGATAGTGGTTTCTGGTATTACTACAATGTAAAAGATACTGTGCCTTCTCTTTTACCAAAGGTGGGCGATGCCGTTACTTTTACCTACGATGTAAAATTATTGACAGGAAAAGTAGTTCTTTCTGAAGCCGAGAATGGCCTTCAGAATTATAAAATTGATCAATCCAACCAAGAATTGATCTCAGGAATACGGGATGGACTAAAATTGATGAAAGCAGGGGAAACCATTACTTTCCTGTTTCCTTCATATAAGGCCTATGGATACTACGGTATTGAAAATAAATTAGGAACCAACGTTCCTGTGCAAAGCACGGTAACATTAAAAACGATACAAACACTAGAAAATGACTAATACCATGAAAAAACTGATGCTCCTAGCGGTTTTCATAATCGCTGTTTCTTTTACTGCCTGTAAAAGCAAATACCCTAACTTGGACAATGGTCTGTATGCCGAGTTCGTAACCAACAAGGGAACTTTTGTAGCCAAATTCTATGAAGAGGCCACTCCCCTTACCGTAGCCAACTTTGTTGAATTGGCCGAAGGTTCACACGAAATGGTAGATTCTGCATACCAAGGGAAACCTTACTACAATAACCTTACCTTTCACAGGGTAATCAAAGATTTCATGATTCAAGGAGGAGATCCTAATGGCGATGGAACTGGAAATCCAGGGTACCGTTTCCCAGATGAGTTCGTAGATTCGTTGAAACACGACAAAAAAGGAATTCTTTCTATGGCGAACTCAGGTGCGGCTACTAATGGAAGCCAGTTTTTTGTGACGTTGAAAGAAACACCATGGCTCGACGGAAAGCACACTGTTTTCGGAGAAGTGGTGTTGGGTCAAGAAGTAGTAGATTCTATAGGTAGCGTAGAAACCAGCAAGCCTGGTGACAAGCCGGTAGATCCAGTCATCCTTCAGGAGGTGAATATCATCAACAAAGGTGCGACGGTACCTTCCTTCGCAACTGAAATGGAAAATATTGAAAAGGCCAAGAAGGAAAGAGAAGAAATGTTGGCCAAGGTGGCCGAAGAAACCATGACCCGTTTAAATGCATTAAAGCCTGAAGCGGAGACTACCGATTCTGGACTTCAGATTTACTGGAATGAAAGAGGCAATGGTACAAAGCCCCAGGACGGAGACCAAGTGAGCCTTAACTACGCCGTTTATTTTACCGATGGTAAGCTTTTGGACACGAGTCATTTAGAAGTTGCTGAAAAATATGATGCCGTAGACCAGAGAAGATTGGCAGCAGGACAGTATATTCCTATTACGAGTACGTACAGTCAAGAAGCAAGGTTAATTGCCGGTTTCAAAGAAGCTATGTTAAAAATGTCTATGGGTGACAAAGTGACCTTGTTCATTCCTTACCATATTGCTTATGGTGAGCAAGGCGGACGTGGAATTCCACCGAAAAGTGACTTAATCTTTGAATTGGAGTTGGTTGATATTCCCAACGCTAAATAAAGGCATTCATAAAAAAAAGAAAAACCTCCGTACAGACGGAGGTTTTTTTTATTTCTAAAAGTTCTCACTTTATAGTTCATTCTTTATGGGGATTGACCAAGCGGTATCGTATAAAAAGCTCGTTTCCCATCATGAGTTTTTGTTCTTCCTTAAATCCCAATCGCAATAGACCTTGTACCCGGGTTCTCGAAGGAGGAAACAACACCACGATCGATTCTAATCCTAATTCCCCAAAAGCCTTTTCAATTATTTTTTTGTAGAGGGTTTTCCCCATACCCCAAAAGTCGGGATGCAATACCAAAGCCAAATCGGCTTCACCCTCTTCGTCCTGTATGCCTCCCCAACCGGCAAATCGATCATTCACTACAAATCCCCAAGGCCCATAGCCAAATTGAGCCCACAGGGCTTCTTTGTTAGCCACAAAGGCATCGCAATCTTCGAGGGTGAAAATTCCTTTCAGGAGTGGCATTTGACGCCTTACCAAGGGAAGGTTCATCAATTCGATGATATCTTCTTTTTCTACCTCAGTAAGCCTCTTGAATTGAATTTCCATGAATGTGGAGCACACCTTAAAGTGCAACCGTTTTTATTGCTTGGGAATGTTCTTCAGGATTTCTATTACGAACTTCCAATACTTCTCCGTGGAGGAGATACTGGCACGCTCATCGGGCGAATGTGCCCCTTTAATGGTGGGTCCAAAGGAAATCATATCCATATGAGGGTAATTCTGTCCTAAAATTCCACATTCCAAACCAGCATGACAAGCGGCAACATGTGGCTTTTCCCCATTTAAATCCTCATAAAGCTTTTCCATAACCTTTAAAATAGGGCTTTCCATATTGGGAGCCCAACCCGGATAAGCACCAGAAAGGCTAACACTATATCCAGCCATTTCAAAAACGGCCCTCAAGGAATTTGCAACATCGTCTTTGGAAGATGCCACCGAGGAACGCGTAAGGCATTCTATCTTAATATCACCTTCAGCAACAGTTACCTTGGCAATATTATTTGAAGCTTCCACCAATCCTTCAATGGCCGGGCTCATTCGATATACTCCATTGTGTGCGGCATAGATGGCATTGATTAACTTCACCTGATCTTCTTGCTTCATAACCTTAGCAGGCATATCGACTTTTTCCGTTTCGATGGACAAATCGGGCTCCAACAACTTAAATTCTTCAATGATATGGAATTGGGTTGCCTCAATCTGAGCTACAAAATCTGCAATATTTTCTGTAGGAACCACCACCGTTGCAACACTTTCCCTGGGAATAGCGTTTCGGAGGCTTCCTCCATTAATTTGGGAAATGAAACATAGATCCTTACTTGAAGCCAAGAGACGATTCATCAACTTATTGGCATTTCCCAGCTCCTTAATAATATCCATCCCACTATGACCGCCTTGCAGGCCTTTCAGAGTGATGGTATACGCTTGTGCTTGGTTCGGAGCATCCACTTCGATATAGTTTCCTACAGCAGTGACATCGACACCTCCCGCACAACCTACACCAATCTCGTCGTCCTCTTCTGTATCCAGATTGAGCAGAATCCCACCTTTAAGCAGGCCCCCTTTGAGTCCCATGGCACCCGTCATTCCCGTCTCCTCATCAATGGTAAACAAGGCTTCCAAATCGGGGTGGGCTAAATTTTCGCTGGCTAGCACGGCCATAATGGTAGCTACACCCAATCCATTATCGGCTCCAAGTGTGGTTCCATTGGCTTTTACCCAATCCCCATCGAT
>JAHQVM010000088.1 GCA_019634365.1 Flavobacteriaceae bacterium | reverse complement strand
TGGAATGCCAATTTATGGTTGCAACAGGCTAGAAACTCGATGATTTGATCATGCACTTCCTTTCTTTTCTGTGATATCTTCAATGGTGAGGTAAGAATTTCGAATATAACATCGGCATAATCGGATGCAGTTTTCTTGGTGGAATTTTCAACAAAGTCTTCTTTGTTCAATAGGTTAAAACCAAACGCCCTTCGGATGATATTTCTCCAATTTTTGGTTCTGAATTTATTCTGAATACTCAAATGATAAATGGGAAACATCTTAGGATCTAGGTCGTAGAATTTCAAAAAATCATCCTTACTATACCCATAAACGAATAGTTTGAGGTGGATGAGCTCATTGCTTGTCAACATCGGTTTACGTTCCATATTCTTTTCTTTGAATGCGACACAAAATTGAAATGCTGTGGGGAAGGACTATTACATAAGGTCTTTTCTAATGGGATTGGGCATCAAAAAAAATACATGTTAGCTTTTTGTAAACCCCTATGCAATGTTAAATGCTATTGTAAATTTCAGTTAATAAAAAGAGTTTTACTAGTGAGATGTAATAAGTGTAACAAATATGGATTAAACGGTCATATATGGTAATAACTGTACGTTTTTGAATAAAAAGAACTTCATCCTATTCCTGGGAAATGGCCTCTATCTATAACACAGTAGTGTGACGAATTGCTTGCCTCCAGAGTCCTCCATAATGCCGATTCCGGCTTTCGTATAGTTTCCTTCCAATACCTGCTTATGCTTTGGGCTTTGTACCCATGCACGTACCAAAATCTGTGGATCATCAAATCCAGATGCCACATTTTCCCCTACGCTTTCTGCTCCTTTAGACTTTAATTGTTGGGCTCGCCATGAAAAATGGTCATGGCTAATTCTATTATTGGAAATCATATATCGACAATGTTCGAGGGCATTCGAAGAGGCTAGGTCCCGGTCCATGGTCAATTCACTGAGACCTGTGGAAATTCTGTAGTCGTTTATCCAAAACAATAGGTCCTCGGCAAAGCTCCAATTGTTTTCAGCAAGTGTTGTTTCCTCAAAGTTATATACCAAGTCCTCCTTCTGCGAGTCCTTCGAGCACGATACTGCAAAAACACTTGTAAATAGCACTAGAAAAAATAAATAGCTGCGTTTCATCGATCCGATTTTCGGACAAATGAACGATAGGATTAATTGCTATTGAAGCGGCATGTAACGAACGGTGCATTAGATGTAATGGGCGGTAAAATAACCGTATAAACGTATTATTTGGAAATCATTGGGTAATCAGGGCACTTTACACCTATATTCTACTATGTTTCAAACCGGTAATGGCTTGCTATCCCATTCTGTTAGTGCGTTACAAAGGTTGTAAGCTGTTCGTTACTTCCCTCTTTATAGAGACGTACCACCCGTTGTTCGGTGCGCTCCTCTGGAGTACCATAATCATGTGTTACCCTACACTTTATTAAGGATGGGACTTCTTTATCCAGGATTTTATTTCCGAGATAATTAATGTTTACAACCCATTCCCCTAAGTTTCCTCCGTCTATTTCAAATTCCTTTTGGGAAAATCCATGAAGCACCTCGTTTTCTATCAATTCCTCATTAGTGAGGGTGTGAACCCAACGATAGTAGAGGCCATCTGGATTTATAAAGGTAAGCACGAATTCTGCATCACGGTTACTCCAATCCACCACGATGCGTGATTTCAACTTTTTTTGTTCCCGCAATTCCATAGGAACATTGCTCAAATCCATTTTATCACCATGGTTGGCTACAAGATCCCTAATTTCATTCTGAGCGATCGGGGCTATATGGGTAAAATCCAGCGCTGGGTTCGCAGTTCCGTTTTCAACAGCAAGAAACCGGTTTAGGGCTTCTGGGTAATTGCCCAACGTTTTATAGGCCAAAGCCAAATCCAAATAAGACTGAGTTTGCTGCGGATAATTAATCAGTGTGGTATAAGCGACATCGAGACTCAATTGATAATGCCCCAATTTGTAAGATGTTATAAGCAAAGCCCGTAATATATCCAGACTACTATCTTCCCTGTCCAATGCACTATAGGCGATTTGCAACGCAAGGCTTATATCCACGTTACTCATATACTCATACACATCGGTTAGGTACAACGGGTGTTCCCAATACGCTTCACGTTGGTTTAAGTACTTATCGTATTTTTCTTTGGATCCAGACAAGGTTTCAAGTTCAAGGATATAACTTGGTTTCGGTGGTTTTTGTCGTTCTAGTTTTTCTCCTTTATAAAGGTTTCTCGCTTCGATTTTGGTCTCATTCCTTAGCGCAGCTTTGGTGGTTATAATAATCACACCATTTCTACCTTCGGTACCATAAAGTGTCGTTGCCGCCATCCCCTTTAATACGGTAATGGACGCCACAGTCTGGGGTGTCGCTAATCCTTCGACACGCGTGTCCTTTGCCAACGGCGCTCCATCTAGGACAACCAAGGCGTTCCTTGACCCTCTATTGCTTGTAATTCTTCCGCCAATTTGAACGAATCCAAGATCATCCCCTACAAAAACACCAGCAAGTTTGCCTCTAAGGGCATCTGCTAACGTTGCGTAGGTTTTTATTTCTTCTTCCTCCAAGGTCCCGGCGGCGTATCCCAATTTTCTTCTGGTTCTCTTTTCCAACCCAGTTTGTACCTCTTCCTCACTTTCTGCAATGTCCCTTTTTTTCTTAATCAGGACTTCTTCCAGTTTTTCTACTCCTCCATCGATCCAAAGATTAACAACTTTGTTATCATTCAGTTCTATTCTTTTTAAAATCTTTCCAAACGCCGATACCATAAGGACATCACCCGAATGCGCTGCTATCCGGTACGTTCCATCTGCCTTTGGTATCATTCTATTTTCAGTTTCTTCGGTGGTTATCAATAAATCGTTCAATGCTATAATAGGGGAGAAGATATTTCCGCTGTAATACGCATTGGAATGAGTCTTATTTCTATCCATTGGTACTTGAATAAGGTCGATGAATCGTCCCTTATTATAAAGGGCCATGAATTTTAAATTCTCAAGATCACTATCCGTTTTACTGTTCACAATGTAGGGGTTTCCTCTAATGGGGGTCGTATCGCGCACTAAAGTCTCCTTGCCGTCTGTGAATACAAATACGGTTCCCCGTCGTATGTTAGCATTCAACAATTGGTATCCGGTTGCTCCATCATACGACGCGTGGGTCAATTGATTTTTAAGGTCTTCCCATTTCCCATTTTTTATTTCGAATTCACTTTCAACCACTCGAATGTTATTAAACTCCAAAACCGTAACGGTGATGTCTTGATACTTTGAAAAATAGTTGTTCAGGAATCCCAATTCCTGTTCTAAATCCCTATTCTGCATAGACAAGGATACGTCCCAACAAATGGTAAGCCGTTCCTTGGCAAGTACAGTAAAACAAGTAAATAACAGTACAACAAGAAGTATTTTTTTGGTACTCATAAGTGGTAATTTAGTGTCACATTTTCGATCAATTTTTATGCCAGAATCGGTATCCAAAACTGCGAGCAAGTTACTGTTGAAAAGCAAAACACTATCGATATTTTACTGAATTACAGCACAATAAACCTCCATTGTCTCAATAAAAACCACCAACATCTCCAAGACAGCAAAGAATAAATTAAAATTTTATTCCGTAAAAACTGATGAATCTTTAAACCATTTCGTTAAATAGGAGTCTAATTTGCATTAAAAGGCTACTATTCAGTATATTTAGCAAAAAAGCACCCCAAAACTTTGCCTATGGAAACTATTACGAATCCTTCCTGTAATACCTCTACGCTGGCCCCGTACATTCCAGATGCCGGTAATCCCTGGAATACCGCCAAGATAAAACACGTATTTAGAAGGTTGGGTTATGGAGCATCCGTTACCCGTGTAGACGATGCCCTACCTCTGTCTCCCGATGAATTTATTGACAATTTGGTAGATTCGGCATTTAACCTTCCTCCAGCTCCTGCGCCCGAATGGGGCTACTGGTCGTTCAATGATTTTACCGATTTCGATACCGAAAATGAACAATATATCTTCGATTGGCGTGTCGCTACTGGAAATCATATCATATCCGAAGACCTTCGAGGAAGGCTAACGCTTTTCTGGATGAGTCACTTCGTGACCGAATTGGAGACCATTTTTTACGCCCCGTACATGTTCCAATACTATAACCTGCTGCAGACCTTTGCCTTGGGCAATTTTAGGGAATTTGTACGCCAAGTGGGGATCGACAATAATATGCTGTTGTACCTCAACGGCTTTGAAAACACCAACTTTAACCCCAATGAAAACTACGCTCGGGAATTGTTCGAGCTTTTTACCATGGGCGAAGGGATTGGCTATACCCAAGATGATATTCTTGAAGCTTCCCGAGCCCTTACTGGTTACAACCATTGGGGTGATTTTGGAGGTGATATTTATTTTGATGCCAGTACTTTCGATGATGGCGTGAAAATCATATTTGGTCAAGAAGGAAACTGGGGCTACGATGATCTCATCAACATCCTTTTCGAACAACGACCCAACGAAATAGCCACTTTTATTTGTACCAAATTGTACAAGTATTTTGTAAGTCCATCGGTCGATGAGGTGATCGAACTGGAAATTATTCAACCGCTCGCCCAAGAATTCATTGCCAATGATTTTGAACTGGTTCCGGTACTTAAATTATTATTCAAAAGCGAGCACTTTTTCGATGACAGAGCGGTAGGCGTTGTGATTAAAAGCCCGATCGATATTATATTCGGCTATGTAAACGATGCCAGCTTCTTTTATAACAATGAAGTTATGGAGGCCTTCCTGTACTATGCAGGTCTCATGGGACAAGAAATTTATGACCCCCCCGATGTTTCGGGATGGCAACGGGACGAAGCGTGGATTAATGGATCGACCCTGGGTGGACGATGGCAACTTATGGAGTTCTATCTTTTTTATCTGTACAATAATGGATTTGAATATACCCTGGTAGATTTAGCACGTGAGCTATCCAATGACAGTAACGACCCTGAATTTATTACACAGGTGGTGGTAGACCACTTGGTTCCCAAGTCACTATATACCGAAAGCGATTATGTAATCGCCACCGATATTTTTAAATGGGATATCCCGCAGAACTACTATGATGATGGCACCTGGAACCTTAGTTGGTCCACGGCGCCCTATCAATGCTTTTTATTATTGGTGCATATTGCCCAAATGCCCGAATTTCAACTTAAATAGCCTACGATTATGTGTAATTCTCACGATATACCCAAAAAGAAGTCTTCTGTCGCAGAAGAACAATATATACACGACCAGGAACACAGTAAGTGGAATCGGCGTAGTTTCATACAAGCCCTAGGATTGGCGGGTGCCGGAAGCATGGTATTGGGAGCCTCCAATATCTCTGCCGCCAAGCCATCTCCCTTGTCAGTCGCACTGGCCGAAAACGAAAACGATCGGATACTGGTAATCGTTCGCTTAAAAGGTGGGAACGATGGCCTCAATACGATAGTTCCTGTTTACGATTACGATGTGTACGCCAATTTACGGCCAACAATTCGCCACGAACAAAGTGATCTTTTAATGCTGAATGCCGATTTCGGTATCCCGAATTATATGAACTCTTTGGAATCGATGTGGGGCGATGGAAAAATGAAAGTAGTGCATGGTGTGGGCTATCCCAGCCAAAACCTTTCGCATTTCCGAAGTTCGGATATCTGGGCCTCCGCAGACGAGGTGAATTTTGAACCTACAGGATGGTGGGGCCGCTATTTTGAAGACCTTTATCCCGATTATATTATAAACCCACCCGAAATTCCACCTGCTATGCAGATTGGAAGTATTGGGAACCTCATTTTTGAAGGAAACGATACCAATTATGCCTTCACAGTGGCAAACCCTGATCAATTGGCCAACATTGCGGAGAATGGAACCGTACACGATGTATTGGATATTCCCGATTGTGTATACGGTGATAAACTGCTTTTTATGCGGGCAACGACCAACACCACCTTCTTCTATGCAGACATTATTAATCAGGCCTATATGGCCTCTTCCAATGATGTTAACTACGGAGATGAAGATTTGGCAAGTCAGCTAGCTATTGTCGCCCGAATGATCAAGGGAAATCTAGGAACCAAAGTCTATATGGTTACCTTGAATGGTTTCGACACCCATGCCAACCAATTGGAAGAACACCAAACACTGCTTCAGGATCTTTCCAATTCCATGAACCTGTTCTTTCAGGATTTAGCGGCTAGCGGCATGGATGATAAAGTTTTGGCCATGACCATTTCAGAATTTGGTCGCCGTCCCTATGAAAACGGAAGTGATGGTACCGATCACGGTGCTGCTTCGCCTGTACTTATGTTTGGACCAGCATTAGAAGGGAATGGCTTTATTAATCAGCATCCAGATCTAAGCACTTGGGACGCCGATGATAACCTCATCCCATCGACAGACTTCAGGGATGTGTACACCAGCGTGCTCACCAATTGGTTCTGTTTGGATCCGTCTGTATTGGATTTAATTTTACTGGGGCAGACTCATGAAAACCTCGATTTAGGATTCAATTGTGATGTGCTTGGTCTCAATGATTTCAATAATGTTACTCGAACCATTCACCGTCCAACCTATAGCAATAACAGGACTTATATAGAATTGAATATGCCCGTAACAGCGCATGTGGACATAAGGTTGTTCGATATTACTGGGAAGGAAGTAGCGCGCCTGAAAAATGAAATGCTTTTCGAAGGACTTCATAAAATAGATGTAAAGGCAAGTGTGAATACCCGGTTAAGCTTTGGACAATATATTTACAGAATCAATACGGGAGGACAGCATTATAGCAAGTCCATCTTAATTCAATAACACACCCAAAATTATTGGAAAAAGCTCCCATTTTTAGGGAGCTTTTCTTTTTGGGCATGGTTCCCCTGAGCGATAAAATCCTTACTTTTGCTTTTTCAAAATTGGAAGGATGAACCAAGACCCAAAACGATACACCATTACTGCGGCACTGCCCTATACCAATGGCCCTGTTCACATAGGACACTTGGCCGGAGTGTACGTTCCTGCAGATATCTATGCCCGCTATCAAAGATTGCAGGGAAAGGATGTTGCGTTTGTTTGTGGAAGTGATGAACACGGAGTTCCTATTACCCTGAAAGCTAAAAAGGAGGGAATCACCCCTCAACAGGTGGTAGACAAGTACCATGAAATCATCAAAAAATCGTTTCAGGACTTTGGTATTTCTTTTGATAATTATTCCCGGACCTCGGCCAAGATTCACCATGAAACAGCTTCAGAATTCTTTAAAAAACTCTACGATGATGGTAAGTTTATTGAAGAAGTAACCGAACAACTGTATGATGAAGAGGCCGGACAATTTTTGGCCGATCGCTTTGCCTTAGGAACCTGTCCAAAATGTGGATATGAAGAGAGTTATGGCGATCAGTGTGAAAATTGTGGGACTTCGCATAATGCCGTAGATCTCATCAACCCAAGAAGTGTGATCTCGGGGAGTAAGCCTGTTCGAAAAGAAACCAAACATTGGTTCTTACCACTGAATGAATACCAGGATTGGTTGGATGAATGGATCTTGAAGGGTCATAAAAAAGACTGGAAAACCAATGTATACGGTCAATGTAAATCCTGGATCGACGACGGACTCCAGCCACGTGCAGTTACCCGTGATCTGGATTGGGGAATTCCGGTTCCCGTCGACGGAGCCGATGGGAAAGTACTGTATGTATGGTTCGATGCCCCTATTGGATATATTTCGGCCACCAAGGAATGGGCCGAACGCGAAGGCAAAGACTGGGAACCGTATTGGAAAGATGAGCAAACCAAATTGTTGCACTTTATAGGAAAGGATAATATCGTATTTCACTGTATTATTTTTCCCAGTATGCTAAAGGGTGAAGGCAGTTATATTTTACCTGAAAATGTTCCGGCGAATGAATTCCTGAACTTGGAAAGCAATAAAATATCCACCAGTAAGAACTGGGCTGTCTGGTTGCATGAATATTTGGAAGATTTTCCAAATCAGCAAGATGTATTACGCTATGTACTAACCGCCAATGCTCCAGAGACTAAAGACAATGATTTCACCTGGTCCGATTTTCAACAGCGTAACAATAGTGAATTGGTAGCCATTTTCGGAAACTTTGTAAATCGTGTTGCCGTACTAACCCACAAATATTATGAAGGTGAAATCCCGCAGCCGGGAGCTTTTTCGGAGGTTGATGAAAATACCTTGCGAGAGCTTAGGGCATATCCTTCGGTCATTGCCAGTTCACTGGAACGGTATCGATTCCGCGAAGCACAACAAGAGCTTATGAATGTCGCTCGATTAGGGAACAAGTATTTGGCCGATGAGGAACCTTGGAAATCTATAAAAACGGATCCCGAGCGAACCAAAACGGTCATGTATGTGGCCCTTCAAATTGCCAGTGCACTTGCGGTTTTAAGTGAGCCGTTTTTACCACATACCTCTGGCAAACTAAAACACATCCTGAAACATGCTGAAGTAAACAATGTCCCAGAATGGGCCAGTGTTTCACAGGACACGGTTTTGCTCCCAGCAGGACATATCATTGGGAAAAGCGAATTGCTTTTCAGTAAAATTGAAGATTCACAAATTCAACAACAATTGGACAAACTAGAAGCCAGTAAAGCCGCCAACGAGGCCGAAGCTAAGGAAGTAACACCGCAAAAGGATACTATTCAGTTCGATGATTTCACCCAATTGGACATGCGCGTGGGTACCATTCTGGAAGCAGAAAAAATGCCCAAAACCAAAAAGTTGATGGTGCTTAAAGTAGATACAGGCATAGATGTTCGGACCATTGTCTCTGGAATTGCCGAAAGTTTTTCCGCGGAGGAAATAGTGGGCAAGAAAGTGACAGTGCTCGTTAATTTAGCTCCAAGGCCTTTACGAGGTGTTGAAAGTCAAGGAATGATCTTAATGACCGAAACTCCCGACGGGAAGTTGGTCTTTGTGAACCCTGATGAGGCCGGTGTTGACAACGGGGCGACCATCAATTAGATTGTGCTCAAAATAGCCTACCATCCTATTTTTAAACACAACCTTCCGTTAGGGCATCGTTTCCCCATGTCCAAATACGAATTACTGCACCAGCAATTATTGTTGGAAGGTACTTGTACCGAGGAAAACTTCTTTGTCCCCGGTAAACTGAACGATGCCCATATTCTGGCAGTTCACACTCCTGCTTATATCGATTCCCTTCGGAATCTGACGTTGGATAAAAAAGCCATTCGGAAAATTGGTTTTCCTTTATCCGAAAAACTGGTAGAGCGGGAAGAATGCATTACCCAAGGCACTATCGAAGGGTGCGCATATGCCCTGGAAAATGGTATTGCCATGAATATTGCCGGCGGCACACACCATGCCTATACCGATCGCGGAGAAGCCTTCTGTTTGTTTAACGATCAGGCTGTAGGCGCCAAATTCCTTTTAAATTCCCAGAAGGCCGAAAAAATATTGATCGTAGACCTAGATGTGCACCAAGGGAATGGAACCGCGGAGATTTTTGAAGGTAATGGCAGTGTATTTACTTTTTCCATGCACGGACAAAAGAACTATCCTTTCAAAAAAGAAGTAAGCGACCTGGATATTGGATTGGAGGATGGCACCCAGGATGAAACTTATCTTAAAACTTTAAAGAATACCCTTCCCGGATTATTGGAATCGGTACGGCCGGACTTTGTTTTCTACTTAAGTGGGGTAGATATTTTGGTAACGGACAAATTGGGCCGATTGGGATGCACGTTGGAAGGTTGCAAGGAGCGGGATCGATATGTCCTACAAACTTGCAAGGACCATGGGATCCCAGTACAGGTAAGCATGGGAGGTGGGTATTCACCCGATATCAAGATCATTATAGAGGCACATGCCAATACCTATCGAATGGCTCAGGAGATCTATTTCTAGTTAGAGATTCTGAATAAATCCTTTGAGCTGTTGCCCTTTCGGAATCTCCATTTTCTTGCGCAGATTATAGCGGTAATTATCTACACTGGCAGGACTTATATTTAACTGAACGGCGATCTGCTTTGAGGTTTGCCCCAAACGAAGCATAATGGCTACTTTCTTCTCTTTGGAAGAAAGGTTGGGATACAGCTGTTCAATTTTAGCTCCAAAAGAATCTGTGGTTTCGTCAATGTGCTGATAGAGCTGTACCTTTTCCTTGTTCTGTTCTATATCGCTATTAATAAAGTGCAGGGCATCGTTCACCATTTCCCGGTAGGTTTCATTGGTCACCTTGATTCCCCTTAATTTCGACTTTATCTTTTCCAGTAATTCATTCTTTTCGGAGATGTGAATGGCAAACTCTGTAATCTGTTTGTTTTTAAATCGCATCTCGGTATCGAGAGCAGCTTTTTTAAGCTTAAGCACCTCCTGATTGGACTTAAGCGCGGCACGGCGGGTAACGTTCAACTTGCGTTCCCGAAAGAAAAGGAAAACGGCGAATAGGATGAGCATGATGGCGATCCCTATGATAAAGTACTGCCGGGTCTTAAACCCTTTTTTCTCAATATTAGCCAGTTGCAAACGTGTCTCGGTATTGTCTAATTCGGCGACTACCTGATTGTAATTTTGCTCAACACGCAGCACATTCAATTTATCATTCTGAATCTTTTGTTGAAGCGTATCCCTTAAAGCTGTATACTTCTCATAATACCGCAGTCCATTTTCATAATCTCCCCGTTTCTTGAACAGTCGGGCAAGTTCCTCATACACGTCCAATTCGGATTGTTTGAAAGTCTTTAACTCTTCCCCTTCCAAAGCTTCCATCAAAATATCGATACCTCCATTGATGTTATTCTCCTTTTCCAATATTTTGGATTCCAGAAGCGCTATGTTGGTTTCAAAATTGGGGATCACCCATTCGGATGTGTACATCTTGGCAGAGTCCAAATACGCCCTGGATTTTTCAAGCTCCAAGGTTGAGTTATGTACATCGGCCAGATCTGTGTACGTAGAAACCCGAGAGTAAATATCTTCCAATTCCTTGCTAAGTTCCAAGGTTTTCTGGTATTCCACCTTAGCCTTTTGATACATCCCTTGGCTACGATATAAAAAGCCGCGGTAGCTCGCCGTACTCATTTTACCTTCTTCGTTACCCGCCTTTTCAAAGCCCATATTAGCACTGTCCAAGTGTTTTTCTGCCAGGTCATATTCCTTTTTCGCATTATAAATAAGGCCTAGCATATTATGGTTCTCGGACACATAATAATCGCTCTCTGCTTCTTTTGCTTTTTCTAATGCTGTGTAGGCGTATTTTGAGGCCGTATCGTAGGACTCAATATTGAAATAAACTACCGACAGATCATTATAGTTCTCTACTAGGTATTCTTGGGTATCTTCATCCTTTTCGGCCTTGTCCAGAAAACTATTGGCCAATAGAATGTTTTCAAGGGCGAGATCCATCTTCTCATAATTGTTGTAAACAATTCCCTCGATACTATGTGCCCAACCGATATTGCCAAAATACCTCGCATCCGTTTTATCGGCATACATAAACGTACTATCTATATACGCCATTGAAGTTTCATAATCATCGATATAAATTCCTACCAAACTCAGTTTTACATAGGACTCGGTGATCTTAAGACTATCATTTCTAAGTTTGGAAAGGTTAAGGGCATTCTTCAGATAATAATAGGCACTATCATTTTCCTCACCGTAGTACAATTCTCCTAAATCGAGCAATACATCCAGCTTATCCACATCGGAAATTTCCGTATCCTGGAGCTGAAACTGAAGGTTTCTTTTGTTCTGCGCGATCTCAAGGCTATCGGTTTCTTGAGATATCCCCACAAAAAAACTCATAGTTCCCAGTAAGCTGAAAATGAAATTTCTCATAACTTCTAATAAATTCGATCAAATGTAATTCGTAATCTCATAAGAACGTGGCATTTTATATCATATTTTTCTCATAACACCCCATGTGTGCCATAATATGGGCTACTTTTACATCGTTGATTAGTAGATAGATTTTTTATAGTACACTTAACCTACAACCTTTCCTACTTAATAAATTGCTATGAAATAGGCCGCTGAAAGTTGAACATCTTTCGGCGGTTTTTTTATAAAGGGCGCTACGATTGCATAGCGCCCTTGGTCTTTATTTACTTATTTGGTAAATATCTCTTTCAACTGCTTTACCATACCACCATTTCCATGCAGTGTAATCTCACCGATCTTTTCTGCAATCTTCTCCACATATTCCATTTCTTTCAGTTTGTAAAGCATTTCGTTTTCTTCCATCAATTTAGCCGTATTCAATAGGCTACGTGTAGACGCAGTTTCTTCACGTCTTGTAATAACATTGGCTTGGGCCTGTTTTTGAGCTATCAATACACGGTTCATGATGTCTTTCATTTCCCCGGTAAGGATAACGTCCCGAATACCACAGTTTATGACAGAAACCCCCAATTTGGCTGCGGCTGTCTTTGTGTCTTCAAACACAGCTTTCGCAATAGCCTCCTTGTTTTCCAACAATTCGTCCAATGAATAGGTTCCTACATATCCACGCAATGCCAACTGCATCAATACGTATAATTGTTTTTCGTAATCCTTGTTGTTCAAAACAGCTTTCTTAATGTCGTCAACCTTGTACTGTGCGTTAAAGTTGATACGGATGGCTGCCTTATCTTTGGTCAACAATTCCTGTCCCGAAATTTCCAATTGCAACTGACGCAAATCTACTTTGGCAATCTTAATGGAAGTATCGTTTCTCCAGAATCGGTAGGTACCACCCGTTAGGGTCTTTACATACATATCATCTACCAAAAGGACAGCTTTTTCATAAGCTGCGACCTCGAAGGTACGCACGTACTTAGCCAATTCGTACTTTCCGAACAATCCTTTATCGATTTTCTCGGTAATATAAATCTTGCTAAGATCTGCACGGGTAAAGGTGTAGGTTACCAATCCCTTCCAGAACACATAGCGTCCTGCAGTTAGGGTTTGTAAATATTTCCCATCCTTAAACACGATCACCAACTCGTTATCCAGTACATCGATTACGTGCCACATGTTTGCCAAGGTCTCATCCCTAAGCAGCACCGCCAATGCCACCGTACTGTTTTGGAATGGAACAGCCAGATTATACTTTACGAGGGATTCCCCTAAAGTTAACCAATGTGTTCCTTCGGTCAATACGCGTTTGTAGTCTCCTCTTTTGAAGACCAAACCTGCTTGTCCTGCATTAATTCTAACTTTTCTCATGGTTTTCAAAATTTATGTCTGCCCTTCGGCAAACGGTTACACATATATAATTCGATGGTATTCGTAACGGGAATACGATCATCCTTCAATTAAAAGCAGAGCGGAATCCATCATCCTTTGTGAACGGAACCTCCAAGCTTGCCATACGGCCTGCGATGGGTTTTTCAGGGACTTGGAAAGGAAACAGCAATGAACACATTGCGATTTGGCTTCCCGAGTGGCCCATAAAAAAGCCAAGGCTTCGCGTATTTCAACACCTTGTGATTCAAAGAACACTTAGGACTTGTGTTATGGTTCCAAAGAAACACAACACGGACAAATCCCGTTCTTGCTTTTATGCCTTTAGGCCCGGCAGGGCGGGTGGTCTTTTTTACAAGTTGACCTTCTTGCTTAAGAGCGATTTTCAATATCGCGATCTACGTTAAAAGCGTAGTGCTCTAGCCAACTGAGCTACAATAACCATTTGACGTTATTGACCGGAGTCGAACCGGCGACACCTAAGCATCGTTAACAGATTTACAGTCTGCTGCATTAACCACTATGCTATCCCAATAATAGGAGCGGGAATCGAACCCACGTAACGATTTACGGCTGTTTTGGTCTCACAGCCAAACCTCCAAGTCAAGTTGAACATAGCCCGATCATACCTCTCGGCAACCGGTCATACAATGGTGCTATACATAAACACGCAACGAGACTCGCTTGGTGTGGAACAGACAGGGTTCTAAACTATATCCCATATAAAACCCAATCTGCGGAATACAAACTTGACGCCTGCCTGCTGGCAGGCATGCATAGATCCGCTTTGCTACTATTCCTTTGTCGAGGCATAGGGAGTCGAACCCCAATCACCCAGGTTAAAAGCCCGGTGCTTTACCCATTAAGCTATACCTCAATGTACCTCTTATCAGATTCGAACTGATACTCCCGAAATGGGCAGATCGGCTCGAAACCCGCCTGCCGGACGGGCAGGTGCGCTTCCCTACTTTTAATCCTGTTAATTTCGGTGCTTCTGCAAATTCTGTTCATTGGCAGGTGCTCCACCAACGACCTATACCGATCACTCCATGGCTACGATCAATATCTTTTACCACAGCACTTCACTTTATGCTAAAGAGGCATTCGCAGTATCGATGGGACTCGAACCCATACCCGCCCGGGAGACAACCGGGTGCTCTAGCCTTTGAGCTACGATACTATGTTTGGGAAAGGCAGGATACCCTGCCAGGTTGGTTAGCAACCTGCGCCAGTCCCTCCCACTGGCGCTTTCCCAGTTGCCCACCCCTTACTTGTTCTTCTTGGATGACCCTTTTTTCTCCTTTCTTTTTTTGTTCTTGTTCTTTTTATCCTTGCGTGAGGAACGCTTTTCTTTTACCCGCTCAATCTCGCCTTTTACAAAACTGATGAACTGGGCATTGCCTCCTTCTTCTTTGGCTTTTTCGAAAGCGGCCAAAGAAGCTTTTAGTACATTCTGGCTTTCCAACAGCTGCCCTTGCAACAATCGCAACAGCGCCTTATCGGTTGCCTTTACAGTGAATGCGAATTCCAAGAGACGTTGGGCTTCCGGGTAATCTTCGTTTCGAATCAACACCCAGATATAATCGGGATAGATTTTCGACATATTCATATCGATCGCCATCAACGATTCGAAATATCCCTTTGCCGCTTCGTAATCCTTTAGTTGGAATGCATACACCTGTGCCATGAGGTACAAGGCTTCTGTACTCTTAGGATCGTATGAAAGCGCATAGTTTAGAGCTTCCATAGTTTCTTCAAGACAATACGGATAGGCATCGATCGCCTTGAACAAATAGATGTTATGTGTATTTGTTTCCATTACTTTTCAATTAAATTTTTAAACTCTCAAAAGTCTCCTCCTGATTGTTTTTTCTGAACCGTAACGGAAATTGGGATGCCCTATTGGGACATAAAAAAATCCGAAACGGTAGGTACTGCTTCGGATTTTCTCATAGAAGTGATTGTTGTTCTATATATAATCTCGAAGCCATTCTCTTTGTGCAAAATCGGTTGCACTTCCTGGATGCATAAAGCTTTTCACTAACATGGCATTCTGTTTATAATTAAACTTCATTTTGAAGCATTTGGGTTTCGTTTCAAATGCGGTGCAAAGATGGCACCATTTTTTTAATTTCCAAACAAAAAATAGAATTTATTTTATTGATTATCAATTAGTTATGTTTATTTTGGCATATAGGATTCCTGCTCCGAAGATTTCGGAAACTGCTCATTTTTTCTAATTGTCTTACGATCAATTTTTTACCCTGCAATGAGTCTCAACTTTATGTATTTACAACATCACTATATTCATTCAAAAAAAATTCATAAAAAAAGGCATCCTTTTTCCCTAGACGCCTTGTATTGTATATTAGTTTAAGTAATTCCTACTTCAAAATACGCACATAACGTCTCCTTTCCGCATCCAGATATCTTCTGAAAAACGGTACTTGGTCAGACTTGCTTGACCTATAGGACAATTATGTACAGCTAACGTGTTCATAGCGGTGCAAATATGCAGGGAAGTATTTAATTTTACAAATGAAATTTATCTCTTTGTAAGTTTAGGTACGGATTCCGACACAATTGCTATGCAAAAACGGTTTACCGAATTTTCTACGGGCGCTTTCCTCAATGTTGGGGATGAATCCCTATTGAAGGAATTTGTTTCATCTAAAGAATTGGGTTCTTTTTCCTTTATATGGACCCAAAACGAGGCCGCCACTTTCGCCATCGATGGTGTTCCTACTGTAGTTCCGCCCCATAGCATCCTATCCCTTACGCCGATTCAACATTTGCAATTTATCCAGGGGGACGATTTGCGCGTATATCAGTTTAATCGTGAGTTCTATTGCATTAAAGACCATGATAAGGAGGTAAGTTGTGTAGGCTTGTTATTTTTTGGCAATGAGCACATCCCAATCATTTCATTATCGAAGGATGAAACTGATAAGTTCTCCTTATTACACGAGATCTTTTTGGATGAACTGGAAACCACCGACACCATACAGGCCGAAATGCTTCGTATGCTAATGGCTCGATTTATTATTAAGACAACCCGATTGCTGAAACAAGAAGGTGCTACCCAAAACCTTTATGAAACCAAAATAGAGTTGTTACGGCAATTCAATCTCTTGGTTGAAACCCACTTTAAAAAGGAACACAGCGTGGCATTTTATGCCGCCTTATTGCATAAATCCCCCAAAACCCTGTCCAACTCCTTCGGGAAATTGGATAAAAGCCCCCTAAAGATTATTCACGATAGGATTATCCTAGAAGCCAAACGCCTTTTGCGATATACGGATTTATCGGCTAAGGAAATTGCCTATACAGTTGGTTTTGACGATGCCTCCCATCTTAGCCGTCTCTTTAAAAAGCAAACCGGAATTTCTCCTTCCCAGTTTAAAAAAGAAGCATCATTAGTTGCTTAGGGAAATTTAGACATCTCATAGGGAAGTTCTACCATTCTTTCCCAAAAGGATACATCGCATTTTTGTAGTGTTAATTACAAACACCTACAAAAAATGATGAAAACACATAAATCCCTATTTAATTTAATAGAAATCTTTCGGAATGGAAGAAGAAAAGCACTCAATAGTTTGCTCCCTAATACACATTGCGAACATAAATCCTTACACGATTATTATTGCGATGCTGAGAAGCCATTTATAACTCCGAAGGAATAATTGACAATCCTTTGGGAAAAACCTCTATGGTTTCCCCTCTTTCCTTGGAGGATCTTTGTACCAGATAAATTTTAATGTTTAATACCATCGATCTAAAACCGATCGACAAAAAATCAAAATAAAAATGAGCACATTTAATGTACCTACTAGAGATCAAGTAAGTGAAAACAATCAAGCTATCTTCGATAGTCTTCAGTCGAAATTGGGATTTGTTCCGAATCTATACGCTACCTATGCCTATAGCGACACCGCTTTGGAGAACTACCTTAACTTTTCTGGAGCCAAAACATCCTTAAATGCCAAAGAGCGCGAAGTTGTAAATCTTGTTGTAAGCGAGGTAAACGATTGCCTATACTGTTTAAGTGCGCACACTGCGATTGGAAAAATGAACGGATTTACCGATGAGCAAATTCTTGAATTGAGGACCGGAAGCGCTTCTTTCGATAACAAATTGAACGCTTTGGCACAACTGGCCCAAAACATCACCGAAAACCGTGGACGTGCAGATCAGGGTGTAGTGGATAATTTCCTAAATGCTGGTTATACAAATGGAAACCTCATCGATACCATTGTTCAGGTGGGAGAAAAGACCATCTCAAACTATATCCACAGTACGACTCAAATTCCTATCGATTTTCCGGTAGCACAGCCATTGGAAGTAGCCGCAGAATAATTAATAATCCAACATAAAAACAAATAAAATGAAAAAAGTAATTGCATTAGTAGTATTGGTGATCGCCTTTAGTGCCACCACAGTTGCCCAGGACAAAATGATGTCCAAAGACTTAAAAACCGTTTCATTGGAACAGACTCCGGGAGAATTCACCCAAAAGAGTGTCACCCTTAGTGAAGGAACCTATGTGTTCGAAATCTCGAACCGACAAGCGGGAACCGACGTAGGATTTGTATTGGTCCCACAAGGGAAGGATGCTTCGAAACCGGAGAACCATATTCAGGCAGCCTATGTTACCCAAGTCGTGAAAGAAGGAGAGATCCAGACGTCGAACCAAGTGACTTTAGAAAAAGGAACTTACACCTATTTCTGCCCTTTGAACAAAACACCGCAATATACCTTGACGGTAGAGTAGATAAATGATTGTGATTGTAAGAACCCGGCCGTTGGTCGGGTTTTTTTATACCAAAACTTGTGCTTACAACTCAAAATAGTGTCCCCTTCTCAACCTTTTCTACAATATAAGGCTGATTCGTATCGATTCCTTTTTTATACAGATCGCGACTTATTGGGTGGGCTTCGAAAGGCAATTGTGTAAAGCCAGTGGCTATAATTTCATTAAGCTGTTGTTCGTTATAGCCATCGTCCAGCCAATCTTCTAATACATCGTTATTTAGCACCAAGGGCATGCGCTTTTTTTGATTGTGAACTTCGGCAAAGAAGTCGTTGGCATCGGTGGTTAGAATGGTCGTTGTGAGTCGACCGTCATCCAATTCGGTATACAATCCGGCAAACAAAAATAAATCACCTTCAGGGTGCGCTTTTGTGGGCTGATAACAGAAATAGGGAATGGCCACCCCATTTTCATGATGCGGTTCGAAAAAACCATCTGTTAGCACCAAACAACGTCCTTCGTGTGCACTGTCGCGATAAGAGGGTTTTTCGAAAATGGTTTCGCTTTTGGCATTGAGGGTATTACTTTTTTTCCAAAAAGCTTCGGCATCATGCTGTGCCCAATGTGGGACAAGTCCCCAAGCGGCCGGATTTACTTTTTGAGGTTCTTCCATGGTGATGACATATAGATCGCCATGGGTAAATCCGTTACGATGAAAAAAAGGGGCATAATCCTCCGGCACATATACATGCTCATACGATTGTCTAAGCAGTGCCTGCTGTAATTCTTCTCGCTTCTTACGATTGGAAGTGGAATAACACACGAATTAGAGGGTTTGAGGGTTCCCCTAAAAATAAGAAAATCAAATTAATGAATTAAGACTATTCTTCCCTGAGCCATTCTACGGCTCTTTGCAGTGTTATATCTTCTGAAGAGAGTGGAGCAGAAACAAATGGAAATTCTTCATCCACATCAACATAATCCTTATATACATTTCCATCCCGGTCTTTATAATAACCAACAGAGATGGTCATGGCAGTATTATCATCGATTACGGTCCAATCGGTTGCAGTAACCATACCGTAGGTTTTTTGTCCGAAAGATCGGGTGTTTTCCCTTCCCTTAAACATCACTGCCAGAACTTCTCCAGAACTTGCCGTATAAATACTCGTTAATACCGCTATTTTGGGTGGAGCCGATAACGAACAGTTATTTTCCAAGGCAACAGTATACCCATGATTGTAGAAATCTCCATTGGTATATTCCCAAGTGCTATCTTGTTCGGGAACCACGCCTTTGGTACCACCTACTATCCCATCTTCAAATAGAGGTACCAAGCCTTCGCCCATAGGATTCATATTACCACCTCCGTTGTAGCGCAAATCCACTACCCATTGTTTTGCCCCATCAGCAATTAATTGGCAGACCGCATCTTGGATTTCCTTGGACATGGCTTCATTATCTCCCATGGGAAGTCCCACAATTCGAACATAGCCTGTATTATCTTCAACCATTTGTGCCATAAAAGGATATTTCTGTACCTGTTGAATTTGATTGTAAATTTCGGATTCAAAACCTTGATGATGTTCCTTAAGCTCACTGTAATTATATGCCAATATTTGGTTATTATGGAATACTCTAGCATGCGTATCCCCTAAGGTTTTCAGCATATGGTTCAAAGCCGGACCCAATTGAGAAACACTATCCAACCCCATGGTTTTGTCATAGATTTCAGCTTTCAAATTTTCCCAATCAACAGATTGCCGATACAGGGAATTATTCTCCGCATGGGAAATTATCTTGTCTAAAGGCTCTTTTACGTTAGGGTTTAATTGTGCACATGCCGTGGCAACAAGGCAAAGGAAAAGTAGGGGAAGTATTTTTTGCATGATTCCGTGTTTTGATATTAGGAGACCCGTTTTACATAAATGTTACCTGTTTGAATTCCATCGATTGCTTTTTGTAATGAGTTTTCGTAGCACATTTTCGTTTACTTCATCCAGTTTCTTTATATACAGGCATCCGCGACCATGTTTGTGTGGCCCCAACTCACCCAATAGCTCCTTTTCTTGTTCGAGATCGAACATTAGATATACGCTAAGATGTGCTTTGGCAGGAGAAAAGCCCACGTTGAACCATTCATACTCATCACCATTCTTGCGCTGATACTTATACTTTCCAAAACCCACGATACTAACGCCCCAGATTTTAGGTTCCTTTCCTGTGATTTCCGTCATGATGCTTAGTAGTTTTCTGCTATCCTCCTGACGCCTTTTGTTAGCGACGGCAGCGATGAAATCTTGAACGCTTTTGTCGGTTTCTGAATTGGCTAAAGTTTTCATTTCTAAATGGTTTTGGATCAAGTAAGTTTGTCTAAAGGTACGTTATTTGCTTAAAGCAATGATGGGTACAAAAAAACCCGGCCTAAGCCGGGTTTCTCCCTCCAAAAATTAATGCTACTTACTTAGCATCAACAGTTCGTTACATAGAATTTCAGTTACGTATCGTTTATTCCCTTCCTTATCATCATAGGAACGGTTGGTCAATTTGCCTTCGATCGCGATTTCCTGACCTTTTACCACATAATTCTCCACTACATTAACCAGTCCATTGCGTACAATCACATTGTGCCAATAGGTGCGTTCCACTTTTTGTCCGCTTTTGTCCTTATAGCTATCGTCGGTAGCCAAGGAAAACTTTGCCATTTTGTTACCATCATCGAAAGTGATGATTTCGGGTTCTTGTCCTAATCTTCCAATCAACTGTACTTTGTTTCTAAGTGCGTTCATAATTTCTAGTTTTAATAATTAAACAGTTAATACTATCTCCCCGTCCTTCGGTTCGACAATGCAAATATGAAACGGTTGGAAAAACAAAGTCGGTTGGTACACACTTACTGTCGTTTATAGTCGTTTGTAAGCGTTTACAAATGATTAATGCAATCGAACGACCGGCACTTATATACCAGTTATCAAAAGCGTTAGATCTTATACAGTAGTGCAATGTGCACTGCTTTTTTATTTCATTATCCCAATAACCGCCGTTACGGTGATAAATCTTGAAAGATTAGACCTAAAAAATTCAATTTCAGCGACTTCCCTTTATCAAACAAGACCTTGTTTCATTAATGTTGATTCCTCTAAAAAATTGAATTTCAATTCCTTAACGTTTTTTGTGGTCTAGATTGATGAATGTCAGCTTCTTAGCAAAAAAATGAGGAGAGCTTTTGGATAACTTCGGAGAACAATTCCTTTAAAATAAAATTACTGTGAAACTATCTAAGAAATCAATTCCGACACTTGTTAATTCAATTCTCCTTTTGGGGATTATCTGTTTCATCTCCATCTACTTGCTGGAAGATAAGCGGGAGCAAATTGTCTACGTGGACAATGTAGAGTTGTTCTCCAACTTCAACATGGCAAAGGATCTCAACCAACAACACCAAAACCAACTGCAGCTGCAGAAAAACCGGGTCGATAGCTTGGTCACCCTACTGCAGAATGTGGAGCAGGGTACCGATTACAGTGCCGATCAGCAACGCTTTGTGGCCGAGAATAACAAGCTCAGAGAGATGGGTGAATACTTCGCAGGCGAAGTAAGCCAGCAGGTCTGGACGCGCCTTAATAGTTATATGGAGGAATACGGTAAACACCATGATTACCAGATCATCCTCGGAACCCAGGGTAACGGCAACCTTATGTTCGCCGAGGATGCTAGAAATATCACCCAGGAGTTCATCCAATTCGCCAACAATAAATATGAAGGAAAGGACAATCCAATAGCCGCCCTTTCGGAATAACAACATCATGATAAAAAAGTTAAGCATACTCATTTTAACCGTTGTTGTTTTGGCTTGTCAGGGAAATCCTGATTCCCAAAATAAAAACGTAGACATTGCCCATAAACTGTATACTCTGGAGGATGCTGGCTGGCGTTCCAAGCGCGTGGCCCACCTTACGGGCGATATACAGTACCGTGCCACCCAGGTGCCGGTGGAGTATTACCTGCTGCGTTCCCTCGGGGGCGACCGCGACTCCCTGGCCTCCCTCTCTGGGACCATGGCCGGTGAGCGCATCGTGGAGGTGGAGTTCGAGCACTTCGGCAAGGGCGACCTTTTGGAGGAACGGCACACCGGCCTGGACTACGACCGGTCGGTCTCCTACATGGCCCAGGGCCTCTCGGGGGACTTCACGGCCGTGACGGCCACCGGGGACACCATCCCCTGCTCGGGGGTGCACTTCGAGCGCCATTTCAAGGTGAGCCCCTTCAAGAGGGTGATCCTCTACTTCGGGGGCGTCCCCGAGGGGGAGGGCATACAGCTCATATACAACGACAGACTTTTCGGCAACGGCATCTTCAAGTTCACCTTCGAGGAACGCCCGTTCAAAACCTAATACTGAAAACCCAGCACCTATGATACAGAAGATCAGAAAAAGCAGAATCTCAAGGGTCATCGCCAGCTACCTGGCCATACAGATGATCGTCACCGTGGTACAGCCCTCCCACCTGTGGGCGCTCACCAGCGGGCCCTCGCAGCCCGAGTTCAACGCCTTCACCCCGATAGGGACCTCGGACATGGTCAACCTCTCGAGCGGGGACTTCAACTACAACATCCCCGTGATGGACATCGGGGGGTACCCCATCAACCTGGCGTACGACTCCGGGGTCACCATGGACCAGGAGGCCTCATGGGTAGGCCTGGGATGGAACCTCAACGTAGGGCAGATCAACCGACAGGTACGTGGGATACCAGATGATTTTAAAGGGGATGGTATAAGGTATGAGAATAACTTACGCGACAATACCACGGTAGGTGTAAATGGGGATATTCGATTTCCTATTTATGGATATGATTTCCTGGACCTGAGCATTGGTCTGGGGGTCCAGTTCAATAATTATCACGGTATCACTTATAACGCTTCTTTTGGCCCCAGTTTCGATATCGGAACCAGGGAGAGCACAAATGCTGGTTTCCAGTTAGGACTCACCTCTGGAGGCGGTGTTTCTGTATCACCTTCAGTTTCTCTTTTTCAAACCAAAAAAGAAGGGGACAAGTATTTTAGGGAATCACTTATTGGCGGCCTTGGGGTAACCTACGACTCTCAGCAAGGATTGACGAGTTTAAACATTAATACTCCTATAAAGAATCCATTGTATAAGCTCAATGGAAAACAGAATATTTCTTTAGGCCTTCCTCTCAATGACTATCTCACCTTTACACCTTCCAACGAATTGAGTTACAACAGTACCAACCTTTCCTTAAGCTTGGGGCTTGGGTTTGAATGGTGCTTTGGAATCGAAGGGCCGCAGGGGCAACTTACAGGCTGGTTAAACAACCAGCACCTTAAGAACGATGAAAGGGACAAAACAATGCCTGCGTTTGGTTATGAAAACACAGAAAACAGTGTTGCGGGACAAAGCATCCTAGATTTTAATAGGGAAAAAGACCGAATCGTAAATGAAAACACGAAAGCTTTGGCTCCAACTAATTACACCTATGACAACTATGTGGTGATGGGGCAAGGATTACAAGGTGGATTCCGTCCCTGTCGTAGTCAAGTTGGTAACCTGTACAACAATTATGTAGTTTCTGAAGGTTTTGGCGGCTCCCTAGGAGTTGAAGTTGGTGGTCCACTGATTTTTCATGGTGGATTGGATATTGAAGTAAATCCATCTAGCAGTTCATCAGGGCGCTGGGAAGACTCTAATAACGTGGCTCTGAACTCGTTCATCTACGACAGTGAAAATCCAACACAAAATGCCGATTATGAGCCCTACTATTTCAAAATGAGTGGGGATATGAGTTCTGATGCTGAATATGCATTAGGTCACAACAATTTTTACGATATCCGACCACTTAAGATTGGAATTGGCGGGAGCAGATTTAAACGTAAAACCAAAAACTATTACCAAGCCAAAACCTATAACAGTAGTAATAGCCCTGTATATCAAAATGTTTCACTAGGTAAAATTAAGCGTCAAAACCGTGAAAAACGATCTACCGCTATTCAACAGATTACCAATTTAGAGGCCGAGTCCATAGGATTGATTCAACACAGGCTATCTATGCCCGATCATCATACGGCCGGATTCTCTGTCTTAAATGAAGATGGATCGAGATATATCTATGGGGAAACCACCTATAACACCAAAAAGATAGAAGCCACCTTCAACATTGCCGAAGGTGCAACTCCAAATTGTGCTTCTGGACTTGTGGGCTATTCCCTTGGAGATAATTCCAATGCCAATGATAACGGAAGAGATCATTATTTCAATAGAATCACCACTCCAGAATATGCCAGTAACTTTCTGTTAACGGGAGTGGTTTCATCAGATTATGAGGATCTAACGGACAATGGTATTACCCAAGATGATTTGGGCACTTATACAAAAATTGAATATGCTACAGAGGTTCCATCGTACCGTTGGAGAACTCCCCTGGAGCAGAATGCGGCTTCCTATAATGCTGGGCTCAATACCGATCATATCGATCAAAAAGCCAACTATGTGTATGGAGAAAAGGAGCTGAAATATATAAAAAGCATAGAGACGAAAACACACATTGCCATTTTCGAACTAAGCGACAGATTAGATGGTTTGGGTGCTTTGGGTGAAAATGGTGGGGTAGATCAGAGTTTGAACAACTCCATGAAAAAACTGGATCGTATTAAGTTATATGCACTTCCAGACTATTTGGCCGATCCGATAAAGGCCGTTCCCTTAAAAACTGCCCATTTCGAGTATGATTACGAATTATGTAAAAACATTCCCAATCATGCAGACTTCAACGGAACAACGGGTCCAGGGAAACTGACCTTGAAAGAAGTCTATTTTACGTATCAGGATTCATACATGGGAGAATACACGCCTTATGTATTCAACTACAGTCAAAACAATCCCAACTACAATCTAAAAGGTTATGATGTATGGGGAACCTACAAGACGAATACAGGTGCAGCTTCATGTAATGTAGCTTCAGATCCGCTTACTTCCACAGAGTTTCCTTTCACCGAACAAGATAAAATTACCGCAGACCAAAATACGACTGCATGGACACTTTCATCCATTAATCTTCCCTCAGGGGGGATACTAACGGTAGAACAGGAAAGTGATGACTATCAATATGTACAAGATCGAAGAACCATGCAAATGTTCAAGGTAACAGGAGCAGGAAACAATGCAGTTCCAAGTCTGGCACAACTCAATGAAAACAGACTCTATAATGGAAATGACCAGAAAAGATATATCTATGTAAAATTACGCGATGATCTGCCAGCAGGATATAACTACACCGATTTTAGAGGGGAATACTTAAGGGATACCGAAGGACCCAATGGTACTATTGGATACTCACAAAATAACTTGATGTACTTCCGGTTCCTAACGAACATGACCCAAAATCCAGGCAATCAAAATTATGACTATGTCGACGGGTATGTGGCACTAGAAAATGATGGTTCTATATTCTCTGTAGGAGGTGATAATTATGTTTCGTTACCACTTCAATTTCAAGATAAAGAAGGTGGAATTTTTGGCTCCGGTCAACAGGTAAATCCGTTGTCCAAAGCAGGATGGTATTTCGCAAGAAAACATTTAAACAGACAAGCCTATGGTCTACCGGCAGACGATGATATTGACGGCCTTGAGGATGTAGCGGGGCCCCTATTGGGAGCCATTGGAGGCATTATCAATATTTTCGGAGGACCCAACCAGGCCTTAAAAGCAAAAGATATTGCAAGTAGATTCATCCCCGCAAAATCATGGATCCGAATGTATGAACCAACCGGATTCAAATATGGCGGCGGATGCAGAGTGAAAAAAATTACCCTTGATGATGATTGGGATGCCATGGTAGACAATCCAGGGAACCAACTCTACAAGGAACGATACGGACAAGAATACTCCTACCTGGACGCTCAAGGAAAAAGTAGTGGAGTAAGTACATTCGAACCAAACGGAAGTAAGGAAAATCCTTTTGTATTGCCCATTTTCGACGATCCCGTTAAACTCGTCGCTCCCAAGGAATATAACTACATCGAGATGCCATTGGGAGAGTCCTTCTTCCCCTCGGCTCAAGTTACCTATAGCCGGGTGAAAGTAAAAAATCTCGACAAGAGCACTTCAGAGAATTCCTTGACCAAGCACGCCACTGGTGAGAGCATAACCGAATTCTACACTTCTAGGGATTACCCTACCCTAACCGACCATACCGATCCTTCGGTGGAATTTGATCGCACAGGATTGATAGGGAATTTCCTTCGAGTGCGCACGCGCAATCATTTAGCCATGTCGCAAGGAATCGTAGTACGAACCAATGATATGAATGGTAAAATGAAATCCCAACGTATAAAGGCTGAAGGACAGGGTGAAGAAGAGTTCCTTTCGGGTGTGGATTATATATATGCTACTAATGAAAGCAATGAATTAGACAATGTGGTCCCCTTAATGAATGATCAAGGCGATATCTCTTATGAGCCTTTGGGCGTGAGTTATGATATGATCAATGATTTCCGAAAGAGTAGGTCACGTGCCGAAGTGGTTGGGGCAGATGGCAATGTAGCCATCAATATTTACCCCTTGCCATTACCTCCCTTCTTTTTCATTACCGTGGTGCCAACTGTCTATCCCAACTTTAGGATTCATGAAACCCAGCTAAAGATGGCATCTACCACGAAGGTCATTCATACCAATGCCATTTTGAAAGAAAAAATTGCCTATGACCTTGGCGCATCTGTTTCTACCAGAAACTTGGTGTGGGATGCAGATACGGGAGATGTTCTATTAACAGAGGTAGACAATGAATACAACGACAACTATTATAGTTTTAACTACCCAGCGAGATGGCACTATGAAAATATGGGGTTTGCCACAGATAATCTTGGCTTACAGGGTTCCATACAAAATGTAGCCTTGAATGAACATACGATTCACCACCCAATTAGTGGGATTCTCCTAGATCCTTCAAAATATTTAAATCTGGGGGACGAGCTTAAAATTGATGGTGGGGGCAAATCACATTGGGTAGTATCCATTATCGGGAACAACGTTCAACTTATGACCGACGAAGGCTTTTATGCTGAAATTCCCAATAGTAATTTTACCGTGATACGCTCTGGAAAAAGAAATGTCATCAATTCCAGTATGTCTTCAGTGACTACAAGGCAACTTCCATTGGTTACTAGCGGCGGTGATTACATAAGACTTATCAACCCAGGCGATTGGGTTGGAAAAGAAGTCGTTAATACCAGTGCGATTGAATACAACGACATTTGGGACAGTCAATGTGAATATGGTCTCCCTGAAGAGCTATTGCACCTTTTTGATACCGATGGAAATGTAACCGGTGTTGATCAATACAAGAAATACAATCCCTATTTGTACAACACCAAAGGAGACTTTAGGGCACAAAAATCATATGCCTATTTAACCAGTCGAAACAATGGTGAACTAGGCTACCACCCCAGAAATGAAGGTTTCTACAAAGAATACCTTCCCTTCTACCAGTACGATGACACCAATGGATGGGCTAAGTATCCAGATCAATGGACTTTTGCCAGCGAAGTGACGCGCATAAGCCCAATTGGTGTGGAATTGGAGAACAAAGATGCTCTAGGCCGTTATTCTTCGGCACAATACGATTACTACGGTTCACTGCCAACTGCTGTGGCCTCTAATGCGAAATACGGTGAAATCGGATTCGACAACTTCGAATATGTGGAGCAAGACAATATCATGGCGCAAGACCACTTTAGTTTTAAAGAAGCGATTGATGAAAGCAGTAGTGCCGTTGTAAATTCTGAAAAAGCGCATACGGGAAGAAAAAGTGTTAAGATCAATGCTGGAAATTCCCTAGTCTATAGTATTGATCCTTTCCGAGAATGTGAAGATCCAGTTTGTGAAACTATAGAAGCCATAGGTGGACCTTGTATTGTGCAGGATGGCTCCGCAATATTAACCAATGACAATTTTGAAAATTGTGATATCACGAGTATTACCATCACCGCAGTATATGGAAGTGGTTCGGTAGAAATTCAGAATTTTTCACCTCCTCTAGATCCCAATGATACTACTGCTATTAATGATGTATTGGCCGTATACACGGGTCCTTTCGATCATCAACCGCTATTCGAGTATGAAATCTGTTCCGGGGACATCTGCGATAGAGCGATAGTTTACTACTGTAAATAAAATCCAAGAAATTATGAAAAACTTTAAAATAACATTTACAATAGCGCTACTATTCTCGATTGGGATAGTAATGGGGCAATCCCGAAGAGAATCCTGCAACTGTGTGCGTTTGGTATTGGACCATCAGGAAACCTATATCCTCAATGCATGGACCTTAGAAGACACCCCTTCACAAGTGATCACCTATAGCAGTCCTGCCATAAAGATAAAATTCTTGGATGGGCAATTGGACGAACTTTCTTCCCAAACATTTACACCCTCCGGTCCTATTATAGATGGATGGCAAAAGATTGCCGGAAAGCTCGATGTGCCTGAAAATTATGCCATCATCGAGTTCGAATTGCAAAGCAATGGTTTTGCCAATGACGTGTATTTCGATGATATCCGGATTCATCCTAAAAACTCCAATTTTAAATCCTTCACTTATGATCCCGTTACTTTCCGCCTTATGGCCGAAATGGATGAAAACAACTACGCCACTTTCTACGAATATGACAAAGAAGGCGGTCTAGTACGTGTTAAAAAAGAGACTGAGGATGGAGTGTATACCATTCAAGAAACAAGATCCAAAACCTCCATAAAACAATAAGCTATGAAACGATTTAAGATAATTCCGTTAGCACTATTTGCATGGGTTTTATTATCCGCACAAGCAAATGCCCAGACGTACCAAGAAATTCTCGAAAAAACCTTGGAAAAAACTGAGGCAATGGGGGTTTATGAAGTATCGACCGAATATAAAATGATGCGTGGGTTGGATAATCCAAAAGTCTATGAACATTACACGGGAAAATTGGTTCAGAACGGCAGCAAAATTTACCAGCAATTAGGCGCCATGGAATTTGTGCAGAGCGATTCTTTCTATGTAAAGTTGAATCATGACGACAAGGAGATTCTCATAGGAACTCTAAAAGACACTAATAGTCCACAACTTTCAGACTTCGATTTAGAGGCCATACTTGAGCATTTCGAAAACGGAAAGCTCATAAAAAACGGCAAATACTTCAAAATTGAATTGAAAGGCAAAGCAGACAACCCATTGCAAATGGCTAAACTGGATTTGTATGTGGACAAGGAAAGTTATTTGCTTCGAAAACAGTCCATGATTTTCTCAAGGGTTACCGATTTCTCCATCTATGAAGAAGGTCCCGCTACCCAGGATTTAGATGCGGCTCGACTAGAAATTTCCTACTCCGATTATAACAGCAATGTAGATTCAAATCTCTTTGCCCAGGAACGATACTTCCAGCATTTGGGAGACGACATTGTGCTCGGTGAAGAATTCAGCGATTTCGAACTAATTCCCTTAAACTAATTACGTAAAGCATTCTTATTATGGAACTCATAAATAGCAACTTCTTTTCAAAATTTCTTGGGCCAAAACGCCTCTGGGCTTTCATCTTTTTCTTATCCCTAATCCATAGTGGGAATGCCCAGGAAATCGATTTTAACGATCCTCCTGTCAACGTGTCTACCATCTCAACAGGTTCGGTCCTATTCTATGTAGACCCGGAGATTGGGAATCCAGACAAGGTAACCTTCGATTACGGAGCCTATTTTAAACTCTATATCGATAATGATGAAGCTCCTTTTATTCCTTACAAGGTCACACTGGATTTGAATATCACACCCATAGACGCATCTGGGAATCCAGTGAATTCAGAATCCTACGATCAGATCATGACCGTTGAATACAACCCAAACAGCAATTACGGTGAATTCACAGATTTGCATCTGCACCAGTTAGAAAATAGGTATGGTTTCTTAATCAATGCCAATGGACCCCCTGTCGCAATAGATACCGACACGGATACCCCGTTAGGCTTTATCCCTGCTAATGCATATTACCAATTAGGATTTAGAGGAGAGCGCTATTATCAGTTATCGACTGCCGCGCCCTATGTCACTACTCAGTTTCTACCTCCTTTAACGCTTCCGCCCACAAGCCTAAAGCTTTCTTGGCAAAGTGATGGTATCCCAGGCGCACTAGAATATGACGTAGAATGGACTTGGGTAGACAATTATGGTCCCGACGGAACTACTTTGTCGGCAGGAGCAGTCCAATTAAGCACACAAGAATTCGAAAATAATAGCACGCGAATTCAAACACCAAATACCTACTATGAAATTCCATTAATTCATTCGCAAGGTTTCCTAGTATATAGGGTTCGTGCCGTAGGTCGCTTCTTAAGTGACCCTTCAGTAAGATACTACGGTGGGTGGAATGTAGGATTCGATGAGCCGGGTGGAACAGATCCCGTATATGTAGACGATTGGTTCTATGTTACTGTCAATACATCTCACGAAGACAAGAAAAACTGGCAATTCCAAGCTAGCTACGCCGAAGAAGGAAAACGAAAGGATGTAGTAAGTTATTTTGATGGTTCCCTGAGAAACAGACAGACCGTAACCAAAATCAATAGTGATAACAATGCCATAGTTGGAGAGGTTATTTATGATGCGCAGGGAAGACCTGCAATCGAAGTATTACCAGTGCCAGCAGGAGACGACGAAATTAAATTCTATGAGGACTTCAATCAAAACCCTTCAGGAAACATTTATACCTACGAAGATTTTGATTTCGATGCAACCGAAGAAGATTGTGAGGTCAACCTAACTGGGATGAATCCTAATTCAGGCGCAGGTAAATATTATTCTCCCAACAATCCCGCGGAGGATTCCTTTCAGGATTTTGTTCCATCATCAGTAGATCCAGACGATAACACCCAAGCCTATCCTTTTTCGCAAGTAGAATACACCCCTGACCATACGGGACGCATTGCAAGAAAAGGGGGTGTTGGGGTTACCCATCAATTGGGTACTGGACATGAAATGCGCTATTTCTATGGACAACCTGCCTCTTCCTACGAACTCAATCGCTTGTTTGGGTATCACGTAGGGAAACTAAGCCATTACAAGAAAAATGTAATGGTAGATCCCAACGGACAGGTAAGCGTTAGTTATTTAGATCCTCAAGGAAGGACCATTGCCACTGCCTTGGCTGCAGGTAATCCTGATGCCTTGATTCCGTTGGCCGATGAGGTAGATGTTGATAACGAACTACACGATTACTTCACCACGGATCTTCTGAACAAAGCAAATCCTAATGATACCGATACGGAAGAAGACGATAATAGCCGATACAGTACGGGTAACTTTGGCGTACAAGAAGATGGTCTACGTTTATTCAAACAGATAATTGTTATTGAAAACAATTCAGATTACCTATTCGATTATACCCTTGAAGAAACAGGAACCTATAGCTTTCCAGAATGTCCCGACACCTTCCCGTATGAATACGATGTCCGTTTAACTCTTAGGGATGAATGTGGGACCCATAGTTTCGATCCGCCTAAAGAATTAATTCAGCAAAATCGCGTGACAAGCTTTTCCGATTCATTACCCGCTACTTTAAATGTGGGCGAATACCGGGTGTATAAAGATGTTAGGGTAAGTGAAGAGGCGCTCAATGAGCATTGGGATAACTTCTTGGTATCGGCAACGGCTAACGGTTGTATCCTTACCGAGGATGATTTTACCATAGAAATAAGTTGTAATGACCTTGACTGTGAAGTTATTAAAAACAATACCCTCACAGAATTTATAAGAATTGAATTGGTAGCGCTCTTTGGTAACGACCCGCTTCCTTACGTAGCAGGAAGTGATCCGGTACAGGCTAATCCAGCCTTGGATCCAGAAGTATTCGATCAGGTGGTGGCGGCCATTGCCGATCTTACCGAAGGGCACCCCATTCTTGTTCAAGCCTGTGACCTTATCGACACCAATGATGTCTACGGAAACTTTTTGTTGGCAGATTTCTATCCAGGTGGACAATATGCAAGCACAGAGACCAATGGAGCAGGGGAAATCACGGATCCCTTAAGTGTTTTTAATGAAAACAACATTTTATACCACGATGGACAAATTAACAATCCGCTTACCTTTGGTGCTAATTTTACCTGGAGACACCCTGTAACACCCTATCAAGTAGATGGTGAAGCCTCCCGAATTACAGTACAATTTATTGATGGGGCATGGCAACCGGAAGTAACCGTTACCCCTGCATCGGACAACACGGTCCTACCACAGGAATTATCCAATGTCTCCGATTTCTTGGATTACTGGGATCCCCAATGGGCAGAATCCTTGGTTCCCTATCATCCAGAATATCCCTACACTTTTTATACAGATGCAGTAAGCATGCATGAAGTGGGTGACTTTAACTCTTATAGTTACAGTTACTACTTGCAGGAAATTGATTCCTACGCAGAGGCCGTATCGGAAGGGTTCTTTGCATCGGGATCCCAATTGAAACTAATGAACGATGATCCTTATTTCACCCTTATTTCCTCATTTCCAAATGAAACCGCTTCACATCGAAATGCAAGACGAAATCTGATAAAGTTTGCCTTGGAGAACGATTATGAAGAATCGGGTTATTACTTACTGGAAAACGTCTATGCCAATGTAAAATGTGGTAATTATAGTAGCTCATGCAGTGTCCCTGCATCTTATAGTGCTCTATTAAGCGAGATTGCCAACATGACCCCTGAACAGCAGGAGGCCGTTTGGAGAGCATACAAATCTAAATACTTGAGCCTTAAAGAGCGCTTGTACTATGTTTTCTTAACCATCCATGCCCAAAACGAAGGTGTGCACAATCACTGTTTGGGAGGAGAACAAGGCGCTGCAGATATCCTTGAGGTAATTGAAAAATACGATACTTCTGCCATCGCTCCATTAATCATTGGTGACACCGCCAATTCACTTTGTTCATTAGTGGGGAGTACCTACGAAAACAAGAACAAGCGATTCATCCCGGTCGATTATCAATACGACGCAGGAGCCGCCAATGGGGATCCCAACGATTACATTGACCTGCTCAATGATATGACCGATCAACAGATCTTCGAAGAAACGGGAATGTGCGCTATTCAATTAGAGCAACAACTGTTCTTCGACGGATTATTCAATGATCCCAATGTAAACCAGATGTTTACTGTGGCTGGACTTCCTTATGAGGGCAACTATTTTGGAAATAGATTGTTCGAAGCTTTTGGTGGAATCTTAGGTTCTACACCTCCTCCGGTTTTCAAGGGAACCGTTAGCGGAAATTCCCTTACTATCGATCCAAATATTCTATCCGTTACCAAACCTTGTTCCAACCCATTTGTGCTCAATTTACCCGATGCGAGCGTTTGGGACGCTAGTGTCTACAAATGGTTGAACCATGGAACGGCTTGGAATATCGTAGGAGTTTCCAACTTTTACCACGATGTATCCATCATAGATCCTGGCACCTATCATTTTGAGGTGCTGGTTACCGTAGAAATTGCAGGGGTTCTAGAAGAATTTGTATTTACAGGAAATACTTGTGTCAACATTGCGGAGTGTTACGACAACCCGAATTGCTTTTCGGATGATACTGATGTTTATGCCTTTATAGATGCTACTTCTATGGATCTTGCAGATGCAGAGGATTTAAGAGATGCATTGTTGATTTGGTTTGGTGAATATCAAATAGCTAACCCTGAATATTTAGGGAATCTGTACATCATCCCTGTAGGAACAATTAGTGTGGAAATGGAATACGAAAGATACTTGCTCTATCCCGACACTATGAGAACTGGTGTTGTTGAGCTTGCCCAAGACCCTGACTATTATAATTTAATATATCCTTCAGATCTCGTAATCCATCCATCAACCTGGATTCCTGAAGACAATGCCATTTGCTTGGCCTTTGTGGATGAAGTGAATAACCACTATCATAATGGTATTGAGAATAATTTTGGAACACAACCGGAATCAGACTTTCTTACCGACTATTACAATTTTAAAGATAATCATCTGCCTGATTTCACATACTTTAGAGGAGTTTTATACCCTGTTCCAAGGTTGTCCGCCGCCCCAACTAAAAACCTAATGCTGCAGGCTCTAGCGGCATTTGAGGGGACTACACTTACACCTGCTCAAGTGGCTACTTTCGACATACATCCGGACATCGATGTTTCACAGATTTATACCACCAACCCATATCCTGTTGCCATCCCTGGATATGTTCCTCTAAAGGATTTGAACTGGAAGGGAGTATATGACAAATTTAGTCCTGCGAATTTCGACTCAGCAGATTTCAACGAAGAACTGTCCGATCTTATCTTACAAGATGCCTGTTGCGCACCACAAACGGTGGCACCAGTTCCCTGTACAGATATGTATGATAGTTATTATGCTACCCTACTATTAACAGATCCCGGTTCTGGGATTCTTGAATCGCAACTTATTGATGGTCATGAAGAACCCTATTTCTTTAATGAGGAGTTCTTCTGTGGGATGAATTTCCAGTTCATTACAGAAAATTACCTCTATTACCTCACTACCAAAGGTGTAAATAGTACCCTTCATGATTACTACCTCACCATTGGGGAATTTGGAGACACACCACTCAATTATGGATATAATGATCCTTTGACACCCGAGAACGATATGCTCGCCATCATCGATGGCTATATAGATCCTTCCGTAAGCTGGAAAGACTACGTGACCGACTACTTCAATGCCAATAGGATATGCCCACCAAGGCCCATGACTCCTAACATCAATATTCCTATTGAGGTGGTTGATCCTTGTAGTGTTTTGATTGACGGAATCACCCTTGCTTATACCCAACAAAACTATATCGACTATCTGGAAACCATTCGCCAAGAATTCGAAGAGGGATATATCAATGGTGCCATGGAAAATGCGGTAGAGCGTTACAATATGCGTTTCCCTGAGAAGGAGTACCAATATACTTTGTACTACTATGACCAGGCTGGAAACTTAATCCAAACGGTTTCCCCGGAAGGGATCGATCGCTTGGGCGATGGCTTGGACGAAGCCAGTAAAATGGCATTAAACGATGCTATAGACACTGACATTGAACAAAACACCACCAGTACTACCTTGCCACAACATACTTTGGCTACGCAGTATAAGTACAACAGTTTAAATCAACTTATCTGGCAGCAAACCCCAGATGGTGGTGAAATGCGCTTTGCCTATGACGATTTGGGTAGAATCATCGCCTCCCAAAACGATAAACAAAAGGATGGGCATACTACCTTGTTATTGGGCCAAGACAATCCTGGTACGTTTTCCTTCTCACAAGAAGGAGACCATGTTACCCGTATTGGAGGAGCATGGAGAGGCGGATATGGAATCGACATATTGGAAAACAACGGCTATGTGGAATGGCAATTATTAGGTGTGCCAACAGATTCCAGAAATGTTGGGGTAGGTCTTTCGTATACCAGCACCTTCGACGTCGATATACAAGACCATGCCTACAATAGTATAGATTATAAAATGTACACCTACCTTGCCGGAAGTGGTACTATCAACAGATTGATATTCTCCGGGCATAATGGAATCTCAGTCCCAAGTAGCGATCTTTTTGAAATTGGAGATGTCCTACGTGTAGAACGCCTCAATGGAACTATAAACATGTACAAAAATGGCGTTCTAAAAGCCACCTTTGGCGAAACCAACCCGGGTGAGCCGATGCGAATCGATTTTGCCATGTTGCGCAATGGAACAGAGATTAATGGCTTGAAAATGGTATCATACGATGGTGGAACCACTCCAACAGAGCGCTTTAGTTATACCAAGTATGACGAATTAGGTAGAATCATCGAAGCTGGTGAAATCAATACTCCCGAAGGGTATTATGAAATCACCGATACCGGTAGATTATTCTTCGACAATGGGATAAGTGTCCCAGCCATCGTTAATGAATTTAACGATGCCACCTTAATTCGTAACGAAGTAACGCGTACGATATATGATGACCCGACACCCATTCCTACATCGGTAGCCGGAGATCCCATTAATAGTTCTGATGACTTGTTCGAGAATTACAACGATCTCAATGCAAGAAACCGAATTACAGCTGTACTCTACTCAGATCGACTCGGTGGTATTGCCACGCTCATTCCTCCTTTTGACCATGGTATTTTTTACGATTATGACATCCATGGCAATGTAAAGGAACTGGTGAATTACTTCACCCCGTTGAAACCCGACAATGCGATCTCTACGCGTCATTTAAAGCGAGTGACCTACGATTACGATTTGATTAGTGGGAATGTGAATGAAGTGACCTATCAAAAGGACATGTTCGACCAATTCATCCACAGATATGAATACGATGCGGACAATCGCATTACCTCTGTAAAAACTTCTCGCGATGGAGTGATTTGGGAAAAGGATGCATCCTATCAATACTATGCTCATGGTCCATTAGCACGAACCGAAGTTGGGGACAAAAAGGTACAAGGAACCGATCATGTATATACCATCCAAGGATGGCTTAAAGCTATGAATGGAGAATACATTTCCGACCCTAACAACGACTTTGGTAAAGATGCAACTTCTATTCATCCATTGATCGCGAAAGACGCTTTCGGCTTCTCATTGAACTATTACAATGGGGATTACGAGTCTCGTATAAACAGTCCATACACCAATGGCGGGTTCTCAGTTTCCGAGAGTCCTATCATTCCACACAGTACTGATGACCTTTATAATGGAAATATAAAAGAGATGATTTCCAGCTTGCGGAAGAAGGAGGATCTTATGTTGCATACCCAGATCAATAACTATCAATTCGATCAATTGCATCGGATTAAGAGTATGAACTCATATTCCGTTGAAGGAACTGGATATGTCGGGGAAACACCATACGATAGCTATAATTCTGCTTACAGTTTCGATCGTAACGGGAACTTAACGAGCTTGGTGCGTAATGTATTCGACCCAGAAGGGCCTACCAATCCGCCTAATGCCATGGATGCCTTCGGCTCTGAAGCCGACCCTGGATATAAGTATTTAAGTGGCACCAATCAATTGGCATTGGTGAATGATTTAATTAGCGGGGATCCATATTCCAGTGATATTGAAGATCAAACGGTACCCGGTACCACCTACGATGAAACAGATACAAGTACACACAACTACCTCTATGATGACATAGGCCAATTGATCCTAGATCGAAGCGAACTACTCACCATTGATTGGCGTGTTGATGGTAAAGTGGAAGCTGTCAACAAATATTATGACAATACCTTTTCAAAAATTTCTGAGCGCATCGAACTTGAGTACAATGGGTTGGGCAATCGCGTACTAAAACGAGTGATTGATAATGCAAACGAAGAGACCACGATTTCCTATTACGGTCGAGATGCAAAAGGTGAGTTACTCAGTTTATTAGAGAGCGAAGCGACTTTCGAAAGTCAAGAAAACGGAATACTCGATAGCTTTGGCGTAAAAGAGCATCACATTTTTGGAACCAAAAGACTAGGTCTCGAAAATCGCACTATAAACTCCTTTACCATTGTTAATGATGACAAAAAATCTGGAAGCGGCGGTTTAACTGGCGGCCTCCAAAGGCTCAATTTCTATCGTGCGATTGGAGATCGAAACTATGAATTGAGCAATCATTTAGGCAATGTGCTAAGCGTCATTACCGATAAAAAGATTCCAACCACCGATGACCCTGGCACCCTGCAGTATTTTAATGCAGACATTATTGCATACAATGATTATTATCCCTATGGAATGTTACAACCAGGGCGCCATGCCAATACGAGCGACTACAGATACAGCTTCCAAGGCGAGGAAATGGACAATGAAATAAAAGGAGAGGGAAATTCTATAAACTATAAATATAGAATGCATGACCCAAGGATAGGAAGATTTTTTGCCGTAGATCCACTTGCCAGCGAATATCCATTTTACTCAACATATCAATTCAGTGGTAACCGCCTAATTGACAGAGTTGAATTGGAAGGTATGGAGCCTACAATTCCAGAATATCTATGGGGAACAGTTGATGACTTTAGCACTCAATCTGTACATGGAGGTGCATTAATGCGAGTCGATGGATGGTGGGTATATACTAACTGGGATTCCGAAGCAGATGAATATCATATGTTTTTCGATTATGAAACAGAATCCTGGGAATATTTTTATCCAATTAGACCTTCCAGCTTGAGTCAAGAATTAAGCAGAATCGCATCCCCTGAATTTTTATGGGGACTCACGAAAGAAGTCGGGCACGACGTGCTTGACGGTGTAGGACTTATACCCGGGTTTGGAGAAGCTGCCGATGGAATCAACGCCGTCTGGTATTACGCTGAAGGTGATTACGTAAATGGAACTTTATCAGCTGCCTCAATGATACCTGTAGTAGGTTGGGGAAGCACCGCTACTAAGTGGGGTAGAAAAGCCTTGAAGTTGTCAGACAATATGTTTCACTCCACATCTGGACTAATTTTCAAATTCGGCAGCAAACATGGTAATAGACTTTCTCATGTTTTAGATCATACAAGAAATAATTTAAAAAAGAAAAAGCATGGTGTTTTTACACTCGGCGATAACCTAATTAGCACTATAGATGAGGCTTGGGAAATGGCAAAAAAAGGTGGAGATAATGTAACTAAATCTTTAAGTTATGGAAATGACGTCTATATAGTCGAGATGGGTAAAAAAGTGGGGTACGAAGGAGGAAAGAAAGGTTCTGGGGACTCTCTTTCAAAAATTAAATTTGTAATGAAACAGGGAACCCAAGAAGTAATTAGTATTTTCCCAATAAAATAATCTTTGATGAATTCAAATTTTGCAAACATTGATGGAAGTATCTTAAAGCTGAAACTTGATAATGGGAAATTTATTGAAGAAACTGACCTTTATTATTTCTCTCTTTGCAGTGAAAAATTATTTAACCACCCTCATCAATTTAATATTTATAGAGTATTGAGTACTTTTTTCAATCAATGGAAAGAAAAGGTTTTAGCCTTGACTAAGTCAAATAAAATAATTTTTCTTCCTTTCGATTTTTCGGATGAATATTTGGGTTGTCTAAGATTAAAAGTTATCCCTAACGATAATATTGAGATAGTTTATGGATATACTGAAAAAGTTATGGGATATGAGGTATCTCCAGATGACATAATAAATTTATCAATTGAAACAATGATAGATGACTTTGAGCAAACTTCACACAAATTTTATTACTCAAAACCTGATTTTATTGCTCTTTGTGAGGACATAATCTCAAATCTGGAAAAAATGTATCAAAAAAGTTAATTCAAAAATTAATTTGTTGCACCAACCCCTGCTACCGCCCACCCGCTTCGGACAGATCTCCAGACGGGTGCTTTCACTAGAGTAAGCCAGGGTACTTTCATAATAAAATATTGACTTACTTAAAAGTCATAAAATTTGACCCCCGCAAATTCTGCGGGGGTTTATTTTAGTCCAATTCCCGTAACAATTGCTGGGCTTTGCCAGTATAGGGCTGTAAATTCATTTGTGCGATTCTCTCCAACAACACCTTGGCCTTTTCTGTATCACTTTGTTTTAAGTACAACAATGCACGGTACCAGAGCGCTTTGTTGGCGTCGACCAAATCACTTTGCTCCAACTGCGTAAACGTGGTTTCCGCTTCTGGGTAACGTCCCAATTCCATTTGAGAGATCCCCGTATATAAATACAAGGCAGAAGTGGTTCGCTGTGTCGTATCCAATGTAGATTTAAAAGTAGGCAATGCAGCCTCATAATTCTTGTTCTCGAATTCAAGTTGGGCCGCCACCAAATATTCCTCTTGGCCAGAATCCCTAACGACCAAAGAGGGTAAACCCTCCAAGTCTAGATTTTGCACGTATAACTCCTCTGGAGACAATGGATTTTTCTTAAAGAAGGTACTTCCCAACCAAATCACCAGCGAAGCTGCTGCAGCATAGGCAAGCCACTTTAGGGGTCGCACCCTCCCTTTTCCACGGAAACTGTCTTTGGCTTCTCCGATAGATGCTTTTAGAGCCTGCATGTCCTCCCCTTCAAACAAGCTGGCATATTCATTCACCTCGGCCTCGGGATAGGTTTCCATGAAACTCCATGAAGCATCATCCAGACTCTCCATCATTTGTTTTTGAAAAAGCACCTCTTTCCTTAATTCGGTATCTTCCTGCATCCGTGCTAAGAACTGTTGGCGTTCCTCATGGGATAGGGTTCCCCGTAAAAAGGAATCGATGTTTGGGTTGGTTTCCATAATTATAATTCCCTTAATGAATGATATCGAACATCGGCATGCACGAGTTCCGTCAATCGGGTTTTACATTTAAATACCCTTTGCCTTGCCACGGTTTCCGAATTATAGGACATCACCTTCACGATTTCGGCATAAGGGACTTTTTGGAAGAACATCTTTAGGATTTTCTGACAGTTTTCGGATATTTTCTGGAAGGTTTCCTGAAATAATTCCCAGCGCTTTTGCTCCAATAATGCCAGTGCCATATCCTGTTCTTCGCTCCTTAGTTCCGGAGTAGGGTCTATTGTTACCTTCCGTTTTGATTTATTTAACTCCCTACGCCATAAATTTTTACAAACCGTGAACAAATACGCATCAAAACTGCTTACAATTTCAAAGCGCTCCTTTTTGTATCGTGCCGCCAGTTGCAATAGGGCTTTCTGAAAGACATCCTCTGCATCACTGGCCCGCCCTTTATTCTGAAGAACAAACTTCTCTACCTTCGGAAAAATCCGGGTATATATTTCCTTAATAATTGTAGAATCGTTAGATATTAGGGCGTTTAAAAAACGAGCGTCTTCTTTCATAAAAGGGTATGTCATAACAAAAATAAACTTTTATCTTTATTAGGTAACAAACCCCTTTTTCCTCGAACAAGAGAATAGAAAATTGAGAATAACTTAAAATTGAAATTTATGAAAACAGCTAAATTCACTATGGCTCTATTAATTATGAGCCTATTTGCTTTCTGCTTAGGGTGTTCACCAGATGTTCAAGAAAATGAAACTGAAAGTACTGCGAATATCACTACAGATATCAATAAAAAAACTGGAGGCAGTAGTACCAATTTTGGCGGAATCGCTCCCAACGGAGCCTTTTACACCAATATCATCATGGTCCAATACGTCCCCGGAACCACCAAACCTGAAAGAGCATTGGTACGGCAGCCTTATATTGATTCGGGTTATCTGGTAGATTTTGAATACTGCCCAGAAGTAAAAGGAAAAGAATTATGGTATGTAAACCATGATTGTATCCCTTGTAGACCCCATAGCGGAGGGACGTGCAAACCTACCTGTGACCCAGATAATAATGGGGATGTGGGCCGTATGATGTTCGATGGGGATTGCTCTAGTTAACCTCCATCACCTTCTATGAAACCATTTCAAAAACGGGCATCTCCTTTCATAAAAGGACCATGAACCAGAAAAATAAACGTTTATCTTTACTGGGTAACAAAACCGATTTTCTTGAACTATTTGGCAGATAAATGAAAATAATCCTTTAAAAACAAATTACATGAAAACCGTTAAAACATCCTTTGTTTTTGTCATGGTGAGTTTACTTGCTGTTGTGTTTAGTTGCTCTCCAGATAGTTCCGAAAATGAAATCGAAGAAGCTAATATCGTTGTGAATTCGTCCAACAAAGTTAAGGGTAAAGGAGGCACGGCTCCCAATGGGGCCCGTTATACAAATACCATGTTGGTTGAATATGAACCCGGAACCACGGAAACAGAAAAAATGGCAGTTCGCTTTCTTTATTACAATACAGACTACTTAGTGTACCACGAAATATGTTTTGGGTCCACCCCTAGCGATATTTGGTATGTCAACGATGATTGCCTCCCATGTAGGCCCAATAGTGGTGGAACCTGTAAACCAACATGTGATACAGATAACAATGGAGACGTAAATCGTACCGTATGGGACGGTGCTTGCGGAGATTAAGCTTGAAAATATTAAAAGCATATACATGTATCTGGCTATGCACATGGTTCCTTTCGAGCAATGTACATAGCCAGAATTTTTTTGAAACCTACAAAACACTATCCAAACAAGAACGTCCCGAAAAACAATTCCGTTCCCAAGTAGATAGTCTGGTATCTAAATGCCGGGCAGTAGGAAAATTCGAAGAAGCGGCTCGTATCACCCATGAATATTCCATTCGATCCTACCGAATGGGTAATTTTGAAAACGCCATCGCCTATGGCGACATGGAAATTGAGGATCTCGAAAAGTTGGATCCTCTCCCAGAAACATGGAGCAGGGCTGTTTACAATGTTGGGCTTTTTTATCATAACATAGGCGAATATCTTACTGCTATCCCCTACCACAAAAAGGTAACACAGGCCAACCTTAATCCTACAAGAGTCGCACAATCCAATTGCGAAATGGGTCGTGCCTATACCGAATTGGGCGATTATTACAAAGCATTGGATTTCTATCGAGAAGGCATTTCTGCCTTAGAGGAACAAGAGGCCCATCGCATTTTGGTGAGCAAATACATTAATCTCGCCAAGGTTCTGGAAAAAATCAATACCCCAAAAAGCCTTTCAGAAAAACTAAAAGTGCTTCACAAGGCAGAAGCCCTAAAAGAGGTGACGTACTTCAATAAGTTCGATCATTATACCCTCAACAATTCCTTTGCCACCTTTTACAACAATCCTATTGTTTTCAATCCACAAAAAGCCAAATTTTACTATGCCAAAAATCTAGAACGCGCCTTCGATAACCAAGATTCCACCTTTGTTAGTGCTTCCTATATTAATTTGGCAGACCTCTATAATCAACAGAAGAAAGATAGCGCCTTACACTATGCAAAATTGGCGCTTCCATACAATCCCAATGCCTACCATACCTCGCTCACCTACCACCAAATGAGCAAATACCATGAACATCGTGGTGAATGGGAGGCATCCTTACAGGCTATTCAAAATTCTATATCACAAATTACAGGCGTAGGAACCAATATTGCCGAGACACCCAATGTCGTTCAACTGGAAAAGGCAAATGACAAGGTGAACTTGCTCTTGGCACTAACCGACAAAGCCGAGGTACTGGGAAAATGGTATGAAGAAGACAAGGACGAAGGAAAATTGCATTGGGCCCTGGAGACCCTTAAGGCTGCAGACCAAATTGTCGACCTACTCACTATTTCCAGTTCCGAAAATCAATCCAAACTGTATTGGCGCAAGGAAGCCGTTCAAGTCTATCCTTTGGCAATCGGTTATTGTGAATTATTAGAGGCAAACGATCTCGCCTTTTATTTTTCAGAAAAATCGAAATCCATTTTGCTCCTGGGAAGCATCGTGCAGAATACAGAACAAGGTAAATTACCAAAAGATGTCCTTTCCCAACAAACCGAACTGCGCAGGGAAATCTTTAAAATGGAGAGTCGACAGGACGAGCTGAGCAAAGAAGAAGCTTCCCAATTATTCGGGAAAAAACAATCGTATTCTCAACTAGTGGATTCCTTGAGTACGGACTATCCGGAATACGCAGCTCAAAATCTTCAACCCGTATTGCTTTCTTTGGAAGAGGTAAAAAACGCTTTGGATGCTAACACCGTGGTGCTATCGTATGTGCAAGGATTGGATAAAACCTCTGGGGTATTTCTTTCGTCCGAAAAACAATTAACATTTTCATTGGGAAATCAGGAAACCTTGGAATCTTTGTTGGTTCGACTGCGGGATTTGGCTGCAAAACCCCTTGAAACCCAAGAGGAATGGCAAGCGTATTACAACGTCGCACATGAAGCCTTTCAGTTTCTTTTTCCCACGGAAGTAATTCAACAAAGCCTTACAGATAAGCACCTAATCATTGTTCCCGATGGCAACCTTCAGAGTATTCCTTTTGAAGCCCTCATCCCCAATTTGGCCACTAAGAAATTCCTTATCGAAACCACGAAAGTAAGCTATGCCTATTCCCTGTCGCTTCTCAAATTCAATAGTGAAATAAAACGTAGGGCAACTTTAGACTTTATAGGGTTTGCACCCAATGAGTTTAAGAATGAATCGCTTAGCGCCTTACCCAAAACCGCATCCGAGATTTCAGATATTCAGGAAGTAATGGGCGGTATCACTTTTCAAAATGAAGAAGCCTCCAAGGCTACTTTCCTTACTCAAAGCGGGGATCATAAAATCATTCATTTGGCAACCCATGCCAATGCCTCAGGCAACCCTTGGATTGCCTTTCAGGAGGGTGCCCTCCAATTGCACGAATTGTACACGGCACGCCTGGAAGCAGATCTCGTAGTATTGAGTGCTTGCAATACCTCTTTGGGAACCTACGCAGAAGGGGAAGGCGTTATGGGACTCACCCGCGGATTTTTCTATTCAGGCGCCAATACGGTAGTATCCTCACTTTGGAATGCCAACGATAAATCCACGGCCAGCATCATGAAGGATTTCTACGGAAGTCTGAAAAAGGGTACCTCCAAGGTGGATGCCCTACACCGTGCAAAACTGAACTATATTAAAACGCATTCCCTTTCGCAAAAATCCCCTTTCTATTGGGCAGCCTTCGTGATTCACGGGGATACGCAACCCAGTTTCCAAAAAGCCAGCGTTTGGATCTATGGTATGATCCTATTCTTAGCGAGCCTCCTATTGTTGATTTATTTGAAAAATAGAAAGAAGGCAAAATCCTGAAAATTTAGCAAATGGTTCATCCAATAGTGCCCATTCTGTGTATCTATTGAAAACTAAACCATGAACTGGAGGTTTATCTTCTTTCTTTCTCCCATAGGCATCCTATTGGGAATTCTCTCGGCATGGGGTATAAAAGCACCATGGATTTTAATTCCTACTATTTTCTTTTGCCTTTTGGCAGCCTATATGTTAGTCCGTTACGATCTAAAAAAATGGTTTCCAACCGCCATAGCTATCGGAATGTTATGGGGCATTTTACAACAAAGCTTCCAAGCCCTATATTTCGAAACCCCCATGGAACACTCGGCGATTTTTGAAGGGATTTCAACCCGTCATTGGAATCTCCTTACAGGAGTATTAACGGGCTTGGCAACCGGTATTTTAATTGCTATCTTTACATGGATACTTAAAAAAGTAGTCCCTGTAAAGACCTTTTGAAATGACTTTTGAAGAGTGCTTAAAAAAGTATGATGAAATCATAGATACCCTTCCCGAAATCGAGCGATTGGGTAAAACAATGCCCTATACCTCCTCCAACACCTATATGTATTCTTTGGTAAATAAGGCTGGAGAAATGGGCATCCGCATGAGCAAAGAAGATCAAGCCGCGTTTTCGGAAGAATATCCCGGTACCGAGGTCTACAAATCCTATGGTGCCGTCATGAAAGATTATGTACTTATTCCCCATTCCCTTTTAGATGATCACGATTTGGTGGGCAGTTATATGCGCAAAGGACTTGCCTACGTCAACTCACTAAAACCCAATCCTAGAAAAAAGAAATGACCTCTTTAATCCGTACAGAAAGTAGCCATCCTGATTTTATAGCACTTGTGGCCCAATTGGATGCTTTTCTAACAGTCAAGGATGGTGATATGCACGAATACTACGACCAATTCAACGGGATAGAAAACATTCCCCATGTGGTCGTAGTGTATGAAAACGAACAGCCCGTTGCTTGTGGCGCCATGAAGCAATTCGACGACACCTCGGTAGAAATAAAGCGAATGTTCACCCTGCCTACCGAACGTGGCAAAGGATTGGGACGAAAGGTACTCGTGGAATTGGAATCCTGGGCCCAACAATTGGGGTATTCCCATCTGGTTTTGGAAACAGGTGCGAGTTTCGATGCCGCCATTGCACTGTATAAGAAGTATGGTTTTTCGAGCATTCCGAACTACGGCCAATACATTGGGGTAACAAGTAGCAGGTGTTTTAAAAAGCCCATTTAAATAGGGAGATATTTTTCGTAACTTACTTCTAATTTCCTAACCCTATCACCTCACCATGCAAAGTGAAAATACACTTCATTCCAAAAAAGGCTTTTTACGCAAATACGAGGTATACCTGGGTGAATTTGTTTACGGCGGGATCGATGGCTGTGTCACCACCTTTGCAGTAGTTGCAGGAGCTGTTGGAGCAGGATTGGACAGTTCCATCATCATTATTCTTGGTTTTGCCAATTTACTGGCAGATGGATTTGCCATGAGTGTGGGTGCCTATCTTTCCACGAAGTCGGAAAGAGATAATTACCGAAAACATAAACAAGTAGAATACTGGGAAGTGGACAACCTTCCCGAATTGGAACGCCAAGAAATCAGGGAAATCTTTGCCGCCAAAGGATTCGAGGGTAAATTACTGGAACAAGTGGTAGATGTCATCACCTCGGATAGGGAACGCTGGGTAGACGTAATGATGAAGGAGGAACTCGGGATGATGGAAGAGACCAAATCGCCTATTAAAATGGGATTGGTCACCTACATGGCCTTTATTTTAATTGGTCTTATCCCTCTGTTAACCTATGTTTGGGATTACCTGAGTCCCATTTCGGGCAATCGGTTTTTAATCACTTCCCTCCTTACAGCCGTAGGTTTTATGTGCATCGGGTTTCTTAAAACCTATGTGACCGAAACTAAAATCTGGAAGGGTGTTCTGGAAACCCTCGCCTTAGGGGCCATTGCTGCTTCTGTGGCCTATTTTGTAGGAGATTTGTTAGAACAATTAATCGTAGGTGCTTAGATCGTGCAAGGGGATGAGTTTGTCATAGTACCCGTTGATTCTTCTGAAATAGGAACCCTTCAACAACTTGCTGAGGAAACCTTTCGGCATACGTACGCGGCACACAATACCCCTGAAAACATGGACTCCTATGTGGCCCAGCATTTCAATCCAGCGCATTTGTTCGAAGAACTTGGAAATCCTGAAATCCACTATTATTTCATACTAAAAGATCATGAACCAGCTGGCTATATAAAATTGAACCAAGGAAAATCCCAAACAGAATCACGTTTTCCCAATTCCCTCGAAATAGAACGAATCTATGTCGCAGCACCATTCCATGGTAAAGGATTGGGCCATGCTTTGCTATTGAAATCCATCGAGGTGGCCAAGGAAAAAAAGATTCCCTATATCTGGTTGGGCGTTTGGGATAGAAACACCCAAGCGATTGCCTTCTACGAACGAAACGGATTCTATAAAGATGGAATCCACCCCTTCATGCTTGGCGACGAACCCCAGCGGGATTATGTCATGAAATTGGAGGTTCATTCTTGATCAATATCATTTGTAGTTTGCCTATATTGTTTAAATTCGTTGTTCATCATTTTATTGAATTTTCCGAACCATGAGCCAATACCATATCAAAAACCTAGAAGAGTATTTTCAAGTATACCGGAAGAGTGTTCAGGATCCCGAAACCTTTTGGGAAGAAATCGCCGAAGAACACTTTCAATGGAAGCGGAAATGGGATAAGGTGCTCTCTTGGGATTTCACCAAACCCGAGGTTTCTTGGTTCGATGGCGCTCAATTAAATATTACCGAAAACTGTATCGATCGGCATTTGGCCCATCGTGGTGATAAAACTGCCATTCTTTTCGAACCCAACGACCCCAATGAGCCTGCCCAGCATATCACCTACCGGCAACTGCACAAACGCGTTTGTCAGTTTGCCAATGTGCTCAAGGACATGGGTATTACCAAAGGAGATCGGGTGTGCATTTATTTGCCCATGATCCCCGAACTGGCCATTTCGGTATTGGCCTGTGCACGGATTGGCGCCATACATTCGGTCGTATTCGCAGGGTTTTCTTCCGCGGCTTTGGCAACGCGCATCAATGACAGTGAATGTAAAATGGTCATCACGGCCGATGGTTCCTTTCGAGGCCCCAAAACCATCGACCTAAAAGGAATCGTGGACGAGGCCCTTACTTCATGCGAATGTGTTCAAAACGTATTGGTAGCACAGCGCATCCATTCAGAAATTACGATGAAAGAAGGCCGCGATCATTGGCTGCAGCCGCTACTGGACAACGCTTATAAAGACTGTGTTCCCGAAGTGATGCATGCCGAAGACCCACTGTTCATTTTATACACCTCAGGTTCTACCGGAAAACCCAAGGGCATGGTGCATACCACGGCAGGATACATGGTGTATTCGGCCTATACCTTCAAAAATGTATTTCAGTATCAAGAAGAAGATGTATATTGGTGTACGGCCGATATCGGTTGGATCACCGGACATAGTTACATTGTTTATGGCCCATTGGCCAATGGTGCCACGACGGTGATGTTCGAAGGCGTTCCCACCTATCCCGATTGGGGCCGCTTCTGGGAAATCGTTCAGAAACATAAAATAAATCAGTTCTATACAGCGCCTACCGCCATTCGTGCCTTGGCCAAAGAGAATCTAAGTCATGTAGAAAAGTACGACCTCTCTTCCTTGAAAGTACTCGGAACCGTAGGTGAACCCATTAACGAAGAAGCTTGGCATTGGTACAATGATAATATTGGAAAGAAAAACAGTCCCATTGTTGATACTTGGTGGCAAACAGAGACCGGTGGCATTATGATCTCTCCCATTCCCTATGCGACACCCACCATTCCCACTTTTGCCACTTTGCCTTTGCCTGGAATTCAGCCATGCCTAATGGATGAACAGGGCAATGAAATTCCCGACAATCCAGCCCATGGCCGATTGTGTGTAAAATTCCCATGGCCCAGTATGGCACGAACCATTTGGGGCGATCACCAACGATATAAGGACACCTACTTCTCAGCATTCCAAAACAAATACTTCACAGGCGACGGATCGCTCAGGGACCAGACAGGATATTACCGAATCACTGGCCGGGTAGACGATGTCATCATCGTATCTGGACATAATCTAGGGACTGCGCCCATTGAAGATGCCATCAACGAACATCCCGCTGTGGCCGAAAGTGCCATTGTTGGCTTCCCACATGATATCAAAGGAAATGCGTTGTACGGATATGTCATTCTGAAAGAAGTAGGCGAATCCCGCAATAACGAAAATCTGAGGGTGGAAATCAATCAGCTCATTACCGAACGTATTGGTCCCATTGCCAAGTTGGATAAGATTCAATTTACGCCCGGATTGCCCAAGACCCGAAGTGGAAAGATCATGCGGAGAATCCTTCGGAAAATTGCACATCGGGAAACCGATAACCTTGGTGATACTTCAACATTGCTCAATCCCGAAGTGGTTGAGGTCATTATAAAGGAGGCGCTGTAATAGTCGATAGTCGTTAGTCGGTAGACGATAGTGTATCTCCCACTTTTATGTACCACTCAATGCGATATTGCTTGACTTCTATAAAACCCCTCGACTGCGCTCGGGGTGACATATAGAAGTCCAATACCTATTCCCCTTTTGTCCTCCCGAGCGTCCACACGCCGCTGAAGCTTTAGCGGAGGTGCAAGTCGAGGGATTGGACAAGCAAAGAAAATGAACGGAAAAAAGGGGGCCTAGATAAAGTGTTAATTAAGGTTCTTTTTCACCCACAACGTTTTTCTTGTCACTTCCAAAGGAATTTCTTTTCGTCTTTTATAGAGAATCGTTCCCACAATGATACATGCTACGGTGGTATATCTAAAAATATTCGCGTAGGTGCCTCCCAAGGCCGTATCATCTACCGAGAAGAGCATCCAAGCAAAATTCATGAAGAAATGAAGGAAGATCGCTACCCAAAGGTTGAATTTCCATTCTACATAGACCCAACCAAACAACAGTGCTCCCAAAAAAGTAGTAAGAAATACGCCGACCATGGTCATGGGATCATCGGATTGGTACAAATGTACCGCACCAAAAAGTACAGCCCCAAAAATGATGGCAGGGATAAAACCCAATCGGGTAAAACGGTACAATTGCCCAAATAGGAATCCGCGGAAAAACAATTCTTCAAAAAAAGCGGCTGCCACCCCCGAGATAAGGATTTTGGTCCAAGTTAATTCCGTATTCAAAGGAAAGAACATCGCATAGCCTATAAACATGGGCAAGGTGCACAGTAATGCCAATACCATCCCTCTCGTAATAGACCGATGAAGCCCAACACTGGACAGTACATTTCCATAACCGTGTAAGACGATTAGTCCTATGTAGAGCGGAATCCCAGAAATGAGATATGTAATGTTATGGCCTATACCCTTGTTTCCAAGTAGGTCGATAAAGAAGCTTCTAACCGTCTTAAAATAAAGATGGTCCAAAAAATAATAGGCCAAAAAACTGATGACAGTAATTAGGATAACGCGTACGGTGCTATTCATGATGTATATTGGTTCCAGTCTTCACTAATAAAGACGCACCTCATTACCATAAGGTTGTCTGGCTGCGATCGCGCATTACCCTACACTTCAACCCACGATCATCTCAAACCGTAAAACGCAAACTAACGACCACTGATAGACGATAGACCATGGACTATTGACTATTGACTATTGACTATTGACTATCGACTATTGACCATCGTCTTTAGCTGAAAGCAACCGCACCAACTGAGCTTGCACCTCGGGTTCGGCCAAGCGGGCTTCCATGGATCGCACTGCCGGCTCAGAGAGGAAACGCCCCAATGGAATGATAGGCTCAATTTCTCCATCATCCTCTGTGAGTTCTTTCATAAAAGACATCATCGCGCTCTCCTGTTGCGGAATGGGCGTTCGCTTAGACTGGATATTATGCACATTCACCAAAGTAGCTTCCGTTTGTTTGGGATGTGCAAAAGTGGCACTGGCAATCATCGACAAAGGCGCCAACATTTGGCTGCTATAGGTAATATCATCGGAAGGTTTGCTGAAATTGGTAATGAGTAACTGACGGATTTCATATTTGCCCGTTAAGGTGGAATCCTGCGCCAAAGCCCGTTCCAAACTCTGCGCTAGGGTTACTGTCACATTTCCACCTATGTTATTGTAATAGCCTGCATCCCCAAACTGCCCCACGCTGTCAATCCTAGCCACCGGACTTACATAAGGGAATCGGGCATTCATAGACATGGCCGTAGACCGTTTTATCATCGCATTCTTCTTGGGGTATTCTTCCAAAAGATCCGAAAATACGCCCAAGCCATTCGGGTTGCCGGCTGGACTAACCGGTGAGATAATCGCACGCTCCCCAGATTGCAATTCGGTGGTATTGGTGATTAATATGGGACGAATGTATTCGTGTTGTCCTTTCTTAGGCAACAAATTAAGATAGGCCTGTCCCAGAGGATTATCGTCCCTTTCAAAAATTGAATCGAACTGATCTTCCCACTGAATCTCCAAAATAGCGCCCCGATCCCTAAAGGTGCCAATGTTGGTGATGCTCTTAAACAGATCCCTCCCCAACAAACTGGCAACCGAAGCCGATAAATAGTCCTTATTGTAAATGGAACTCGCCCGGTAATCGAAAGGGGCATCTTCCATCTGGTATTTCAACGGAAGGGCACTGGGATTCTCCAACAATTCATACGCCTGGGCATAGAACATATTGTTTCCACCGCCACCACCAGAGGCGCCCGTCATCGAGAACAGGTATTTCTCAAAATAGTCTGGGTTTTTATCGAAAAGCGAACTCTGCACCAAAAAGGACCATAATCCTGCTCGCGATCCGCCGCCTTCGGCAGAGACCATGATAATAGGGAACTTCTCCCCTTCCGGCTGATTCTGAATGAGCGCCCGCCTATCTGAGATCCATGCGGCGATGTAGTCGTCAACGTTCATTCGGTCATTGGGAGTATGCTTCACTTCCGTCGTATAACTCGCATCGTAATGTTTAAAATTATTCCTGTTGGCCTGATACACCCCCAGCACCACACTCACAATAAACACAAAGCCTAACAAAGGTACATCCAACCGTTTTCCAAATACCCTAATGATATTGAAAACCGTATAAATCCCAATAATGCAGATCATGATAATGGAAAGCGGGGTGTAAATCTCAAAACTCGTTGGGTAGAACACCAGAATGAGATAAGACACCAAAATAACCGTGATAAACAATAAGGTTAATCGTCCACCAATGTGTTTTTTAAACCATAGCACCAATTTGTTATAGGATAGCGTGAGCAACAGGAACAATACCGCCAGTAAGGTCAGGGCCCAAAAGAGCCGTTTCGAGTCGCCTTCGGTTCCTCCCCGATTAAAGAACCCTAAGATGATAATGGCCAAAAAACAAAGCGTCATTAAAATGATGGGACCGTACTCCTTGAGCCATTCCCATTTAAACAACCAGCCCATAACCGCATCGGAAACTTTCTGGTTCAATGCCAACAACATGAGCAGGATGGCGATAAGGAATCCCCAGTTTCCAGTGAAAATGATATCATGCCCGTAGACCGTTTGAAAGGTGTTGTTCACCGCAAAAGCTGCGGTAAGAATGAGCGTTGCCCCTAACATTTTAGGGAATACCCGTTTAATGTATTGCTGTTGGGTCTCCACAAAGGTACTCGACTTGCGTATTGCTCCCTTTTTACGTTCCTCCAAATAGATTTCCTTGGCATCTTTGGGAATACTGAAAAGCTTTCGCTCCGGTGTTTCGGCATCGATGGCGGAATTCCAAACTGAAGGTTTTGGCGGATCGAAATAATCGCCCACCACACTAATGAAAAATGCGAAGACCGTAATGGCCATAAAAAACACGGGCACTGCGATCCAATGCTTGGCCGTTTGGTTTACCACGATAATGAGGTCGTTCACCTGTGGAACGAACCACAACATGATATAGATAATGAGCACAAAAACGACAGACATAAAGTGCTTCTGGATCTCAGTTACCACATCGAGCAGCCAGAAACGGACCTTATTCACGGGTTTGGATATATATTTCATGGGTTAGCTTTTTGGGTTGAATTGAATGGAGAAATTAGCCTTCGGCATTCTGGTTGGCAGAATCCTTCGGTTTCTCTTTGGGTTTTTCCTTGGGCTTCTCCTTCGGCTTTTTATTCCTCGCTTGAGCTTGCGAGGTGCTCGTCACAGCACCGCGGTAACTGTAATGGTGGGGTTTTTTATTCAAAAGATAGCTTACGGCTACACTGTCCAGCACCATATTCAAATCCTTTAACACATACTGCGCTGCAAAGCTGCCATCCTCCTTGGCCAATACGGCCGTGGTATGTGGGGGTAACACACTATCCTTTTTCTTCGTGTTTTTGCCATAGAGGGTTATGCTTAGGTTTTCTGCCTTGGGTAACAGGCCATTTACATGCACCACATCACTCACATTTTCTATGTACACATAGGTCTTAGGCGGTTCCACCTGCGAATGCAGGTTTTGAAAGAACACCGCAAAAGGCAGACACCCTAGCGTAAAAGCTGTGGCTATAGCGGTCCAAAAGGTAGCATCTTGGGTCTGACCCGCTATGGTTTTCAGCATTTCACCATAATCCTGATTAATCTCCGAAGGGCTGCGCATATTGGTGTCCTTAATGGCAGGTTCCGCAGCCTTTACGCCTACTCGGTACTTGGCGATGGCAATAAAAATTAAGGGAATCACCGCTAGAACATATACCTCCAAATGCGGTGATTGGGTATAGGTAGTAAAGGTAATGCCCCCTAAAAAGGTTCCTGCCGCTAAATAATTCAAGAATTTATTCAGGGTCGTGAGGCGTTTGGTAAATAATGCCACGCTTTCATCTATATGGGTGCGGGCCTTCTGCAACCAATAATCGTCGTAACGTACGAAAGTTGTATTGGCTGCAGGAGTTTCGTTGTCTTGTACTTCGTCACTCATGAGGGTCTCAATATGTTAGTTAGTTGCTTTTCTACTTTTCTTATGGGGATTGTAAAAAGGAATATAGTTCTTGTGCATGGACTCGCAATACACCACCATATAGTCGTTGAATTTATCCTCCTCGGTTGTTTCAAGTTCCTCGACTTTTGTTTTTCCGGGCGCTTTGGGTTCAATGAGTTGGCACCACTCCTTGAGGAGTTTTAAGTCTTCCTCAGAGAATTCCTCCTTTTCTTCCTGGGCCTCTACACGCTTAATCACGGCCTTGATCTCAGGCAGTCTACTCTGTAAAGTGAATTTCATTTCCGAAGTGTCCGCAGCACCAATAAGGGGTATGCGACCTCCTTGAGGATCTACCATAAAATGGGGGGTGGGGCAGTCCTTCTTGTGACAGGTTATCTCAAGCATAGTTAGTTGATTTCTAGCTAATTTATAAAAACATGCGCCGAACCCACTACCCAGTGCAGGGGATTTTTCCTGAATTTACATCCTAGTATGGTTTTTCCTTACCTAAACGAAGTGATTTCAGTAATAAATAATAGAAAATACCACCCTACAATGACAAAAATATTGTCATGTGTTAAAATTTTTGTCATTGAAGATCGGATTCTTCAATACATCATGTAGGGCCCCCATTGGAAAAACTCCAACTTCTCGATACCTTTTGCTTTTAACAATTCATTTTCGCATCTTTAATACTGAAAACCAAAGGCTCCCCCAACCCGACTAGCATTCAATACATTATATGGAAGAAATATCCTATAAGGAACGGTTCTGTTGGCTCAAATTCCAACGCGTTCAAGAGGAGGAAAAAGCGACCCTATTGCAATTTTTGCAGGAGCACACCGATTTCGATGCAGTGGATGGCGAAGAAGCCATTACCATTATTAAATCACCTTTGGTCTGCTACGAAAACGTGCATTTGTATGTGGTGCAGGATCACCGCGAGCGAATTTCACAACGGCAGTTACAAACCGAATTTCTATTGCACAAACTGCCCGATGCAACCCTTGCTCCAGAACAATTGCATCCCCTGTACCGAAGGGTTAACGAAATCCACGCCTTTAATAGAGCGATCGAATTTAAGATCACCTCCATTCCACAGGCCGTCGCTTACCTGCGTTTTTTTACCGAAGCCATAGAATCCTCGGACGGGCCTTTTTACATCATAGACGGGGTAGACTATACCCCGGGAAGCATCTTAAGCGATGCCGATATTTACGACATTACAACAGCCCTCGAAAAGCATCCGGAGCTCCTTACCCCCATCGAAGAGCGTACCGATATGATGGACGATTATTTCGAGATCTTTGCTCCCGTGCTTTATGGGGATTCGCTCTATAAAACCACCTTCGCAATGTCTTCGACGGGACAGGTAAAAATGATTGGGTTCCTTCCCTTGCCACCCGCCATTCATCTTTCCTACCGCACCATCTACGATCACGATCCCTTCCCAATCTACAAGAATACGGAGTGTATTAGCATAACCAATGAAGAGTTTAAAGAAGCCCTGCTGTCTGATACCGTAGAACCACTCCACCATCTATTGCGCATTACATCTCCAGACCCCGAAAACCCTGTGGAACCGGTGCCATTTGTAAAGATTACAGGGAACCTGTTTCTAAGGAAAGAGACCATTAACTTTGGCATCTACATTCCTTCTTGGCTTACCTTGGTATTCGAAAAGGACGTCGGGTTCAAGAATTGTGTCTTCAAGGGAGACGTAGACCTTAACGGTTGTCGTTTTCTGGATGGGTTCCTCAGTTTTAATTCGGCCCACATCCACGGGTATCTCAATCTGGAGAATGCCATTATCTACAAACCCATATACAGCCAATATCCCAATAGCACCACCAGTTTAATGTGCCGGAACCTCACCATAGAGGGGGACTTTTATGCCAATAGATTGCGACTTTTCCACAGGGGAATTTCCATGGATTATGCTAAAATTGAAGGCTCCTTCAATATGAAAGATGCCCTCATCGATAGTGGGGTGACTTGCTTCCGGCTTACGGTAAAAGGGTACCTCAATTTCGAAAGCACCACCATTCGTGGCTCCCTTAATTTACGTAATGCCAGATTGAAATCCGATTGCGGTCTCAGCCATATAAAAGTGGATGGAAGCGTTTATATGCGTTCCATTCAAATAGGGGTTTCCCTCACTTTTTCCGGAACCCGGGTATTACAAAATGTAACCTTGGATTTTGCCGATGTACGCGGGGGCATATTCATGAAAATAGCCAGCAAAAAACACACCCAGATCGAGGGGAATCTACAAATGAGTTCCGTAAACTGTAACTGGTCCCACATCGAGATTCTCGGCACCAAAATTCATGGTTCCTTAATCATGATCAGTCCCCAAAAGGTGGCTGCCCTTTACCTCCGCGGGGATACCATTGGCATTGGCGGATTCTCACAATACGTGAATTGTGAAATCGACTGGGGGCTTTATATCTCCAACCTCACGCTGCGCGGGGATTTTAACTGCTACGGCCTGCGATTGGGTGGTACTCGCAACCTGCCTGCCAAAAAGATAGAACAAGGGGATTTCAACTTGGTAAACAGCTCCATAAAAGGAGCCGTGAACTTCTCCCAACCCGCTAGTATGCCCGAAAATTTGGCGTACTATGTCATGATCGATGACGAGCAGTACGATGTGGTGGGATTGGGACAAAGGGAACACCATGAACCCGAAATCGCCTTCAGGAACATTACCGAATTGTTTCAGTCCAACTTCACTTCCCTGCTGGACTTAAACGAAGAAACCATCCTGGATTACGTCCGTTTCTTCGTGTTTCATATTTATACTCGAAAGAACAAGGAAATCTATTTGGTCGAAACCCACGAAGACTTGGTTTGGGATACCGAATTCAACCGTCACAACCGTCCCGAAATCCTCGAAAAGATCCTTCCCCTCCGTTTGGTGAAGCATGAAGATCATACTTTTGAATTGGAAGCCTCCTATATAGATCACGACAGGCATCTGCACCATGGGAGTTTTATTGTGAATGCCGAGGCCGAAACCATTGGCGAACACCTGCACATACGCAGTAATTGGAAAAGCAATAAACGGCTGAAGGTTCCCTTAAGTGTCCTCTTCGACAGAAAACCCTTCTATCTATCCAATGTCTTTACCCATGACACCCATTTTTGGACCGAAGTCCCGGAAGCCGATAAGAATGTGTTCCTTAAAAAAGTGGCCAACAATACCCTGTTCGATGTTACCAAATACTACAACAGTTTGTACAAGGCCCCATTGCCTTTCCTCAAAAAAGGGGTGCTCTATGCGGCCAAGGCCAATCTCATTGCGCTTAAATATCCTACCGAGATTCAGGGGAATTTCAACTTTAATGGGGTGAACATTCGGGGTAATATCAACCTGAGCAATATCAAGGTTTCCAAAAAGTTGGGCCTTCAGCATACCACCGTTTCGGGGAACATCACGGCCCAAGCTTTGGCAGCCAGTTTTGGCCAAAAGGATTTTCTGGAATATGCCGTCTGTTCCCATGCCGAACTGGCATCCTTAGAGGTGAAAGGCGATGCCGATTTCAGTGGGTTGCGGGTCTTAAAAAGAGGGGAATATCATGGCGATTTCAATGCCGAATCCCTTCAGGTACAAGGCACCTTGAGCCTACATCAAAACGATCCCAAAACCCAATTGCAACTGGACGGAACCCTCGACCTTTCCAATGCCTGTATAGAAAACCTGCTCCTTTCAGAAGCCACCTTCAACAATCACACCCATAAAGTGCCCGGCAGCGATTCCCTGTTAAACCTAGAACGGCTTACCGTGGCATTTTTCGATTGGCAGGGCGGCTTCCCCAATCATATAAAAACCAAAATACGGGATCTGGATGTGAGCACCTGGAGCCGGGATGGCCTCAATAACCTAAAGGCCCTGCTCGAGGCCGATACCAGTGAAGAACTGAAACGGAATGCCTTTACCAAGATCGAAAGCACCCTGCGCAATCAAGGATATGAAGAAAAGGCCGAAGAGGTTTACAAAGTGATGTGGAAACGTATTAAAAACCAACAGATCGACGGCCATAAGAAACAGCTGCGCAGCCGGATGATCTTTGCGTTTAGATCGTGGTTTGGCTATGGCCGCAAACAGGCCTTTACCAGTTTTTGGATTTTTGTGGTCTTCCTGTTCATTTCCCTAGTGATCTTCTCCAACCGTGAAAACGTGGTCATGACCCCGGGCGGCATCGAGGATCCTGAGCATTATACGTTTAAAGAGGTCTCCAATCATCCCGAAAAAGAAGCATGGGGCATGGGTAACAGCATGTGGTTTGCCCTGCGGTATAATGTGCCCATTATTCCCTTTACCTCTTTAGACCAGTGGCAGCCCAACCCCAAGGGGATCAATTTTTTTGGGATGCGTTCCACCCGTTTTACAGCCCAGCATTATGCCCATGCCATAGAACTGAGCCATTGGATCATCTGGTCCATCTTCCTCATTTACCTATCGGGTATTCTCCGTCGGGGCGAAGGACGATCATAAAGCAGTGCGTCGCACCCCATAGGGGCAATGACAAAAATATTGTCATGTGTTAAAAATTTTGTCATTGCTAGATTGGACCCTACGATACGATTTTGATTTCATCAAAATCACTCAGGGTCTGGCAAAGGGACGTCTATTCGAGCACGGCCCTTGAGTGATTCAGCTTTGCTGGATTGTATCGAAAGGAAGTGAGGTGTATATGACGATTTTCTTCCGAAGAATTCAAGTACGCCTCAATAAATCACACTGCCCTTCCTATGTGTTTTTTATTTATGTTCTTTTTTCATCGCTAAAAAAGAACCAAAACCTGCCTGCCGGCAGGCAGGAATCTAGCCTTCCGATTCTTTTTCACCCATAACGCACTTGATGCTAAACAAAATGAACTCGTTCTTCGTACTCAAACAGCATTTTGTTATTGACGCATCTTCGCACTATGGGTCCCGAAGTCGAATCTGAGGGCAAGGGTTTTTAAGCTAGCCATTTAAGTCTTTTATGCAGCATATGCCGCAGGCAAGCTTCGAGATTCAGGCCTGAAAGGCCGCGAAGTTGACAAGGCGGTTTTCTGCGGAGCAGAAAAATTCCTCATAAAAGTGCCCTTTTCCCTGCCTGCCGGCAGGCAGGTTTGGTTCGTTTCTTTTGGGCACGCAAAAGAAATGAACATAAAAAAAAGAAACTATTCAACCACTTTAAACTCCTGTATCGCAGCATTGGGCTCAATAATGGTATGCCCCTGCCAGAAACTGGGATCATACTGCGACAGGTAGGTAGCCTCTATCTCCGGGTTTTCCGGAGCCGCATCATAGGTACTCTGGGAAATGTATTCACTATCGAACACCACCAATTCGTATTTAATCACGTTAGAGGTTTCCACCTTCAGCTCCAAGGAAAGCTCGTTCTGCTTGCGGCGTCCCTTTACGTGCTTGTTCTTTTCGATCACCTTTAGGGGGCGATCCACCCCAAAAAAACTGCCGTCTTCCAGTTCCAGATAGCGCGGGCCGTAGGTGCCGTCCAGCTCTTTGGCAAAAAGCATCTTACCCCGGAACACATTCTGCCGAAATTTGATCCCCAACAGCCCAAACCGCTTCAGGGGCCGGACGTTATCGAACTCCAACCGTACCACGGCAAAGTCGCTGGTATTCACGTACAGGGTGCCCTTAAAGTCCTTCTTGCCCTTGGGCTCGAAGTCGATAATATACACCGGTTCGTTATCGATAAAGGTATAGTCGCGCTTGGTAAAACGGTAGCGGTTGCTCTTGTCGAACAGGTCCAATTTAGAACCTTCGTGAAAGAAGAGTTGCTCGTACAGTTCCGAAATTCGGTCTACAATCCCAGGTTGCACATGCCCACGTTCTTGGTCTTGCTTTTCCACTTCAGCTTTCATGGCAGCCGCATCCTCTTCGGCTTCTACTACCGAATCCAATTCTACCTTGGTACCAAAAATCCCCGATTTGATCTTGAGGTAGGAATCAGGCTTTACGTTCTCCTTAAAAATGCGTTCCAACTTGTCTGAAAGACCATCGAAGGACACATCTTTGCTTTTGTCGTACAGCTCGGCCGCTTTGTCTATGTAGAGTTTGTGGTTTTGGTAGTTGCCATAAAAGGCGCCGGCCACTTCCTTATAGTAATGCGATTGCCGTGGCACGAGCATGGCAATGCTATCGATGAGTTCCTTGTTGAGCTCTGCAATGGTGGACTTCTGAAAGCCAAAATCTACCGTATGCATTTGGTTGTGGTCGCTCTGGCGGAAGAAGATCTTCTTCTTGCTGAGGTCCATCTTATAGTTGTCATACATATGGGCCTTGATGCTATCGATGATGTCCCGTACCTCAAGGTTGGTATTGCTTAGGAATACCTTTTTCAGTTCGAAGGCCTTGGGCGTAAGGGTCAGGGTGGTATCGGCCGCTTGGGTCGCGGTCATCCCTAGGCGTTCGTAGCCCATGGAGGATACGTAGAGGGAATCCTGCGGATGCTTTAGATCTTGCAGTTGCACGGTAAACACCCCTTCTTCGTTGGTAATAAGGCCTTGGTGCTCGCCGGTTTGTACGGTGGCAAAGGAGATGGGGGTACCGGTTTTGGCATCGATCACCTTGGCCGAAAAAGATTGTCCAAAGCTAGCAATGCCACTCAATAGCAATAAGAATAGGGGGAAATAGGTCTTCATACAATGGCTTTCTTCTATAGACGCAACGCATGTTGCGATGGTTGTCTATAGGTAGACGAGGAAGAGGAGGAGATGTTACGCAGCCGCTCCCATTTCAAGAATATCGACTTGTCTTTCAGTAGCATAGGGTCTCTGCAACCATTTATTTCGTACCTTAAAACCTCATCATTATACAACTAACTATGAAAGCAATGTACTTTTTGGCGATGGTACTGCTCATGTACCCCTTGTATAGCTATGCACAATTTTTTGATGGAATGGAAGAATATCCCCTTGGGGTGACCGTCTGTGCCAACCGATGGACCACCATGGATGACCTCTGTGAATTCGGTATTATGACTACCGATTTCGTTGCGTATTCGGGCACGCAGTCCGGGATGGTTCCTGGCAACGGATTGACCAGTGCCGGGTACGATCTTGGGGACATCATTTTTGGGGAATGGTTTTTCGACTTTTGGATGTATGTCCCATCCAACAAAGAGGCCACGTTTAGCATTCAGAACAGTGTTCCCGTTTTTGAGGACCAATCCATCGTTGGCAATTTTGTGTTCAATCCAGGATTGGCCACCCCGGGCGAAGGCTATATAGAAGATACGGCTTTAGGGCAGGTCCCTTTTACGTTTCCGCATGACCAATGGTTTCGAATTGTTATGGGGTTCGATATTACCGCAGGCATTGCTTTGGCCGTTTGGTATATGGAACTGGATGGAATCATTGTTGTCCCATGGGGTACTGCGTTTACCAATGAGGCTGGAGACCTTGCTGTGGCTTTGGGGGGAATGAACTTTGTTTCCTTAAATACCGATCACTTGTTTTTTGTGGATGACCTCTGTTTGTCCCAAGTAGATTTTCCTTGTACCCTCCGTACCCAAGATTTTAAAAGATCCTTGTTCACGCTGAGTCCCAACCCGGTTTCGGAACGGCTCTATCTCTCCTCAGATCACGCCCAATGGGAGACCGTCACGGTCTATTCCCTTTCGGGCAGTATCGTACAACAGGTCACGGCTGCTACCACTTCATCCATAGACGTACAAGCCTTGACGCCGGGCATCTATTTTGTAGAAATCACCTCAGCCTATGGCACGGAAGTGCATCGGGTGGTGCGGGAATAGGCTTGATTACTCTTGCCGCAGGGTACTGGCGCTAGCAGGGGAAATTCAAGAATTAGGTGATTTTTCCTATCTAAATATAGGTTTTCCCCTTTACCACTATCCAGCTTGGGTTGTTACCTTTGGTACTTTCCCCAATGAATAGCTATACGCTTTTGGCAATGAATTGATAGGAAGTAGGAAGTGCCAGATTGATATGCTTCTTTGATGTCACTTTTGAGACAATACACACTTCAATTGCAACCGATAATCACCAAGGCATGATCTATAGCTATTGTGGTTTCTTTTATATTAGAAATCAACCCTTTACCTGTTTGTTGCTTCAAATATTACAGTAACTTAGTAGCATCAGTCATAAAAAAACGAATACGACATGAGTAACGCATTTGCCAGAACATACCACCCTACACCAAAGCCACCTATAAGCACTCACAAACGTGCCCATTTTATATCGAATGCTAAGCAGCCCGAAACGCCCTTTTTTTCTCCGGCTTTCATTCAGCCAAAACTGGCTATTGGACAGGTAAATGATAGCTACGAACAAGAAGCAGATAACATCGCTAATAAGGTTGTTGGCACAGGTACCCAGTATAACAGTCTGGTTTCGCAGATAAGCCCATTAACTGCGAGTGCTCCCCAGCGTAAAACTACGAACACGCATGGCAGCAACTCCAACCCCAAAAACGGGATGGCCAGCAGTCAACTTGAAAGTAAAATACAAAGCAGTAAAGGCGGTGGAAATGCTATGGATACTGACACACAAACTGAAATGAGCCAAAAATTCGGGACGAATTTTGGCGCAGTACGCATTCATACAGACCCAACAGCTATCCAGATGAACCGCGAACTTGGGGCCAAGGCCTTTACTGTGGGTAACGATATCTATTTTAATGAAGGGCAATACAGTCCTAATAATCTACTGGGCAAGCACTTGTTGGCACATGAGCTTACGCATGTAGTACAGCAACAGGGGATGCAACACATACAAAAATCCCCTGATTTAGGTGGTGGGACTGCGGGCCTGCACGAAGATCTTACCAGACAATAT
>JAHQVM010000087.1 GCA_019634365.1 Flavobacteriaceae bacterium | reverse complement strand
GTCGTAACCCGTCTGATTGAAAAAATCATTCTGTTCGATAAGCTGGGCATCTTCAATGGGATCATCACTATAGACGGAACCTGTGTAATCTCCTGCCCTGTTGGTAGCATTGCGATTTCGATATTCTGCCGTTACATTCAGAAACCCCTTATTTCCTAACTTCAACCCAAAATTTCCAGAAGAGTAATTCTCGAATCCATCACCTTCGCTATTGATCAATACCCGATTATCGATATCGATCACTTCTGTTTGTTTCTTCAGAATGATATTAATAACCCCTGCAATGGCATCAGATCCATACTGCGAAGTTGCCCCTTCCCTTAAAATCTCGATGCGTTCAATAGTCGCAATGGGAATGGCATTGAAGTCGGTACCCACACTTCCTCGGCCTACGGTTCCATTTACATTGAGCAATGAACTATTGTGACGCCGCTTACCATTCACCAAAATCAAAACCTGATCCGGTCCCAATCCTCTCAAGGTAGCCGGATCTATATGATCGGTTCCATCGGCAATCGTTTGATTGGTAGAATGAAACGAGGGAACTAGATAATGTAGTACATCCCCTAATTCCATACGCGGTGAACTCGATAAAAGTTGAGGCGTTATGATATCCACTGGAGCCGACGTTTTCAAACTCGTTGTTATGGTTCCACGGCTACCAATACTTACGGGTTGGTCTATGGAAAAACCTGTTTTTAGCATGAACGTCACTTCAGTAGTATCACCCACTTTTACCGTAACTTCTTTCGCCTGCCCTATGTACATTACAAAACTGGCGCTCACTACATAGGTTCCTTCATCCACTTCTAAAGTGAAATTTCCATTTACATCTGTAGTTGTGGCTATGTCGGTTCCTTCAATACTTACTGTGGCACCTGGCAGACTTCCAAACTGATCGGATACATTTCCAGTAATGGTGGCACGGGACTGTGCATGGACAGTTACCGATATAAAAGCCACAGCAATTAAGGTTACTAATTTCGGTAGGTTGGTACATCTAATAAAAGTGCTAAAACTAGGGGTCATTTTGTATAGCAATTAAGGCATCTTTGCTAAGGGGTGGATGGCATCCGTTCCTTAAAGTGAACTTCAAAAACCGAATCCAAAAGTTTCATAGAAAGAGGTTTGTTAATATAATCGGCCACTTCATAATTGCTCATGGATTTGCGTACTTCTTCCGGATGAGCTGAAGTGGATAATAAGATAATTTTAATGCCCTCGGAGACCTTCGAATCCAACCGGGATAATGCGTCCAAAAACTCCCAACCATTCATGCCCGGCATATTAATGTCTAGGAAAATCAAGTCGGGTTTTAACGATGATCCTTCCGCAGCAGAGATAAGATAAGAAAGTGCTTCTTCACCGCTTTTTACCGCCAGAACGTTATCGAAGCAATTGTGCCTTTCAAGCATCATTCCGTTAAAGAAGTTTGTCGCACTGTCATCATCAATTAGCAGCACAAACTCTACAGGTTTCGTCATAACGGGCAAAGATAAATATGTGTGGGGATTAGTAAAATAATTTCATCAATATAAGGGAGGTAAAATACTAATTTTCGATGAAGTTGCAACAGTTTCGATTAAAAACAATGTACGCGGTTCTAAACCAAATTTCGAACAGCCTTAATATCAATGAATTTCATCCAGAATTAAAAGGAATAACGATATTCCAATCCTGCTCCAAAGGTAGTATCGATGGTATCCCCTGAATCCAATCCTGAGAAAATCTTAAAGCTTCCATATTCCTCAGTCTCGTACATAACGGAAAGATAATTATGCCATAAATCAACTTCTGAAGGAAACGGATTGTTATAGGTGCCCAAATACTTTGCAATGGAGGATTTAAATAACCAAGACACTTTTTTGAAGGTGCCATGTGCTCCAAATTGATGCACTTTTACACGATTGTTGATTACAGGAGAGGTTTCTATGGTAATCTCAAGGTTAGGGTCGAAAAGAATAAAGGGCATTCCAATAATATTTCCATCATAGCTCCATCCACTTCGGTACACATTGTTATTGAAATAATTATCCGATCCCGCTAACTGATTGCCAACACCTTGATCATTGGTGCCTACATATTCATATAGGATTCCAGAAAAGATGTTGTTTTTGGTTGGCTTAAAATAAACGCCCCATACACCATCTGGAAAATTTTTAAGTGCAGTACCCGATCCATCCTCGAAAGGATGTTCATGATATAAAGAAAACCCACCTATTGAGGAGTTAAAGGAATAATCTAACAGATAGCTCCCCAGATGGTTCCCTACAGCATTGGTAATCTCACCATCCTGACCCAGTTCTTCCGATTGCTTGGCAAAAAACACATCGATAAAGGTGTCGAATCCGTTGGGCAACTCCCCAAAATCTGGAGAGGTTCCCGCCCATTGAGCATAATGTTGAATCTGTGCTTTAACGGTATGATCCTCATTAAATTTAATATGCAATCCCAAACGCTTGTAATGGACCAAAACATCATCCACATAGCGATCGTCGTTTAGCCAATAATGTCCTATTCCCCAATCAATGCCAAAAGTTTCCGATAATTTTAAAGGTTCTGAGGCTTCTAAAAGAACTCCGGGAAGCGGTCGGGCATTTTGAGAAAAAAGAAAATTCTTGTTGGTAGTGGAAATTCCGTTCATTAGAGTCTCCGCTTTCTTAGCGCCAACCGTCGCCTTCAACCATGAGTTGGTAAACTGAAGAAACAAATCCCTACGTTGGAATTCATCCTCTACTTCATTTCGATAGAAGAAAGTAGTTCCTCCAGTTATAGTGGCATTTTCCGATAATTCATATTCCCCAGTAACTTCACCAAGGCCTGAAAAGGTAGTTTGTTCACCCCAACGGGTGTCCGTATTCTTCGAAAACCAAAACGGAGATACATCTTCTGTTGAAAAGAGGCCAGAAGCCGATACATTGCCTTCCCATGTTACAGATTGGGAAAAAGCGGAAATAGTTAATAAAAAACAACAAATAAATCGCATCATAGTTAGGTTGATTTGGCGATTAGGACACCTTGGTTATTTAAAAATACGCCCTAGTAATCCGCGTCTTTTTTCATCGCTGTAGGCATAACCGTATTTATTGCCATATCCAAAGTTGATCATGGAAACACTATTTAGGACCGTAGCCACATTTACCAATCTTTTATCTTCAATGGCATCTTTAGCAAAGCCTAACAATTTACGCACAGTATAATTGGCCCTCACCACATAAAGGGTTACATCTGCCAATTTATTGATGAGGATAGTATCCGTTACCAGCATGGATGGTGCGGTATCGACCACTACATAATCATACATTCCGCGAACTTCATCGAAAAATTCAACGGTTCTCTGCTCCATGAGAAGTTCTGCAGGGTTGGGCGGTATAATACCTGAAAGGACGATGTCTAAGTTGTCATTATAAATACTTTTCGCAGCTAGATCATTCACATGCAATTCTGGGTCAATGATAAACTCCGTGAGTCCTTTTCGCTTTTGTGATTCCTTTGGCAAATAACGCTGCAACTGAGGGTTTCTGATATCAGCCCCTACCAAGGCAACTTTCTTCCCGGTAACTGCCAAGGTGAGCGCCAAGTTAAAGGCCACAAAGGTCTTTCCTTCACCTTTAATTGTAGATGTTACAAACACTGTGTTTGCTTTTTTCCCATTATTCAACTTATTAATGAACAGGTATTGCAAGTTGGTTCTTAGTATCCTAAAAGACTCCGCAAGGATACTACGGTCATTCAATTGAATTAATTGTTCGTCGTTTTTACCCAATTTCGGAATTTCACCAATGAGACTAACACTAGGGAGAATTTGCTCCACATCCCTTCGGTTGGCCACTTTATTATTCAGTAAGGAGCCCAGATAGATAATTAAAAATGGAATGAGCAATCCTAATAATGCTGCTCCGAGGAGTATGAGGGATTTGTTGGGAGAAACCGGAACATTGCTACTAAAAGCCTTATCCACCACTTTCGCCTTGGGCGCCGTAACCGCCAAGGAAATGTTGGCTTTCTCTCGCTGTTGTAATAAAAATAGATACAACTGTTCCTTGATGGTTTGTTGTCTTTCGATCCCACGATATATTTTTTCGGTGGTAGGAACCTGGGACAACTTCGAATTAATCGATGCCTCTTTAAAATTGAGATCCCGCAGCGAAATTTTCAACGAATTGGTGGTATTCTTAAGACTTCCTAGAATACCGGTTCTAATGTTTTCTATCTGATTGTTCAGGTTAACCACAACCGGATTTTTCGAAGTAGAGGTCTTGAGCAATTCATTTCTTCTCAAAATGAGCTCGTTGTAATTATCAACGGAACGAGATACCTCTTCCCCACTTAATCCAATATTGGCAGGCAAAAGATCATTACTGGAAGAGCTTTCCATATAATCGATCATGGTGTTGGCCAACTCCAATTGCGTATTTACATCAAATCTTCTTTTTTCAAATTCGCTTGCATTTTGAAGAATGAGTTGGGCCTCAGCTTCTATATTGGTAAGGCGATTTTCGCTCTTAAACTGCTCCTTATTGGTTTCTACTGAATCCAACTCCCTGGTAATGATTTCCAAGCGGGAATCGATAAAGTCGGAAGTTTTTTTAGCAACCTGTCCCCGATCGTTAATCGCATCCTTGTTGTATTGAAATACCAATTCATCTATAAAATCCTCTGCTTGTGCGCGTACGGGTGATTGTAGACTTAAGATGACGACATTACTATTCTTTATTTCATTAACCACCTTCACCCTTCGTTGATAAGCTGAAGCTACCCGATCGATGTCGCGGTACGTAACCGAAATGGTTTTACCGATATAATGATTGAAAATCTCAGGGTTATCGAAAATGGGAAGTACCGTAATATCACCGAATCCCAATACTACACGCTCCCCAAAGTCATGGGTCTCATCGATGCTTTTGTTATCGCTCCAGACCTCGTAAGATGTTTCTGATAGTATTTTGAAATTAAGTTTAGGTATTCGGGTAGAAAGTACGCTGTCATTAAAAGTAAGGTAGCGCACCTCAAACGGTCTGTATTCGTATAAATTGGTATTCTTAAAGGTCCCAATACTTTCGTAAACAATATTGAGGTCGAGGGTTTTTACTGCTTCCTTTATGATTCGCTTCGAACGGAATACCGCCAATTCGT
>JAHQVM010000086.1 GCA_019634365.1 Flavobacteriaceae bacterium | reverse complement strand
GTGTAACTGCGTAACAAGCCACTGGACACATGATAGATCTTACTATTCAATTCTCCTGGTCTCTGAAGTATATCGCCTTTTTTTACATTTTTTTGGATCATGTAGACAACCCGTTTATTTTTTAATTTTAGGACTATCAAATATAGGGATTTAGCTTTCGTTCTTAACCCTATAAAGGAACTAGAGGAAGTGCATTATTCCGGTTTCGGGTAATTATTGGGATTGTATTTATAATTCCTTGGTCATTTCCATACTTTTGTGGCTACAATTGGATAGCCACCCAACCATGATTAAAAAGGGATTATCAAAAATCAAGAAACGAGTAAAAGGTTTTTTTGAAAAGCAGAAAGCAAGAACAGACTACGGTAAGTTTGTCATCATTACGCGTTCCCGGACCGGCTCCAACCTACTCATTTCCCTGCTGGACTCCCATGACAACATTGAAGCTCATGGGGAACTATTCCGACGTTTGGAAGGAAAAAGCTGCCAGACCATTTACGATGGGTTGTTCCCAAAGAAATCTTCAAAACAAATTGGTTTTAAGATTTTCTATTACCATCCTTTGGACTCTGAGGATAGAAGCATTTGGGATTTGCTGAAAAATGACCCTCATTTAAAAGTGATTCACTTGCGCAGGGAAAATCTATTGCGTGTGCACATTTCCCGATTGATAGCAGGACAAACCGATGTTTGGTCTTCCAGAAACAAACAGGAAATCAGTTTGGCCGATCGTAAAGTTCATATTGATGTTAAGGAACTGCTCCAAGATTTCGAAACGACCAACCAACAAATCGCCGCGGCAAAAGAGACATTTAAAAGCCATCAAAGTATCGATGTATCTTATGAGGAGCTCACTGCCGATAGAGCGAACACCATGCAGCGTATTTTAGGGTTTTTAGGGGTTACACAAAGTAACTTGGACAGTGTCCTAAAGAGACAAAACCCTGAAACCCTGGAGGATTTGGTTGCTAACTACGAAGAAGTTTACGACGCATTAATAGATACCGATCATGCTTTTATGCTAAAAGGGTAAGAAACTCCTCTTGAAATGCATCCAATTTCTTTTTATTAGCAAACCAATGAATTGGTGAAGACGTACCAAATGCGTCGAGGGAAATTACATTAACGAGTAGATCGTTTCCATCTAAAATAACCACCATTTCTTTTCCCCAATCCCACGCCATTCCTACAAGGGGCATTCCTACAAATACCAACTGATTATTTACCTTGTGAAATATCCAATTGTTTTTCTGAGCGATCTCTCTTACGATCTTTAAATTTTCCTTGGGGGATTTTCCTGAAATACGCTTCAAGTTCCTTCCATAGATCATAGAATATACAAGAAGTACACTTGGTATAATAGCCAATAAAAAGAGGAAAATTGGTAATAATAAAGGCGTACCCTCTTTTATGTAAGACCACAGAACAGCAATTCCGAAGAAAGGAATCAATAAAATAATAACCCAATCATGTGATCTGCTCAATCGTTCGGAAAACCATTTTACATAGATCAATTTTTCGGCTTTAATTGAAGTTGCTAGGTCGATTTCGAATCGGCTCATCTAAGACTTGATTATACTATCAAATATATCAAATCTCCGCCCCATTGTAAACTTGACACAGCCACAACCCTTTCCTAATACTCAGGTAACCTAACCGTTCGTCCTTTGCAATAAAAACCATGGATATTTTCTTGTACGTATTCGCCGCACTGTTTTCGGTGATTAATCCCCTAGGTACAGTACCCGTATTTGTGGGCCTTACTTCTGAAGAGACCCCAAAAGAACGTAACAAAACCTCATTACTCACAGGCATAAATGTGACTGTAATCTTAGTTATTTCCTTTTTCGCTGGAACCTATTTATTGAAGTTCTTCGGCATTAGCCACAATGCACTACGGATTGCCGGAGGAATGATTATCGTAACCTCTGGATTTGCATTACTCACAGGCAATTTTAGCAAGCACAAAGGGATGAAAAACAAGCGGGTTAAAGAAGATCTCAAGGATCGCGAAAAGTTCTCACTTACGCCTTTGACCATTCCCATGTTAGCCGGACCGGGATCTATTTCTTTGCTCATTACGTTCCAGCAGGAATATGTTGCATGGTCCGATATTAGCATCATACTTTTGGCGATTTTAGCAGTAGGATTACTCGTTTTTATCATTTTGCGAAGTGCTCATTTTATCACCAAATTTTTGGGGGCTTCGGGAATCAACGCAATTTCAAGGATTGTAGGATTTATTGTCATCTCTATTGGCGTAGAATACATCTCAGCAGCAGTGGTCGCAATTTTTTCCAAACTGTAGTTACCTCCTCGACTTGGCAAGGAAAGCTGCCAAAAATCCGGAAACGCCCAATACAATTTTAGCCAGTGCTTGGGAATTTTCAGGATCATCATCCACATAATCCATAATTCCCCAACCTAAAAGGGCTAGGCCAGCGAGTAGAAGTACCAATCGGAGTATTTTCATAGTTCGAAAATACGAAAGGTTTTAAAATACACGAATCCCAAACCTATTTTCGCGTCGTGTAAACTTTAAATTACTCAGCAGCATTAGGGCTGCAATGGCATACACCCACCAGGTCTCGCTCAAATTGAGATAATAAGTGATCATAAGCAGTGCAATACCAAAGGTATAGATAACGATATTGATCCACGATCGGTTTTTATAGTGTTTCCAAAGTACGATGAGACTCCCTAGGAGGAAGACGGATAATATCACATACTTCCATTCCGATCGGTAGGATACATTTTCCAATCCCAAATACCCGAAAAAAGAAGCATAGGCTGCCCAGCATATAGGACATTTCGGAAACAAGAAAAACAAAACCCCCGTTACAATATTGAGGAGGTTCATCTTACCTGTCTTCTTTGGTCTAGGAGTATCTTCCTTACCGCAACCACAACCGCACGATATTTCTTTTTTCTGTGTACTCATAATAAAACTTAAACCTCCACTCCCTGAATTAGGAATGGAGGTTGTTATTGGTTTTAATTACTATTCGGAATCGAATCTTTATTCCATTGTGCCTTGCCCAGCAACCAACTAAAGTCTCCGGATAACTGATCCCCAGTCTGGGGCACCCCTTTGTCATTAACATGGGTATAAATTCCGGCACTGGAATGGCATCCCATACAGCTTTCGGTACCATAAATGGTTCTTGGTTCTCCTTTGGCGCTTCCATTTTCAATAAGATTTCCTGCCGGCTGGTTCCCTAGTTGGAAGAAGGTTTCCATCGTCATATTAGTCAACAAAGGAATGTTGGGATCACCGCCCGGTTTATTAGTTACCGATTCGGGTAGGATATAATTACTCGCCAAATTAGGTCCTGGTGGTACATTCTGATTCAATGGATACTGCGTATCGATCAGTTCATAATACTGCCAAACGCTTCCTTGCGACTTGAAATATTCTTGCATGGTTTTGTTAATGCGATCCACACGAACCGGAATCGGCATCATGCGCATGGCTTGCGTTTTCATTACGTTACTGCTAGCGTAGTACTTAGCATCCGAACTATCTTTGGTTTGCTCAATCTGCGTGCGCACCAACCAGTACGGACCGTGTTCATCCTCTTTGTAATAGTATCTCGAACCATTGGTTACATCTACATTCGCAGGGCAGATATCGCAATTGGGATCACGCAAAGTCGGCGGAATTAGCATGGTCTGCCCATCTTTTTCAATCACATTTTGCTTGAGGTTGTCAACATGTTCAAAGGTGGACCACACCCATTGTTTTCCCGTTGGGGTTTTCTGGCTTATGTGCATCCCGATCATCCCCAAGGTTTTTGGAACCAACGTGCCGTCGGGCCCAATAACATAACCTTGATCTGTATAATAGCGCTCCTTGAAATCCGTAGCTTCCAAAATCTTCCAAGCGAATTTAATTTCGACAGCTCCCAAGGTTCCTTCTTCATAGTTCCCTTTTGGGAAATCGGCCAAGGAATCATTCTTTTTTGAATAGTTAATCTGCCCGTTCACATTGTATAGCGACTTATCCACGATATAATCAAACTCCGTCTTATTCATCAATACTTCATACACTACCACATTCCCATTCTGATCGAATAATTTTCCGGCAAAGGCCTGATCTACCTCATCGGCAATATTGAAATTCCCCGGATGTGTGGGCGTATTCGAGGATAAAATGATTCGTGAGTCCGCATCCGAAAGTAAATGACTGGGTAAATTTAATCCAGAAGCTGTCCGCGGGCTTCCCCAAGGAGCCGGCTTTTGCCCGTCCTCACGATATACCTGAAAAGCTTCCTTCCATCCCAGCCAAGTTGGGGTACCTTTGTCGGTGAATTTGGGTGTTGGGTTTCCTTCCCCATTTCTAGGCCAATGTATAGCTATAAATGCTTGCCAACTGTACTTATTGAACTCTTGATTTAATTGATAAATATCTCCTTGTGATTTTAACTTCTGTTGCAAGGCAGGATCTACATCCACCGGGATATTGGGCGTAAAATCCACAGGGGCCGGGATTTCGTCGTAACCACTATTAGTGGCGGTACTACCTTTTTCCTCGCAGGCCGCAAAAACAAATACGGCTAGGGCCAAAAATAGGGTAACCATGCCCCATCTTTTCAAGATGGGCATTTCTTTAAATGGCAATTGATGTTTCATGATGGTCTGATTTAGTAAATTGATTAGTTATATTATTTTCTTTGAGATCTCCCCTTCTTCTTTGCCAAAATGCAGCATTGGGAAATCGTTTTTCTTCATTGTAATAAGACTGTCGCTTTTTGGAATAGGCAGTCCACTGGGAGTGCATTAAACGGATGTATTTTTGAACACCTTCCGGTTTTCCCTTCAGGGTATCCAAAACAGCATAGGCTCCAAAAAGCCCCGACGAAAGTCCTTTAAACATTCCTAAGGATGATAAAGGATCGTAGCACATGGCAGCATCGCCTATGGCCAACCAATCAGTTTGAGCCATAGGCTCTAAATATTGGCTGTGTGCCGCACCCAACGCAACCTCGCTTATAGGCTTGGCTCCGAATAATCGTAGGCAGGTATGGCGCGTGGTATGTACATGGCATTCGAATTCGGTTTCCTTTTTCAAATGGTGATTGCGGGCAATAGCTGCATCGCTCATATAGGCCACTAAAAAACGGCCATTTGATAGATGGGTACTGTACCACCAACCGTGTTCATCCGATTCGATACATATTCCTTGAGAGGTTTGTGCATGCCCTAATGGGAATTCATAAAACCGATAGATTCCAACTAGGTGGTCTACTTTATGTTTTATGGCTCCCTGCGTACTCGCGAAGGCAGCCTTTTTACCGGTAGCATCGATCACAAACTTCGCAGTGATGTTTTCTCTAAAATCCCCTTTCCGAAGTTGAATTTCCCACCCTTCTTTTGTTCGTTTAGAAGCCTCCAAATACGTATCGAATGTCATGTCCACAGATCGATCTTGGGCTTCGCGAACCATAAAGTCATCGAAAGCAACACGATCCAAATTCCAACCATATCCAAATGGGGAAAACAAGAACTCATTGTGATGCAATTGGGAACTCCCCCAAGCCGCAGAGGTACCATACGATCTATCGAAACCTTCCTTTTGGAACGCATCCCAAACACCCAGTTCCTGAAGGTATCGGAACGAATGGGCCGAAAGCGACTCTCCCACACGAAGGGCATCCTTACCATCCTTCATCCTTGGTTTTCGTTCTACGAGCAATACTTGGAGGGCAGGTGCATTGTTCTTGAGCGCTATGGCCGCCGAACAGGCCGCCACTCCGCCACCGAGAATCAGGACATCGTATGTGTTGTTCTTAAGATTCATTCTGGGCTGTCTTGTTTTACGGCGATCCATTGGGCCACCACTCCCGCGGGAGCGGTGGATTTTCCATTGGGTCCGGTGGGATGTGGAATGGCTCGAACAATACTTCCCACCAATGCAGGGCGTTGATCTACACCGTTCATCCATTCGGGCACATAATACCCTAGGTAGTTATAGATCCATTCGGCACCGCCTACGAGTCCTTTTCCTTGAAACTGAAGGGTAAATGGGTTTCCATACCCTATGGAACCTTTCAATTCCAATTCCCAACCCGGGCCGTAAATGCGGCCATCTAACGTTTGCATGGGCGCTTCATTAATCTGAATGTTTCCACGACCAAATTCCAATGAATCGAAATCGGCGTTCAGGTTTGGGTTGCTTAAAAAACTTCTATAGGTCCATGTACCGGTTAAAATAGGAGGTACACCGCTTTGTATATTTTCCATAATGATTAGTTGTTATTGGTTTCTTGAGAGGACTTTCCTATGGATTGCCCCAAAACTCTATCTCCGGGCGTCACAGGCACACCCAAGGCATCATTATTCCGTTCTTGTTGATAAAAAGCCTTGCTTATTCCTTCTCCCGTTGCCAGTAGGAAACCTAAATCCTTCCAAGCTTCTACCATCTGCAAGTCTCCCGCGTTATTGGCAGGAATCCCCGATGCCCAATAAACTTGTGGAGAATTGGGTCCTTCGCTCACTACAATCGGTCTGTGGGCGGGCCACCAAGGAATATCATAAGCAATATCCTGTTGCGCCGGATCTCCATCAGAATTCAAATAAATATTGTTCCAACCTCTATAGGTCACATCCACATCTTGCGTGGTACACTCATGGAAGTCTGCCTGCCATGGAATCCCAATGTACTTGGTCATATCGCCCGGTTCCATGCCTTCAGCTAAATTGGGCGCATTGGATCCATCGATATCCGCTATCGGTTTTGGAATGCTCAAGGCACCTGCCAAATAGGTAGCATGTTTTATACGATACGGTTCCGAATAAATCGCGGGATTATTCACGATCCATGAAATTTCACCACCAGGACAGAAAGCCCCGCCCAAAATATTGCTCAGCACACCGCGGTCTATTCCCACGCCTGTAGTTGGCGGATTGGCCCAAGGGTTCTTGCAATTTTTATCACCGTCGTTCCATTCTTCACATTCGTTCACAAATTTGCCCTTCATCCATTGTTTTAGGAAGAACAACTGCGTTTGTGTCATGGCCAAGAATTTATCTGGAGACACATTGCTCAATGGGTTGTTTCCGCAAAGCATGGGCATTAAACGTGGTTTGGCATTGGTGGGCCATTGGTCGTTGGTGACCACATAATCATTGGTTTCGTCGTGTTGCCGCATGATCATGTATATAAACTGGCGCATGCGGTAATAGGGATCTTCCCCATTCTTTGGAACTTGGGACAGCGCCTTTTCATCCAAATTCCCTCCGGTTCCGCGGTTGTGCGGATCGGATCCTGCGAAATAGTCGAAATCGTAGCTATAGCGATACGAATCCGGCCGGTGCAATACCGTCCAAAGTTCCTTGTAGAATTTTGGATAATAATCTGGATTGTAATCGGCATCATTGCGCCAAGTTTCCCATTCGGTCTCCGTCTGCGGATTATTACTGGCCTTGTCGTAGGGCGCTACTCCGAATACCTGCGGATCGTAGGCGAACTTCCGTACGAACAGATCGTACATTTTTTCATCCATGGTAATCATATCCTGCATTTGTGGTGCATACCTTGGATAGCCTACGACCACCCACGCAGGTACCTGTACGTCCATGGAAGAATTGATTGTAACCAACTTCTCTTTCTTCCCGTCGTACTGTTTTTGCTTAAAACTGAAGTGTATGGTCGCTGTTACCGGACCATCAGAAATATCATCGAACCAACCGTCGTTGTTCACGAAACTTGAAATTACCGGTGTCTTCGTAGAACCCGAGTTTCCATTTCCACCCAACACAATTAAACGACAATGTTTGTCCTGTTCATTTACAATAAGACTTCCTAAGGTATCAATAGGATTCGGTTGAATATCGGACGGCGGAAAGGTCTGCGGATAGGATACTTTTTGGTTTTTACTTGTATCACGTTTTTTGGCTTCTGTGCCAAATTTGGCAAACTCCCCACGGTTATTTTCCAGGTTTACGGTAAGCGGTCCTGGATCTATAATCAATTGTCTGCGTAAATCGGGTTGGGTGACATCGGGATTCCGTAGTGGGTGGTCGGGTGCATATCCATGCATTCCATTGGTTTCCTGAAAGTCGTACCAAGAGGCCTTTTTATTGGCCAAATGCACGGTCCAGTCAATATCCGTTACCTTCCCTTTTACTATGGTAGGTGCGATGACTGGAGTTTCGTAGATAAAATCGTAGGTTCCCCCTATTTTTATCTCCTCTCCTTCATCACTGTCTTTATCTGAATAGGAAAATATCTTAAATCGTGCTGCCTGTTTCTTTATTTTTGAAAGATCGTTGGCATCCTTAAATTGGGAAACCCGCTCCAGGTTTCCGTTGGCATCTACCTTTTCCTGTCCTAACTCATTGCATGCGATGGGTAGTTCTCCCAACTGCTCAGGACATAGGTAAAAGTCATCATCGGTATTTCCCAATCGGGCAAATCCGATACTTGGATGTATTTTGAAAGTTGTATATGCTTTGCTCATTGTCTTGGTTATTGAAATGGTTAGTCTAAAAAGTTGAGGGAAACGCCTTCTATATATACAGCGTTATCAATGGGCTTTCCATGTATTCCCACTGTCACCAGCTGAACCGTAAGGTCTTTGGCGCCTTGATCCAATAATTTCTGAACCGTTTTGGTGGCATCCACAATGTAGTTCCTAGGTTCGTGATGATGCAGGTTTCTGAAGTCATTGGTACGGGTTTTATCCAACGGGAGGTTGCAATGCCCCGGACCGCCATAACAGCTTCCATGGAACAGGGATACTTCCTCCACGAAGTGTTCATTGCCTTGCGTTGGTGTGTCGATGGTCGCATTGGGTTCGTTCAAGAATACACGAATGGAAGCGTTGGGTAAATTACCACGCTGTACCCGATGAATTTTAATTTCCAGCTTTTTGTGATGCTCTAGAGTGCTTTTGGATACTTGTATCTTTTCACTATTGAATTTTACCAATCCAAAATCTGTTGATACTTGATGGTGTACATAATGGCGCACATATTTGTAGCCCAATTTCTTGATGCTCATGGCGTCTTGAACGGTCATGCTCCAAGGAGCAAGTACTCCGTTGAGTTCTTCGGGTTGCCCATTGTGCAATTCCTGCCATTTGGCCCAAAGCCGATCCACATTGGAGTGATGCGACCAAAACAAAGGATCAAAGGCCGTCACACGGTTATCGGTCATCCAACCATATTGTGGATTTTCCTGGCTCTGCATATCTGGCGTTAATCCTAAATCTGCATAGATCTTGACCCATTTTTCATTATTGGCTGGGTAATTGGGATTGGTTCCTCCTGAGAAGTTGTGCATTCCGTTGTGCACTTTTTCCAAAGAACCAAAGTGATGATCGTAGGAAGGGCCACCGCCAAAGTCGCTCCAGGTTTCGAGCGACAATAGGTTATTGATATCGTCTTTGGTGGGATAGGTCGTGGGACCGCCCATGGCACCGGGCCATCGGTTCGGAAACCACAACGGATTATCCTTTCGAAGTACATTGTACACCGTACGAATTTTATCGGCCCAAGCGGCTTCTCCATTGTTGTTAATGATTTCATAGGGAATCCCAGCAGCTTTCAGAAAACGCAATCCACTGTTGTAAATGGTTCCCTTTTTCTGAATGCCTTCCAACTTGGAAATTTGTGTTTTAGAATACAGGCTTTTCCCATTGGCGCCTTTGGCATCTTTTAAGGTGTTCAATCCATTGGCCGTTAAAAAACACCCCACGGCATTGGGCAATACCCCTAGATCGTATTCCGAATTATTGAAAGAAGTTTTATTGGCATCGGCATATTCTGACCATGACCAATAGGGTATCGTAATACTATCGTCATAGTCCTGAAGTTTCTGCTCGAAGAAATACAGGTACAGTCTGTGCCATGGACCGAATTGTTCCCATCCATGCTGACAAGAATTAGTATGAATCCGCGCCCAGAAATCGAAGCTACGTTCGTCTTGCCAGAAATCATTATACGTATACATACAACTTAAGGCATCGCGATATGTTTTTAGTTCCTCTGGAGTGAGGTTGCTTATTTCTTTACGTATATGGAGTGCTTTGCTCTTTTTGGTCGTGTGATTGGTTTTGGCATCAGACGCTTTGTGTAATTTTTCTCCGTTGGCCAAAGCCAATTTGTCGTTCCGGACTTCGACCAAGCTCTTCACCCCAGCACCACCGTCATCTTCTTCGGCAATGGTAAGCGGACATCCGGCATCGATCCAGCCTGCTATCAATTCTATTTGTTGTGCTGTGGCTTTTGTATCGGTATCCCATAATAAGGGCGGGAAAATACTTCCGTCGAAAGGATATTGTCCTTTCAAGCCAATGATAATGCCCGAGGTAGCACTGCGCTGATTGGAGCCGCCTCCGCCACCGCCTCCGCTTCCGCCGGAAGGCCAGCAGTCTCCTATAAAGGTTTCTGTGGGTGGTTCCATGACGGCTGCCACGGCTGGATTGGTTTCTGGATTTTCATTGTTGGCAGGATCCGTTGCTTTGGCACCACCTCCACAACAGCTCCCGCCATTGGATTTGGTTCCATGGGAACCGCTTCCAGAACCTTCGTTAGGATCGGGAGCAATAAGTCGTTGTCCGTATAAGGACGCGTTCAGAAACACCTCGGGATCCAGCCAAAAAGCATGCAATCCCTGATAACTGGGAACGGTACTTCCTTGGATTTCGTTGAGGGTGTTTTTTACCTGATCGTAGAGGGAAACTCTCTTTTTTCTGGCAGACATAAGCGGTTAGTTTGAATTTGCCTACCAAAGCTACCGACAAGTGCCTGCCAACCCAATACGTAGAAATACTTAAAATGAGTACGGAAAGACCGTAATCGCCTTAAAAACAATTAGTTATTTTTAATTAAAAGTCTTATTCCTACACATATGCCTCTATTGTGGAGTACGGGACCTCGATACAATTTTCGTTTGATTTCCCAAACGAAAATCACTCGGTCGCCGAAGATTATAAATTAAAAGGGGACAGGTGACTTCGATACAATTTCACGATTGCCCAAGCAATCGTAAAACCACTCAGTCACCTTTAAAAGAAAAAATCTTCTGGGCGGCTGAGTGGTTTTGAATTATCAAATTCAAAATTGTATCGAAGCCCCCTTATGCTTTCGGGAGAAACACCTCGGCCATCATACAACGGGCACTTCCGCCGCCACAGGTTTCGATGGTTTCTAGGTCACTGCTCAGGATTTCACAGTGTTTTTCGATCTGTGCGATCTGTTCTGGGGTAAGGCTTTTGTGGGCTGCCAAACTCATGACCATGTATTTCTTGTCTTTGGCACCGCGCACTTGTAACATATTACCTGCGAACTGGTGCATTTGGGCCTCGGTAATGTTCACCACTTCTTTACCATTTTCCTTGAGGTGTTTGAGCACGTTTTTCTTTTCGTGCTTGTCGTCTATGGTATCGAGGCAGATCACGGCAAAGTTTTCGGCCAAGGCCATCATCACATTGGTATGGTAAATGGGCAAGCGTTGTCCTTTTACGGTTTGATTGGCGGTAAAGACAACGGGATCGCATTCAAAATCTTCGCAGAACTCTATGAAGAGGGATTCTTCGGCTCTTGGTGAGAGTGCGCAATAGGCTTTTTGATGCACGCGGTCCATAAGGATACTTCCTGTTCCTTCCAAGAAAACGCCTTCTTCTTCTGCAGCAGTATAATCTACGATGTTGTCGATCTTAAATCCTTCGGCTTCCAAGCGATTGATGGTGCTTTCGCGACGCTCGCGGCGACGGTTTTCGGCAAACATGGGATATAGTCCAACGGTTCCATTGCGGTGAAAGCTTACCCAATTGTTGGGAAAGATGGAATCTGGGGTGTCGTCTTCCAATACGTCATTTTCTACGATCACATCTACGCCTACGTCACGGAGTTTACGCACAAAGACATCGAACTCGTTCTGTGCCCTTGCATTGATCTCGGCACTTTTAAGGTCGGGATCTTCCTGAAAGTAGTTGTTCACAGCGGTTTCCTCGTTCATACGGAAGGCCACCGGACGGATCATAAGTATGGTATTGGTGATTTGTTGCATGGACCATGAAATTTAGCGGTACAAAAATAATAGGTTGGTGTGAAAAAATAACGCTTACAAGTAATATTCTGATTCCTTTTTTGTTTTAAGTAAGTACTTCCTAAGAAAACCATCTTCTGCATTCCATTTATGAAAAGAATAGTGTGGAATTTATTCATCATCGTATTGCTATTGCAGCTCTCCGGTTGCGAAAGGAAGCCTGATAAAACACCATCCCAGATCTATACGGAAAAGACAGCGGAACTATTGAACGATATCCTTGCGGATGGTTACCACGATTGTTCCTGTATCGAACTCCCAAGAAACGAATCCTACATCGCATCCATGAAGCGCGAAGCTCCTGAAATCGATATGCGGCCTTGGATCGTTAACGCCCTTCAACTGGAAAGTGTAGCACAGGTGGATAGCTTGATGGGGCATACGGAGACCTTACTGCTTACGGAAGACATGCTACGGCACGATGTACAATTATTCTCACCGGGTTCTTATGTGGGTGACATCATTGTATACGGTAAGGATGCGGCATACCAAAAATGGCAAGAACGTTGCCCCAAGGGTTGGCGGTTTTTATCCAAGCCTTTTTTTGAAGAAGGCTATACCAAGGCAGCCCTAAGTTTTAACACCCCAGGCGGATGCCTAATTATGGGCCCCTTCCTTTGCCAAAAGGAAGAAGGTGTTTGGCGTTTTCAATAAATGCCATGGGCAATGACAATAATTTTACCAAGAAAGGCTTTTTGAAGATAATTTTGTCATTGGGTGAATTCACCCAGCAATGATGACATCCCCAATCTCCTCCGATGTATAGGAAACAATCATTAAAAGGCCCGACAGCCTTCCCTTTGATGTATTGTTCAAAAAGAATTCAAAGGGGATTTCAGCTTTTTTTGAGTGGTACACTCTATAGGTACTTTCGGGTCTTTTTACACTATCTTTAGGGTACCAAAACAACATCCTTGTATACCCTAACTTCAGAAATTGCATTACGCCCTGTTACTTTGGAAAAGCATTCTGAGCTTTTCGGGCTTATGGAAGACATCTATCCGCCTGCCTATGAGCACCTTTGGGAGGATGGCGGCCAATGGTACCTCAATAACCAATATTCTCAAGAAAATCTTAGTAAGGAACTAGCCGAACGGAATACCCACTACTTCTTCGTGGATTATAAAGGAACACTTTCGGGCATTCTTCGGTTTATCACCCATTCTCATTGGCCGGATGGAAAAGTAGAGAATTCAGTAAAACTCCATCGCATCTACCTACAATCCAACACCCATGGGAAAGGGGTTGCCAAGGTATTATTTCAATGGGTGGAGGAACAAGCCCTACAATTTGGAATGGATGCCATAAAACTGGAAGTGATGGACACACAACCCCAAGCCATCCGTTTCTATGAAAAGATGGGATACACAGTATTTGGTACTCGAAAATTGGTGCTTCCCGGCCTGCACGAACATCTGCAGGGGATGCTATATATGAAAAAAGATTTAGTCCCGAATTAACGGCATGGTAGAGCAGCGCAACAGACCTTCTTGTTTGGCAATCTCAGCATAAGGTACTTCTTCTACGGTAAAGCCCTGTTCCCGTAACCAGGTGTTCAACCGGGTGAAATGCTGTTCGGAAATCACTACGTCTTCAGAAATGGAGAATACATTACTATTCATGTCGTACATTTCTTCTTTGGTGATATGAAAGCAGTTTTCTTCACCAAAATGATCGACCAGCCATTGGTATTCCTCTTCTTCTAAAAAACCGTTTTTATGAATAATGCATTTGCCTTTCCCCAAGGGCTGAAAGCAACAATCCAAATGCAAGGCATTGTCCTCGGCAATGGTATTGGACTTGCGCAGGTTGAACGATTTTACGGTTTTATGGGGAAATGCTTCTTGTAAACACTGCACAGCTTCTACATTGGTGCGTGCGGTGATATAATCGGGATAATCCTCTCCGCGATAAGTTCCCACAAAAATATAGTCGTTCCACGGCATCACATCACCACCTTCTACATGGGCTTCTTCCGGGAATTGGATCACCTTTTCGGGATCCATCTGGTCAATAACATATTGAATGGCTTCGATTTCTTCCTCGCGATCGGGCAATATGTTGGCTTTTATAAAGGTATCTTCTATTACAAAGCCGATATCACGGGCAAAAATCTGATTGCAATTTTCCAAGATCTGCGGACGGAATACCTGTACATCGTATTTGGCAAATACGGCGGCAACGGCTTCCATTTCGGGAATCATGTCTTCTTCTTTGGGATAGGTGCCTTCCTTTATGTGCTGGGCACTTTTGGGATCGTAGGCATCTTCTAATTTGGGTGTTGGACCGTTATTCTCGGCAGTTCCTAGTACGACAGCCCGAAGGCGTGATACTTCGTCGTTAACATTCAATTGTAGCATGCGCAAATATAAGAAAGAGGCGGATAAAATCCGCCTCTCAAAGTTAAGCCTGCTTTTAAAAAGAGCTAAAACAGTGGGGTTGTTTTAACAGGCTTTTACATACTACTATGCCTATTTGTATTTCGGTTCAGGAAACGGCAAGCAATTCGTATGTACGTTGTCTACCAAATGCGCTATTTTAACCCACAACTGCCTTTGGTATTTTTAAAAGGTCCGATACCAGCAATGATCCGCTACGTTGTTATCGATAGTTCCGATTCATTCCCCTATTGGACATTGAACCTCATGGAAAAATTGCAAATAAATTTGCCTAAAGAGACTGAATTCCATGAGCTCACAGGCTCAGTAATTTTGGTTTTATAAAAGTAGGCAGCCGGAATAGGAAATGGGTACTGAGACTTACAAATTGTAAGAATCAGGACTCATTAGGTTTCTCATAGTGAGATCGATATGAGCCCGGCGTTTGTGCTGTGAGTTTCTTGAAAGCCGCGTAGAATGCGGATTTGGAGTTGAAGCCTGCCTCTAACGCAATGGAAAGCATGTCGTATTGCTTAAAGGCTTCGGTTTGCAACATTTCCTTGGCATGGGTTACCCTATACCTATTTAAATAGTCGCTAAAGTGCATTTGAGCATGAGAATTTATCACCTTCGAAAGGTAATTGGGGCTGATAGAAACTTCTTCTGCCAACAAGGCAAGGTCCAAGTGTGGATTCAAATATTTTTTCTCATCGCGCATCAAAGATTCTATTTTCTGAAAGTGTTTTAGGGTACTGGAATCTTCTTTTTCTGAAGCAGTGAATTCGGGGTCGATCGTTTTGTTTTTACCAAATTGGTGCAAGGTCTGCCGTTCTTTCAAAATACTGGTCTGGCGAAACCCTGTATTCCCAATATAAATGACAAGGATAGAGAAACCAAACCATGTTGGCAAATATGCGTAATTGCCCCAATTGTAGATACTCACAGCATCGAACAGGAAGGAAATCAGCCAAAGTATACAAAGCGCCAGCCCCATTCCCAATACTTTTTTAATCCACCCGGTTTGGGATACCACTTGATCGTATTTCTTTTCCCGATGGTGTCGTTCGAAATTGCGAACCACGCGATAGCAAGTGAGCACAAGTATAAAAGAATAAATCAGGGTAATGATCTCCTCTACCTTAAATACAGAAAAGTACTTTTTGTAGGCGACATCATAGGGTATTTCATTGATGATCACATCGAGTTTCATGCCCATATACACCACCATGAAAACCCAAAAGGGAATGAACAGCCAGAATTTTCTTTTTATAATATTTCCCTGCCATTCCAAAAAATGAACTGCAAATAAAAGGAATAAGGGGCCAGGCAGTAATTGATACGGCAAAAAGGTAAGTAAGAGATAGGGATAAAAATAAGGCGGATCTATGAAAATCATCCATAGTTGGAGTACCACCATACTCACGAAAATCATGTACCAAGCCAGATACCGAATGGAACTGTGCATTCGCTTCGATTGAAGCAAAGAGCGTACACCCCATACGAGCGAAACTACCACAAGGAGTAGCAACGTAAGGCTTAAAAATTGGTTAGACACGTGCCAAATATAGCAGAAAAAAGAAAAGTAATATCATAAAAAACACCCAACATAGTGGGTGTCTTATTATATGATAAACAGTGTATTATCTAAAGTCGATGTCCTTGAATGGACGGTGGTTCTCTCCGATGTAAATCTGTCGCGGACGACCAATCGGTTCTTTACGCAATCGCATCTCCCTCCACTGGGCTATCCAACCGGGCAATCGACCCAAAGCAAACATGGCCGTAAACATTTCTACTGGAATTCCCATGGCTCGGTAAATGATCCCGGAATAGAAATCTACATTGGGATATAATTTTCTGTCAACGAAATATTGATCTTCCAAAGCTTCTTTTTCCAATCCCTTGGCAATATCCAAAACGGGATCTTCTATACCAAGGTCGCGTAGCACCTCATCGGCAGCAACCTTAATGATTCTCGCACGAGGATCGAAGTTTTTATAAACACGGTGTCCAAAGCCCATTAAACGGAATGGATCGCTTTTGTCCTTGGCTTTTGCCATGTATTTCTTTGTATCTCCTCCATCTTCCTTAATAGCTTCAAGCATTTCGATTACGGCTTGATTGGCTCCACCGTGCAGGGGTCCCCAAAGGGCATTGATTCCTGCCGAAATGGAGGCGAACAATCCTGCATGTGAAGATCCAACAATTCGTACGGTAGAAGTGGAACAGTTTTGTTCGTGATCTGCATGAAGGATTAATAGTTTATCCAAGGCATCCACCACCACTTTATTGGAAGCGTATTCCCCATCGGGTTTCTTGAACATCATTTTCAAGAAATTGTCTACGTACCCCAGGGTATTGTCTCCATAGTCCAATGGCAATCCTGCACGTTTTCTATACGCCCAAGCAGTAAGTACTGGGAATTTACCCATGATACGTACAATGGCATTGTACATTTCTTCTTCACTATCTACATTTACCGATGAAGGGTTGAAGGCAATTAAGGCACTGGTCAATGACGACAGCACTCCCATGGGATGCGCTGCTTTCGGGAAACCGTCCAAAATCTTCTTCACATCCTCATCTACATGTGATTGTTCACGAATGTCTGAATGAAATTTGTTGAGTTGCTCTGCATTGGGTAATTCTCCAAAAATCAGAAGGTAAGCGACTTCCAAAAAGTCGGCTTTTTCTGCTAAGTCTTCAATGCTATACCCTCGGTAACGCAGTACGCCTTCTTCTCCATTCAAAAAAGTAATGGCGCTTTCACAGGATCCGGTATTCTTATACCCGGGATCTATCGTCACTACCCCTCCTGTAGCCCCTCTAAGGGCTTTGATATTGATGGCTACTTCGTTCTCGGTACCTTCAATAATAGGGAATTCATACTTCTCACCGTTGATTTCAAGGGTCGCATTCTTCGACATAGTGTAATTTGATTTTTTTCGTTGAAATATAATAGGGTTGTAAAAAAGAGCGCCAAGCCCCAACGCTACCTGCGAAATTACGAAAAATTGGACGATTTTTTTAACATTTCATTACTCAAGTTGGGTTAAAAAATCCTTAATTAATGAATAATGTAATATGAATTAATGGGCATTCGTGTTAGGCCATAAAAAAACGTCTGTCCCAAATTCATGAAACAGACGTATTTGATCTCTAATTTACTTTTAAATTTTGAAAGCACCTCTGCCTGGATAATAGGCCGTTTCATGCAATTCCTCTTCAATTCTGAGTAACTGATTGTATTTGGCCATACGGTCACTACGGGAAGCAGAACCGGTCTTAATCTGGCCTGTATTGAGTGCCACGGCCAAATCGGCAATGGTATTGTCTTCTGTTTCTCCACTTCGGTGAGACATTACGGAAGTATACCCAGCATTGTGGGCCATGTTCACTGCTGCAATGGTTTCGGAAAGGGTTCCAATCTGGTTTACCTTAATCAAGATGGAATTGGCAATGCCTTCATTGATTCCTCGAGACAAACGCTCTACATTGGTTACGAATAAGTCGTCACCGACCAACTGTACTTTATCCCCTACTTTATCGGTAAGGTATTTCCAACCCTCCCAGTCATTTTCGTCCATTCCGTCTTCAATAGAAATTATGGGGTACTTTTCGCTTAATTCGGCCAAATAATCGGCTTGTTCTTGGGACGTACGCACCATCCCCTTATCCCCTTCAAACTTGGTATAATCGTACTTACCATCTACATAAAACTCGGCAGCAGCACAATCCAATGCGATCATTACTTCATCGCCTAATTTGTATCCTGCCTTTTCAGTTGCTATGGCAATGGTATCCAAGGCATCTTCTGTACCGTCCAAGGTAGGAGCAAAACCACCTTCGTCTCCTACAGCAGTGCTCAATCCACGATCGTGCAATACTTTTTTAAGGTTATGGAATATTTCGGATCCCATTTTCATGGCATGGGTAAAGCTTTTGGCTTTTACGGGCATTACCATAAACTCTTGAAATGCGATGGGTGCATCACTATGGGAACCTCCGTTAATGATGTTCATCATTGGAACGGGCAATGTTTTCGCACTTACCCCGCCAACATACCGGAATAAGGACAAGCCCAACTCGTTAGCAGCTGCCTTGGCAGTGGCTAAGGAAACGCCTAAAATGGCATTGGCCCCTAATTTGGATTTATTGGGTGTTCCATCCAAATCGATCATGATCTTATCGATGGCTTCCTGTTCGAACACAGAAACACCCAATAGCGTCCCTGCAATCTTTCCATTTACGTTTTCAACGGCCTGCAGTACGCCTTTCCCCATATAATCATCTCCTCCATCACGCAATTCTACCGCCTCGTGTTCTCCTGTAGAAGCTCCTGAAGGAACGGCTGCGCGACCTACTACTCCATTTTCTGTAACCACATCTACTTCGACAGTAGGATTCCCTCGAGAATCGAATATTTGTCTTGCATGGATGTCGATAATAATACTCATAGTTTTTGGTTTTGTTTGGTGTTGTGAAGATACGAATTGTAGGCCTTCCAATGCGATGAAATGGTTAACAAACGCCTGTATTTCCTACTAAATCGTTTTCGTTTGGCACATTAAAAAAAGCCCAACTTAATGGGCCTTTTCTAACTTCGTATTTTTTATGTTTTCTAAGAACTGATCGAACAAGTATTTCGCATCGTTAGGTCCAGGACCCGCTTCTGGGTGGTACTGTACAGAGAAGACAGGTTTCCCTTTCAATCGAATTCCAGCCACAGTGTTGTCATTTAAATGAACATGTGTGATTTCTACTTCAGGATGGGCTTCGGTTTCTTCCCTATTAATGGCAAAACCATGGTTCTGGGAAGTGATTTCCCCTTTCCCTGTTAATAGGTTTTTGATGGGGTGATTGATCCCACGGTGCCCATTGTGCATTTTATAGGTGGAAATTCCGTTGGCCAATGCCAATACCTGGTGACCTAGGCAAATTCCGAACAAGGGTGCTCCCGTTTGTAAGATATCCTTGGCAGTTGCAATGGCTTGCGTTAAGGGTTCTGGATCTCCAGGACCGTTGCTCAAAAAGTATCCATCGGGATTGAAAGTGGCCATTTCTTCATAGGTAGTATCGTAAGGAAACACCTTGATATAGCAATCGCGTTCGGCCAGATTTCTGAGAATGTTCTTTTTTATCCCAATATCCAATGCAGATATTTTGTACGTAGCATTTTCATTACCATAGAAATATGGTTCTTGGGTAGATACTTTGCTAGCCAGTTCCAATCCATTCATATCGGGAACCTCGGCCAATTGCTTCTTAAGTGCTTCAATATTGTCCACTTCTGTTGTAATCACGGCATTCATGGCCCCATTATCGCGGATGTAGCTTACCAAAGCTCTGGTATCGACATCGCTAATGGCTAAAAGATTGTTCTTGTCGAAGAATGATTCTAATGAATCATCTGCCGAATAGCGAGAATGGTGATAACTGAAATTTCTACAGATAAGTCCGGCAATTTTAATGCTATCGGATTCTACTTCATCGTCGGCGACTCCATAATTACCAATATGGGCATTGGTGGTTACCATAAGTTGCCCAAAGTAAGAGGGATCGGTAAAGATTTCCTGATAACCGGTCATCCCGGTGTTGAAACAAACTTCTCCAAATGCGGAGCCTTCTTTTCCCCCAACGGCTTTCCCATGAAAAATGGTACCATCTGCCAAAAGTATGAGGGCTTGTTTACGTGTTTGGTATTTCATATTCAGAACAAAGGTTTTACAAAAATATTCAAAAAAAAGGGATAAACTTTAAAAGCTTATCCCTTTGTTATTCACATTAGAAAGATTCATTTTATTCTTCCTCTTTCTTGGTTTCCGTTGCTGCTGCTGGCGCGGCTGCTTTTGCACCTCCACGTCGGCTACGACGTGTTGATTTCTTTTTCGCAGGTTTACCGGCATTGTACAGCTCGTTATAATCTACCAATTCGATCATCGCCATATCTGCATTATCCCCTAGACGATTTCCCAACTTAATGATTCGGGTATATCCTCCTGGACGATCTCCAACTTTTACTGCTACTTCCCTGAACAATTCGGTAACAGCATCTTTTTGGCGTAATTTACTGAAAACAATACGACGGTTGTGTGTAGTGTCTTCTTTGGACTTAGTCACTAAAGGTTCTACAAAGCGTTTAAGTGCTTTCGCTTTTGCCACAGTGGTATTGATTCTTTTGTGCTCGATCAAAGAACAAGCCATATTGGCTAACATTGCCTTTCTGTGGGCAGTTTTTCTACTTAAGTGATTAAATTTCTTTCCGTGTCTCATGACGTTTGTTTTTAACCATCATCTTGCTGCAACCCGCTCTGGGGAGCAAAATATGACGTATTAATTAATCTTTATCTAATTTGTATTTTGAAAGATCCATACCGAAGTTCAATCCTTTCACGTTCACTAGTTCTTCTAGCTCGGTCAAAGACTTCTTACCGAAGTTTCTGAATTTCATAAGATCATTCTTATTATAGGATACTAGGTCACCCAAGGTATCTACTTCGGCAGCTTTAAGACAGTTCAAGGCACGAACAGAAAGGTCCATGTCTACCAACTTGGTCTTAAGCAGCTGTCGCATGTGCAATGACTCCTCATCATAGGTTTCGGTCTGAGCAATCTCATCGGCCTCAAGGGTGATGCGCTCGTCGCTAAACAACATGAAGTGGTGGATCAAGGTCTTAGCGGCCTCGGTCAAAGCATCTTTTGGGTGAATGGAACCATCGGTGATGATTTCGAAAACCAATTTTTCATAATCGGTCTTTTGCTCAACACGATAGTTCTCTATGCTATACTTAACATTTTTAATGGGTGTATAGATAGAATCGGTAAAGATCGTTCCAAGAGGGGCATTCGCCTTTTTGTTCTCTTCTGCTGGAACGTATCCACGCCCTTTTTCGATAGTGATCTCGAAGTTAAGGTTTACCTTGGAGTCCATATTACAGATCACCAAATCTGGGTTCAATACTTGGAAACCGGAGATGAATTTTTGGAAATCCCCAGCTGTAAGTACTTCTTGACCAGAAACGGAAATGGTTACGGTCTCGTTATCTATTTCATCAATTTGACGCTTGAAACGTACTTGCTTCAAGTTCAAAATGATTTCTGTTACATCTTCTACTACTCCTGCAATCGTAGAAAACTCGTGATCTACTCCTTCGATACGTACCGAAGTGATTGCAAAACCTTCTAAAGAGGATAATAGTACTCGACGTAATGCGTTACCAACAGTCAATCCATAACCAGGTTCCAAAGGGCGGAATTCAAACTTCCCTTCGAAATCTGTCGAATTGATCATGATAACTTTATCAGGCTTCTGAAAACTAAATACTGCCATGTTATTGTTCTTCGTTTTAATTGTTATTTGGTTGCGCGGTTTAAAAGTTTGAAGAGGACTAATGAACCCTTTGGCCAAATACCAATGTGATTAAATTTATTATTTAGAATACAATTCAACGATTAACTGCTCGGTGATGTTCTCTGGAATTTGAAGACGCTGAGGCACAGAAACGAAAGTTCCTTCTTTGGTCTCAGAATTCCATGTAATCCACTCATAAACATGACTTGCGTTAGCCAATGAATTTTGAACGGCTTCTAGGGATTTAGATTTTTCCCTTACACCTACAACATCTCCAGCTCTTAACTGGTACGACGGAATGTTTACTTTTTCACCGTTCACGGTAATATGACGGTGAGACACCAATTGTCTTGCAGCACTACGTGTAGGAGCGATTCCCATACGGTATACTACGTTATCCAAACGTGACTCACACAATTGAAGCAATACCTCACCTGTAATTCCAGGAGCCGCAGTTGCTTTTTTGAACATGTTTCGGAACTGACGCTCCAAGATTCCGTACGTGTACTTTGCTTTTTGCTTTTCAGCTAGCTGAATTGCGTACTCGGATTTTTTACCTCTCCTACGGTTGTTCCCGTGTTGTCCTGGAGGGTAATTTCTTTTTTCGAAAGATTTGTCTTCTCCAAAAATAGCCTCTCCAAACTTACGGGCGATTTTTGTTTTGGGACCAGTATATCTTGCCATTTTTAAATTTGATTTTGAAGGGGAACGCTAAATTAAGGTCATCCTCTAGGTTCCTTGTTCCTTCTGTTTATACTTAATTAATTATACTCTACGTCTTTTCGGTGGACGACATCCATTGTGCGGCATTGGTGTTACGTCGATGATTTCGGTAACTTCAATTCCTGAATTGTGGATGGTACGGATGGCAGATTCTCTACCATTCCCAGGTCCTTTTACGTACACTTTTACTTTACGAAGACCTGCTTCCTGTGCAACTTTTACACAATCTTCTGCAGCCAACTGTGCAGCGTAAGGAGTGTTCTTCTTAGATCCTCTAAAGCCCATTTTACCGGCAGAAGACCATGAGATAACATCTCCGTTTTTATTTGTCAACGAAATAATAATGTTGTTGAAAGAAGCTGTGATGTGGGCTTCTCCAGTAGCTTCAACATTAACCTTACGTTTTTTCGTACTTTTTGAGCTAGACTTTGCCATATCTCTAGGTATTATTTAGTTGCTTTCTTCTTGTTAGCAACTGTTTTACGTTTTCCTTTTCTCGTTCTCGAGTTATTCTTGGTACGCTGTCCTCTTAAAGGAAGACCCGCTCTGTGACGAATACCTCTGTAACAACCAATGTCCATTAAGCGCTTAACACTTAATTGAACTTCACTACGTAGTTCACCTTCGATTTTGTAAGACCCTACTGCTTCACGAATTTTCCCGATTTCGTCATCGTTCCATTCGTTAACTTTTTTGTCTTCGCTAACTCCGGCTTTTTCCAATATATCTTGGGCACGGCTCTTCCCGATTCCGAAGATATATGTTAACGCGATTACACCCCTTTTCTGCTTCGGGATATCTACACCTGCGATTCTTGCCATAACTTATCCTTGTCTTTGTTTGAACCTTGGGTTCTTTTTGTTAATTACATACAATCGGCCTTTTCTGCGTACGATCTTGCAGTCGGCACTTCTCTTTTTTACTGAAGCTCTTACTTTCATAGCTATTAGTATCTATATGTTATACGAGCCTTGGTTAAATCGTAAGGGCTCATCTCTAATTTTACTTTATCTCCGGGCAATAACTTGATATAGTGCATGCGCATTTTACCCGAAATGTGCGCTGTAACAATATGACCGTTTTCCAATTCTACACGGAACATTGCGTTAGACAATGCTTCTACGATCGTTCCGTCTTGTTCTATTGCTGGTTGTTTTGCCATATTATGCTACTGCTTTTCTATTTTTACCACTTTTCATCAATCCATCGTAATGACGGTTCAATAGGTAAGAGTTTATTTGTTGCATCGTATCGATAGCAACCCCTACCATAATGAGGAGCGACGTACCTCCGAAGAACAATGCCCATCCTTGCTGCACTCCCATTAACTTCACTACAAATGCAGGGAAGATCGCAATGAGTGCCAAGAATATAGATCCTGGCAAGGTGATTTGAGACATGATTCTATCTAGATACTCAGCAGTATCGGTTCCTGGTTTGATCCCTGGAATAAATCCTCCACTGCGTTTTAAGTCGTCCGCCATTTTGTTGGTCGGTACTGTGATCGCCGTGTAGAAATACGTAAAGATGATGATCAATAACGCAAATACTACATTGTACCACACTCCAAATATATCGCTAAAAGTAGCCAACATGGATTGACCAAATTCTGTATCCTTAATTCTTGGTAAGTTGGCCAAAGCCGTTGGCACAAACATTAATGCCTGTGCAAAGATGATTGGCATTACTCCAGATGCATTCAACTTTAATGGAATGAACTGACGTGCACCAAAAATGTTCTTTTCGTATCCTCCACTTGCTGTTCTACGTGCATACTGTACCGGTATTTTTCGTACCGCCAATACCAATAGCACAGAAAGCAGAATGATAACGAACCAGATTACCAATTCGATCAATACCAACATAAAGGAGTTAGATGCTAATTCCTGAGCAAATGACTGAGGAAGAATCGCGATAATACCTACCATAATTAAGATAGAGATACCGTTTCCAATTCCTTTATCTGTAATCTTCTCACCCAACCACATTGCAAAAATACAACCAGTTACAAGGATGATGATAGACGAAACATAGAAGGTAGGGGTTAGGCCCAATACGAAAGCTTCTGGCGGAACACCTAAATACTGGATTCCAGCAATATAACTTGGTGCCTGTACCAAACAGATACCGATGGTTAACCAACGGGTAATCTGTGTGATTTTCTTTCTACCACTTTCTCCTTCTTTTTGAAGTTTCTGAAGATAAGGGATGGCGATTTGCATCAATTGAACCACAATAGAAGCGGAAATGTAAGGCATGATCCCCAATGCAAATACAGAGGCATTAGAAAAAGCACCTCCGGTAAAAGCATTTAGCAATCCCCCTATTCCACCAGCGTCAAATTTACCGGCAAATTCCGATAGCTTGGAAGCATCGATTCCCGGCAATACAACTTGCGCACCAAAACGGTACACCAATAGAAGACCTAAAGTAACCATGATACGGCTACGTAGTTCTTCTATCTTGAAAACATTTTTTATGGTCTCAATAAATTTCATCCTTTATAATAATTAAAGTTCGATTGCCTCACCTCCGGCAGCTTCGATAGCCGCTTTTGCAGTTGCAGTGAACTTATGAGCAGATACTTTCAATTTTGCTTTTAGCTCGCCTCTTCCCAAGATCTTCACCATCTCGTTCTTTCCAGCAAGTCTTAGACTTACCATGGTATCAAAATCTACAGTATCCTTAATTTTCTTGTTGTCTACTAGTGTCTGAAGGGTATCCAAGTTTACGCCTTGGTATTCTTTTCGGTTGATGTTTTTGAAACCGAACTTAGGAACACGACGCTGTAATGGCATTTGCCCTCCTTCGAATCCTAGTTTCTTAGAGTAACCTGAACGTGACTTTGCCCCTTTGTGTCCACGGGTAGCAGTACCACCTTTACCGGAACCTTGTCCACGCCCTACGCGTTTTCCTTGTTTTTTAACCGAACCTTCAGCTGGTTTTAAATTACTTAAATCCATTGTTCAATATCTTATTTAGTCTCAACAGAAACTAGGTGATTAACTTTTTTTATCATACCAAGAATATTTGGCGTATCCTCATGCTCTACGGTTTGACCAATCTTACGAAGGCCTAGAGCTTCAAGGGTTCTCTTTTGGTTTTGCGGGCGGTTGATCGCGCTGCGTACCTTTGTTACTTTAATCTTTGCCATTTCTCTTCAGTATTTTATCCTTTATACAATTTCTCTAATGAAATCCCTCTTTGTCTCGCAACGGTTTGTGCACTTCTCATCTGCAACAAAGCATCGAAAGTAGCCTTCACTACGTTGTGAGGGTTAGAAGATCCCTGAGATTTTGATAATACATCGTGAACTCCTACGGCTTCCAGTACGGCACGCACGGCACCACCGGCAATTACCCCGGTACCGGGAGCAGCTGGTAACAATGTTACTCTAGCTCCACCGTATTTTCCTTTTTGCTCGTGAGGAAGTGTTCCTTTATTAATAGGAATACGTACCAAGTTCTTCTTTGCATCTTCGATAGCCTTGGCGATCGCACTAGCAACGTCTTTAGACTTTCCAAGTCCTTGACCCACTACTCCGTTTTCATCACCAACCACTACGATAGCTGAAAATCCGAATGCTCTACCCCCTTTGGTTACTTTGGTTACACGTTGTACGCCAACCAAACGGTCTTTTAATTCTAGACCTCCGGGCTTAACTGTTTCTACGTTTTTATAATCTTGATACATATTCTTAGAATTTTAGTCCGCCCTCGCGAGCTCCTTCAGCCAATGATTTAACTCTCCCGTGGTATAGGTAACCTCCTCGATCGAAAGTAACGCTCTCTACTCCAGCTTTCACAGCTTTCGCGGCGATTGCTTTACCTACCATTTTCGCAGCTTCCGTTTTATTTACTTTGGAAGCGTCGATATCTTTATCTCTTGAAGATGCAGCAGTAATGGTTTTACCATTTACATCGTCAATAAGTTGCGCATAAATTTCTTTATTGCTTCTGAAAACAGCCAAACGTGGACGCTGGTCGGTACCAGAAACCGTTTTTCTAATTCTGAAACGGATGCGATCTCTTCTTTCGCTTTTAGATAATGCCATAACTTAATTTCTTATGCAGATTTACCTGCTTTTCTTCTAATGATCTCACCAACAAACTTGATACCTTTTCCTTTATAAGGTTCTGGTTTACGGAAGCCGCGGATCTTAGCCGCAACCTGTCCTACCAATTGCTTGTCATGAGACGTTAATTTTACAATAGGGTTTTTTCCTTTCTCACTAATGGTCTCCACCTTTACTTCGGGGGCGATATCCATTACGATGTTGTGAGAGAAACCAATGGCCAAATCCAATTTGTTCCCTTGGTTGCTGGCACGGTAACCTACTCCTACCAACTCTAGTTCTTTGGTCCATCCTTTAGATACCCCTTCTACCATATTGTTGATAAGCGCACGGTACAATCCGTGTTTTGCTCTATGATCCTTTGCATCGGAAGGACGCTCCAATACCACGTTTCCTTCTTCTACCTTTACGCTAACGTCGGAAATCTCCTGGGTTAACTCGCCTAACTTCCCTTTTACGGTAACCACATTGTCGTTTACCTCAACGGTTACACCGTCTGGGATTGCTACTGGGCTTTTACCTATTCTTGACATTTCTAGTCCTTATTAAATTAGTATACGTAACAAAGTACTTCTCCACCTACTTTCTGAGATTGTGCCTGCTTTCCTGTCATCACTCCAGCCGAAGTGGAAACAATAGCAATACCCAAACCATTCAAAACACGTGGCATTTCGGAAGCACCCGAATATTTACGTAAACCTGGTTTACTAACTCTTTGAATCTTCTTGATTACCGGATCTTTGGTAAGCTTGTCATATTTAAGGGCAATCTTAATGGTTCCCTGGGGCCCCTTGTCCTCAAATTTGTAGCTTAAGATGAATCCTTGATCGAATAAGATCTTGGTAATCTCCTTTTTTAAGTTGGAAGCAGGCACTTCTACTACTCTGTGCCCTGCCTTCACTGCGTTTCTAACTCTTGTTAGAAAATCTGCGATTGGATCTGTTGTCATTTATCCTAATTTACGGTAACGGTTTTCGACCTTTGCCAAACCTTCTACCTGTTTATAATTACTATTACCAGCTTGCCTTTCTAACGCCTGGGATTAATCCTTGGTTAGCCATTTCACGGAATGTTACACGTGAAATACCAAACTGACGCATGTAGCCTTTAGGTCTACCCGTTAATTTGCAACGGTTGTGCATACGGATAGGAGATGCATTTTTTGGTAACTTCTGTAGTGCTTCATAGTCGCCAGCTTCTTTCAAAGCTTTGCGCTTTTCTGCATATTTAGCTACCGTTTTTGCTCTTTTCACCTCACGGGCTTTCATTGATTCTTTAGCCATCTTAGTTCTTTTTAAAAGGTAATCCTAGTTCAGACAATAATGATTTTGCTTCTTTATCGGTTTCGGCAGAAGTAACAAAGGTGATGTTCATCCCTTCAATCTTCTTTACCTTATCGATATCGATCTCTGGAAAGATGATCTGTTCGGTAACTCCCAAAGAGTAGTTTCCTCTACCATCGAATCCAGTAGCCTTGATACCACCAAAGTCACGTACTCGTGGCAATGCAGAGGTGATCAAACGATCCAAGAACTCATACATACGCTCTCCACGCAACGTTACTTTTGCACCAATGGGCATTCCTTTACGGAGTTTGAAAGTTGCTACGTCCTTCTTAGAGATAGTAGGAACAGCTCTCTGACCCGTAATCATGGTCAATTCGTCTACGGAATACTCGATCAATTTTTTGTCGGCTACTGCATTACCAACTCCACGAGATACTACGATACTCTGTAGTTTTGGTACTTGCATGATGTTCTGGTAACCGAACTCATCCATAAGAGCATTAACTACTTTGCTCTTGTATTCTTCCTTAAGTCTTGGTGTATATCCCATAACTATATTGCTTGTTCAGATTTTTTAGAAAATCGTACTTTTTTACCATCTTCCATTCTATAACCAACTCGTGTAGCCTCTCCAGATTTAGGATCGATTAACGATAGGTTAGAAATGTGAATAGGAGCTTCTTTCTCAATAATTCCACCTTGAGGGTTTGCAGCACTTGGCTTCTCGTGTTTCTTTACGAGATTAACTCCTTCTACAATTGCTTTGTTGTTCTCACGGAAAACACGCAATACTTTTCCTTCGGATCCTTTGTGATCTCCAGCAATTACGATTACGTCATCCCCTGATTTTATCTTAAGCTTTGCCATCTTACTTTCGCATTAAAGCACCTCGGGTGCCAATGATACTATTTTCATGAATTGTTTGTCACGAAGTTCTCTTGCTACGGGTCCAAATACACGCGTACCTCTCATTTCCCCTTGAGGACCTAATAATACACATGCATTGTCGTCGAAACGGATATAAGAACCATCGGGTCTTCTAACTTCCTTCACAGTACGTACTACCACTGCGGTAGATACTGTACCTTTTTTGATGTTTCCGTTAGGAGTAGCTTCTTTTACAGTAACCACAATTTTGTCACCAATAGAAGCGTAACGTTTCTTTGTACCTCCTAACACACGGATGGTAAGTACTTCCTTAGCCCCGGTGTTATCTGCTACTTTTAGTCTTGATTCTTGTTGTACCATGATTACTTCGCTCTTTCAATAATTTCTACTAATCTCCAACACTTGGTTTTACTCATAGGTCGTGTTTCCATGATCTTAACAGTATCCCCTTCGTTGCAGTCGTTTTTCTCGTCGTGTGCTACGTACTTCTTCGTTTTCAAAACGAACTTTCCATACATAGGGTGTTTTACTTTCTTAACCTCTGCAACAACAATGGATTTCTCCATTTTGTTAGAAGTTACTACACCAATACGCTCTTTTCTTAAATTTCTTTTTTCCATCTTTCAGCTTCGTACAATTATTGCACCTCTCTTTTAGTTAGTTCTGTCGCAATTCTGGCGATGGCTCTTCTATGCCCTCTTAGTTGAATTGGATTTTCCAACGGTGATATAGCGTGTGCTATTTTTAGATCCGTTGAGGCCTTTTTTAGTTCAGCCAAACGCTCTTGTAGCTCCGCTGTTGATGCTTCTTTTATTTCTGATTGTTTCATATTGACAATTCTAAAAATTAAGCTTGATAGTCTCTTGAAATCAAGAACTTCGTTTTAACGGGAAGTTTCTGAGCAGCCAATCGCAATGCTTCTTTGGCAACCTCTAAAGGCACACCAGATACTTCAAACAAAACCCTTCCAGGCTTAACTACAGCTGCCCAGTATTCTACAGCACCCTTACCTTTACCCATACGTACCTCAAGAGGTTTCTTGGTAATTGGTTTGTCTGGGAAGATCATGATCCATAAAGATCCTTCCCTTTTCATATAACGGGTTGCAGCAATACGAGCCGCTTCAATTTGACGCGCTGTCAAGAAATTCGATTCTAAAGACTTAATACCAAAAGTTCCGTATGACAACTGATTACCACGACCAGCATTTCCTTTCATACGTCCCTTTTGCTGTTTACGGAATTTTGTTCTTTTAGGTTGTAACATCTTCTTTTCTCTTTAAAAAATTACTTTCTGTTACGACGTGATTTGTTGTTACCACCTCGACCAGAACCACCTTTTCCACCTTTTTTGGATAAACCAACTAGGGGAGAAAGCTCTCTTTTTCCATATACTTCACCTTTCATGATCCATACTTTTACACCCAATCTACCATAGGTAGTGTGCGCTTCTACTAAAGCATAATCAATGTCGGCTCTAAAAGTCGATAAAGGAATACGACCATCCTTGTACGCCTCACTACGTGCCATTTCTGCACCATTAAGACGTCCTGAGATCTGAATCTTGATACCCTCTGCGTTCATACGCATGGCGGCAGCAATAGCCATTTTAATCGCACGACGGTATGAAATTCTATTTTCAATTTGTCGAGCAACACTTGCAGCTACCAAATGAGCATCCAGTTCAGGTCTTTTGATCTCGTGGATGTTGATCTGTACTTCCTTACCTGTAATCTTCTTAAGCTCTTCCTTCAACTTGTCTACCTCTTGACCTCCTTTACCGATAATGATACCGGGACGGGCCGTAGTGATAGTAACGGTTACAAGTTTCAGGGTTCTTTCGATGATTACCCTAGACACACTAGCTTTGCTTAAACGAGCGTGAACATATTTTCTAATCTTATCGTCCTCGGCCAATTTATCGCCGTAGTCGTTACCTCCGTACCAGTTGGATTCCCATCCTCTAATGATACCTAAGCGGTTTCCGATTGGATTTGTCTTCTGTCCCATTTAAATTTAGCTTTGTGTGTTATCGTTAGCTCCAAGCACCAATGTTACGTGGTTGGAACGTTTTCTAATTCTGTGCGCGCGTCCTTGCGGAGCGGTACGAAGTCTCTTAAGCATAGTACCACCGTCTACACGGATCTCCTTAATGAAAAGATCGGCGTCTTCGATAGAAGCGTCCTCGTTCTTTGCTTGCCAGTTTGCGATAGCAGAAAGCAACAACTTCTCTAAACGACGAGATGCTTCTTTTTGACTGAATCTTAAAATATTAAGCGCTTTATCTACTTTCTCACCACGAACCAAATCCGCTACCAAGCGCATTTTTCTTGGTGATGTAGGGCAATTGTTCAACTTAGCGAAGTATTGAGTTTTCTTCGCCTCCTTGATCTGTTCTGCTCTTTCTCTTTTACGAACTCCCATGGCTTATTATTTTTTTCCTTTGTTTTTTGCACCAGCGTGACCACGGAATGATCGTGTAGGTGAAAATTCTCCTAATTTATGTCCTACCATGTTTTCAGTTACATATACAGGAACGAATTGACGTCCATTATGAACTGCAATGGTTTGTCCAACAAAGTCTGGAGTGATCATAGAAGCACGTGACCAAGTCTTGATCACAGTCTTCTTGTTGGCCTCCACATTTGCCAGTACTTTCTTCTCTAACTTATAGTGAACGTACGGTCCTTTTTTTAATGATCTTGCCATAGCTTATTTCTTTCTACGTTCGATTATGTATTTATTACTTGCTTTCGTCTTAGAACGGGTTCTGTATCCTTTGGCAGGAATACCGTTTCTAGATCTTGGGTGTCCTCCAGAAGATTTCCCTTCACCACCACCCATTGGGTGATCTACAGGGTTCATAACAACTGGTCTTGTACGAGGTCTTCTACCCAACCATCTAGATCTACCGGCTTTACCAGACACCAACAATTGGTGGTCACTGTTAGAAACAGCTCCAATCGTTGCCATACAAGTAACTAAGATCATTCGGGTTTCACCAGAAGGCAACTTCACTGTTGCATACTTACCATCCCTTGCCATAAGCTGTGCAAAAGCACCAGCACTACGCGCCATAACAGCACCTTGACCAGGGCGTAATTCTAAACAGGAAATAATAGTACCTAATGGAATGTTTGCTAAGGTCATGGCATTTCCAATTTCTGGAGCCACTTTTTCACCGGAAACGATGTTTTGACCTACTTGAAGACCGTTTTGCGCAATCACGTATCTCTTTTCACCATCTTGGTAATTCAATAACGCGATAAATGCGGTACGGTTTGGATCGTATTCGATAGAAGCAACAGTAGCAGGGATTCCATGCTTGTTGCGTTTAAAGTCGATAATTCTGTATCGTCTTTTATGACCACCACCTTTGTAGCGCATGGTCATTTTTCCTTGACTGTTTCTACCTCCAGAACGTTTTTTCGGAGCCAATAAACTCTTCTCCGGCTTATCAGTTGTAATGGCGTCAAATCCATTTACAACTCTAAATCGCTGTCCTGGGGTGATTGGTTTTAACTTTCTTACTGACATTGTTGTCTCTTTTTATCTAACCTCTATTAGATGTTTGCGTAAAAATCTATAGTATCACCTTCCGCCACCTGTACAATCGCTTTTTTATAAGCATTTGTTTTACCAGTTTGGATCCCCGTTTTCGTGTAACGAGTACGACGATCTGGGCGGACATTCATTGTGCGAACTGCAGTAACAGAAACTCCGTAAGCAGCTTCCACTGCTTTCTTGATTTCTATCTTGTTCGCCTTTGAGTTTACTACAAAAGTGAAACGGTTGTTATCCTCCGCATCCCTTGTAGCTTTTTCTGTTATAATAGGTTTAATTAAGATGTCCATCTTATTTCTATTTACTTAAGTTTTCTTCAATTCCTTCCAAAGAACCTTCAAACAACACTAAGCTGCTTGCGTTCATAATTTTGTAAGTACTTAATTCTGAGTTAGTTACAACTTCAGCGCCTTGCAAATTACGAGACGACAAATATACATTATTATTCGAGTCTCCCAACACAAACAAAGATTTTTTGTTTTCAAGTCCTAAATTCTTCAATACAGCAGTGAACTCCTTTGTCTTTGGAGCGTCCATCGTAAAGTCCTCAAGAACAACAATCGACTTATCATTTGCCTTCATACTCAAGGCAGATTTACGAGCCAATCGCTTTACATTTTTGTTCAATTTAAAGGAGTAGTTTCTTGGTCTTGGACCGAACATTCTTCCCCCTCCTTTAAACACTCCAGACTTGATACTTCCCGCACGGGCCGTACCAGTTCCTTTTTGCTTCTTGATTTTTCGGGTACTTCCCGTAATCTCACCACGCTCTTTGGCTTTGTGGGTTCCTTGGCGCTGGTTGGCCAAGTACTGCTTTACATCAAGGTATACAGCATGATTATTGGGCTCAATACCAAACACGTCCTTAGAAAGGTCTGCCTTTCTACCCGTGTCTTTTCCGTTTTTATCTACTACAGCTACCTTCATTATTTCTGAATCGTTACATAAGCGTTTTTGTGACCAGGAACACATCCTTTCACAACAAGTAGGTTCTTTTCAGGAACTACTTTCAACACTCTAAGGTTTTGTACTTTCACTTTTTCATTCCCCATTTGTCCAGCCATACGCATCCCTTTGAATACTCGTGCAGGATACGATGCCGCACCAATAGAACCAGGTGCTCTTAAACGGTTGTGCTGACCGTGAGTTGCTTGACCAACTCCAGCAAATCCGTGACGCTTAACCACCCCTTGGAAACCTTTACCTTTGCTAGTTCCTGCAACATCCACGAACTCACCTTCGGCGAAGTGTTCTACAGTGATGGTATCACCTAGTTTATACTCCTCTTCGAATCCTTGGAATTCAACAACTTTACGCTTTGCAACGGTTCCCGCTTTTTTGGCGTGCCCTTCGGCAGCTTTATTAGCAGTCTTTTTGTCATCGAAACCAAGCTGAAGAGCTTCATACCCGTCAACCTCTTTGGTTCTGACTTGGGTAACAACACAGGGCCCTGCTTCTATAACGGTACACGGAATGTTCTTTCCGTTCTCGTCAAAGATGCTGGTCATCCCTATCTTTTTTCCAATTAACCCAGACATATTTAATTATTTATAGTTTATAAAATTTTACTTTTTAATGACGGAAACCTTTTTTCAAAAATTCGGGGTCAAAATAAATTCGACCCCGAATGTTATTTTGTTTCCGTTTTTCCCTCGCCCGCAGCTCAGGACATGTCTTCCGAATTGCTTCGGAGTTATACTTACACCTTGATCTCTACTTCAACACCACTTGGAAGCTCTAATTTCATAAGAGCATCGATCGTTTTCGAAGAAGAACTGTAGATGTCCAACAAGCGCTTGTAAGAACTTAATTGGAACTGCTCTCTACTCTTCTTGTTCACGTGCGGTGAACGCAATACGGTAAAGATCTTTTTGTGCGTTGGTAATGGAATTGGACCTGTTACCACAGCACCGGTACTTTTTACGGTCTTTACGATTTTCTCAGCAGATTTGTCCACTAAATTATGATCGTAAGATTTTAATTTGATTCTAATTTTTTGACTCATTGCTGATAATTTAAACGTTAGCGGTTCCTCTAGCTGCTGCGATTACTTCTTCCGAAATGTTGGAAGGAGTCTCTGCATAGTGTGAAAATTCCATGGTAGAAGTTGCACGACCCGAAGACAACGTTCTCAATGTGGTTACATAACCAAACATTTCAGAAAGTGGCACTTCAGCCTTAACAACTTTAGATCCTGCACGGTCGCTCATGTCATTTACCTGCCCACGACGACGGTTCAAGTCTACTACGATATCACCCATATTCTCTTCTGGAGTCAATACCTCCAACTTCATAATAGGCTCCATG
>JAHQVM010000085.1 GCA_019634365.1 Flavobacteriaceae bacterium | reverse complement strand
GGCAAAGACCGAATATTTGGAACCCGATCTACTGGCGTTCGATTAGGGAAACTATCGGGTAAGTTCCTTGAGACCAGCCACGGTTTTAATGGGATCGTCCGATTTAAACACATAGCTCCCAGCCACCAACACATCGGCACCCGCCTCTTTTAATTGAAGCGCATTCTTGTTGGTAACACCGCCATCGATCTCGATTTTGGTGCTGGCTCCTTTCTCATCGATCATTTTGCGCAGCGTACGCACTTTATGATAGGTATTTTCTATAAAACTCTGTCCCCCGAATCCAGGGTTTACGCTCATTAAGCATACAAGATCGATATCCTGTATTGTGTCCTCTAAGAGGTTCACGTTGGTATGTGGGTTAAGGGCGACGCCAGCTTGCATTCCTTCTGCTTTTATGGCCTGAAGTGTACGGTGTAGATGCGTACAGGCTTCGTAATGCACCGTTAGCACATTGGCTCCCAATTGCGCGAAGGTTTTTATGTAGCGATCCGGATCGATGATCATGAGGTGAACATCGATAGTTTTCTTTGCGTGCTTTACGATATCCCGCAGCACAGGCATTCCGAAAGAAATATTGGGAACAAAAACGCCATCCATAATATCGATATGAAACCAATCGGCTTCACTTTTGTTGATCATTTCTACGTCGCGTTGCAGATTTGCAAAATCGGCCGCCAGCACGGAAGGTGCAATGAGTGTCTCGCTCATAAATTTGTGGTTTGGGCAAAAGTAAGGATTATGGGGATATAAAACCAGCGGGCTTTTAGATGAGAGCCAAAAACTTCTGGGTTAAATAGGATACTTCTGAATAGCCTTCTGGGTTGTATTCTTTTTCCTGTTTTAGATAGTTGTAGATGGCAGTTATTTCCGTTGGATTTAGCAGCGCTTTAAAGGTAGATCGGTACTTGTCGAACAAACGGGCCCTGTTATGGCGTTCGATAACTTTAATTACATTGTAATGGCGGGGATCCTTCAGTATCCTTTCAAAAAGTTGTATTATAGTTTCCTTTTCGGCTATAGGACACTCCAAAATTTGAAAGAAGTTACCCTCCTTGTAAACCAGAATGCCGCTAATATTGTTTTCATTGTTGGCCTTTTCCGAATTCACAAGAAGTTCTTCAATATCCCTATTTTCCAAATAGGGCTGGGCTGTACTATAGTAAACAATCGAATACACTTAGTGTAATTTAAGTTAATTAAAAGGAAAAGGGATGTTTTGTTTAACCTTTTAAGCGATGAAGTAATTCAGTTTTTCGGCAACTTCTTTGTGCTCTTTTTTATCTAGTGCTTGCTGAATGAGAAGTTTTAGGTTCGTCATATCTTCTTTTTCTGTAATGATACTAAAACCGGTTTTGTACTTCTCAAAGATCCTGTTTCCTTTGGCCGTGTCCACCAATTTAACGATATGCTCATGTCTGGAATCTTCTACGATTGTTTCGTAAAGGCTTTTAATAATAGGGTATTCGCCTTCCAAAACTTGCAGAAAAGTTTGATCGCTGTACAACAGAATTCCGGTAATTTCTAAATCCTGATTATTGAGTTCTGTACTGTTAAACAGCGTTTCAAGATCCTCTTGGGATATTTCCTTTACAGCGCGGCTAACATAAACAATGGATCCAATTCCTTCCTCTTGCATGACACAGGTTTGATAAGTTTAATGAATTTTAAGAGAGTAAAAAGTTAAACAAAATTCATTACTTTTTCCAACCTGACACAAAATATGTTCAATATTTAACAAAAAAAACCTCCGGTAATCACTCCGGAGGCCATTCATCAATCAAAAAACGAACAGTTATGTTTTGTAACTGTTGTTGCCGTCTTGGGTGTTTATCCCAAATAGGTCTTTAAGATCTTACTTCTAGAAGTATGCTTCAATCTGCGGATTGCTTTTTCCTTGATCTGACGCACTCTCTCTCTTGTAAGATCGAAAGTTTCACCAATTTCTTCAAGGGTCATTGGGTGTTGGTTCCCCAATCCAAAGTATAGTCGAATCACATCTGCTTCACGTGGTGTAAGCGTTTCTAACGCACGCTCGATTTCTGTACGTAAAGATTCATGCAATAAGGTTCTATCCGGATTCGGAGATTCCCCACTACGCAATACATCGTATAGGTTCGAATCTTCTCCTTCTACTAAAGGAGCATCCATGGAGACATGACGGCCCGAGTTTTTCATAGACTCTTTCACGTCGTTAATAGTCATATCCAACTCTTTTGCAATTTCTTCTGCAGAAGGTGGACGTTCATGGGCTTGCTCTAAGAAGGCAAATGTCTTATTAATCTTGTTAATACTACCGATCTTGTTCAAGGGTAGACGAACAATACGGGATTGTTCGGCCAATGCTTGTAGAATAGATTGTCGAATCCACCATACAGCATAAGAAATAAATTTAAATCCGCGGGTTTCGTCAAAACGTTGTGCTGCTTTTATAAGCCCCAAGTTCCCTTCATTGATAAGATCTGGAAGGGTTAATCCTTGATTTTGATACTGTTTTGCTACCGAAACCACAAAACGAAGGTTCGCTTTGGTCAATTTTTCCAAAGCACGTTGGTCACCCGCTTTTATGCGCTGTGCCAATTCTACTTCCTCGTCTGCGGTAATTAAGTCAACTTTTCCAATTTCCTGAAGGTACTTGTCCAAAGATGCAGTTTCCCGGTTGGTTACCTGCTTTGTGATTTTAAGTTGTCTCATGTAAGGTAATGTCGCTTTAAGTTATTTTCCTTTCGTACCGAGTTATACGTAAAAGATTACTAAAAAGTTACATAATTGTAAATGTTTTTCGGTTTAATTACAAAAAAATACGTTAAAGTGTTAGTTTTGAGTGCATTGACTTTTGAATAATATTTTCCGATTTCCTGTACGGAGTAAATCAGTCGCAATACTCGGATTTTCAATGTATTAGTCTACGAGGTTACTTTTTTATTACATCATTCTTATTAAAAAAGAAGCCGCAGCTCAAAAAACATCAAACAAAATGATGTTTTTTTGGCATATGGCCGACCTTCTAACATAATGGATGTCTACATATTTTTATAAGTAGCTAATGGATTGCAGGGAACTGCTTCAATATCGAAGGATTCGATCCCTAATAATGCCGCCTCTTCAATGGTTTCGATGCGTATAAAAATGGTTTGCGGGTTTGAACTATTGGTATATTCGTTGGGATCTAAAGCATTTTCATCGTTCGTTGCGTCCTCCTCATTCTCGAAATAGGAGAGCTTTAAAGAACTGGATCGATCGTGAAACGGCGGAATGAAGGTACAAAGACTGTAATCCTGCAAGTCGAAGAGGGCAAATCCTGGATCCTCTTCCAATTCGCACTTTTGATATATTTGGGTAGTACAATCCCAATCACAATCCTGAACAATACGTAGGCGCTGACCATCGTACTCCAATTCAATGAGCGCGTCACTCAAAGAAATTACTTTCCAGTCTTGATTCCAGTATGCACCAATAGCAGTTTCTTCTTCTTTGATGAAACTGATATTCATATGCAATTCATCGCCTATATGAAAGGTTACCCAAGAACCAAAGTAAATACCCCGATCGGAATGAAGCTGTAAAATATCATTATCGTTCACTGCGATATACTCTCCTTCATAATCGTTGGGGTATCCATCCCATTCATCGATTTTCCAGTAACACGTCCTAAAGGATCCATTGCAATTTCTAATTTCCTCTTCTTTTTCACAGGCTTCCAAGGCTGCCTTCAATTCATCATTGTTGGTAATGGTAAGTAGCTCGCCATTGGCTTGGGTTCCTTTAATGGGGTAGCTAATGCTTATGGAGAAATCGGTGGGCAAATTGTTCAGTAAGTCGATAAATTGTTCATTATCGTCTATGGCCACCGGTTCAACGTATTCGGTATTTTCATTAAAAACAAAAATGACAAGGGAATAATTGAAATCGATACATTCCAACGGATCTTGGGCTGTTTCCCCAGGAGTCCGCTCCAGTAATAAATAAAGTTCCGAATCAACTTCGAAGGTATCGTAGTTGATGTTTTCTTCCCCAATGGGCTCGTTTTCGCAGCTCATTAGGATAAGGCAGAGCAGGCCTGTAATGGTTAATGCCAACTTCTTCATGCGAGGTTTATTTTATAAGTTAAAGCTATGATTTGATATTATGAGTTGAAAGAAAAACCGGTCTTAAAACTTGAATTACGATGAATTTATATTAAAAAAGCCTTCCGGTAGGGAAGGCTTTTTCAATATATAAGAGAAAGAATTAGTCTTTCTTCTGGTCTCTGTTTCGGTTGTCCCGATTTCTATTATCGCGTCCACGGTTGTTGCCTCCACTTCGGTTTCCATCACGCTTCGGACGGTCTACATAACCTTCAGGTTTAGGCAATAGTGCCTTGCGCGAAACTTTTTCCTTACGTGTTCTCTTGTCCAGGCCAAAGTACTTCACATCGAACACATCTCCCATATTTACCACATCGGATACATTCTCTGTCCGTTCCCAAGCCAATTCAGAAACATGTAATAGTACCTCATTTCCAGGAGCTTCCAGATATTCCACTACAGCACCAAAATCTAACATCTTGATTACTTTCACTTCATATACGCTACCAACCTCTGGCTTAAAGGTGATGGAATCTATCTTGGCCAATACCGCATCGATACCGTCTTGATCCGTTCCAAGGATTTCAACAATTCCTTCCTCCGTAACTGGATCTTCGTTGATAACGATGGTCGTTTTGGTTTCTTTCTGAAGCTCCTGAATCACTTTTCCACCAGGTCCAATCAAGGCGCCAATGTACTCATTGGCGATGGTAGTAGTGACCATCTTAGGCGCATGTGGCTTCACGTCTGCATTTGGAGCAGAAATCGTGTCGGTCAATTTCTCCAAAATGTGAAGACGTCCGTCACGCGCTTGCTGTAAGGCTTTGATCAAAATCTCGTAGCTAAGCCCTTTGATTTTAATATCCATCTGGCAGGCTGTGATTCCATCGGCAGTTCCGGTTACTTTAAAGTCCATATCCCCAAGGTGATCTTCATCGCCTAGGATATCACTCAATACCGCATATTTACCGGTTTCTCCGTCACTAATCAATCCCATAGCGATTCCAGAAACTGGTTTTTTCATTTGTACACCAGCATCCATCAAGGCCATGGTACCACTACATACGGTTGCCATAGATGATGAACCGTTAGATTCCAATACTTCACTTACCACACGAACGGTGTAAGGACAATCGTCTGGGATCATTCCTTTCAAGGCGCGTTGTGCCAAGTTCCCGTGCCCTACCTCTCTTCGGGAAGTACCTCTAATAGGTCGTGCTTCTCCGGTTGAGAAAGGAGGGAAGTTGTAGTGCAAGTAGAATGTTTCTTCGCCTTCGAAAGATGGCATGTCTATCTGATTGGCTTCTCTTGAAGTACCCAAGGTGACAGTTGCTAATGCCTGCGTTTCCCCACGGGTAAAGATGGAAGATCCATGCGTGGATGGCAAGTAGTTTACTTCACACCAAATTGGGCGAATCTCAGTAGTTTTTCTTCCGTCCAAACGAAGTCCTTCATCCAACGTTAGATTACGGATCGCTTCTTTTTCGGCTTTCGCAACATATTTGTGGATTAGTTTACCCAACTCATCTTGCTCCTCTTCAGAGAAGGAATTGAAAACTTCTTCTTTAATATCGCTGAATGCCTGTCCGCGCTCATGTTTCGAAGAACCTGCTTTTGCTATGTCATAGGTCTTGTCATAGACCATATCATAGATTTTTTTCTCAAGTTCTGCGTCTTCTGCGGCAGGCTCGTACTCACGTACTTCTTTCTTACCTACAGCTTCTGCCAAGCGAACCTGTGCAGCACATTGAACTTTAATAGCTTCGTGTGCAAATTTGATGGCCTCGGTCATTTCTTCTTCAGAAATCTCATTCATTTCACCTTCTACCATCATTACGCTGTCCGCTGAGGCACCAATCACCATATCGATGTCACTTTCTTCCAATTGTGCTCTCGATGGGTTGATGATGAATTCTCCATTTACGCGTCCTACACGTACTTCAGAAATGGCACATTCGAATGGGAAATCGGAAAGTTGAATGGCAGCAGAAGCAGCCAATCCTGCCATAGCATCCGGCATCACATCCTCGTCGTGGGACATCAACTGAATCATTACCTGAGTCTCACTGTGATAATCTTTAGGGAATAATGGACGCAATACGCGATCTACCAAACGCATGGTTAATACTTCACCATCGCTGGGTCGAGCTTCCCTTTTAAAGAATCCACCAGGATATCTTCCTGCAGCCGCAAACTTTTCACGGTAATCTACAGTAAGGGGCAAAAAGTCTACATCTGCAGCGTGATAGTTGGAAACCACGGTACAAAGCATCATACATTTTCCCGATTGAACCACTACAGATCCATGGGCCTGTTTTGCTAATTTTCCGGTTTCGATCGTAATTTCACGACCGTCACCAAGGTCTATAACCTCTTTAAATACTTTAGGTATCATTTGTTTTTCATTTTCTCCATTGCAATGGAGTATTTTTTAATGGTCACCGACCGTTTTTCGGTCGTAAGTTGTGTTGTTGTGGTTGGACCAATGAAAAACTAAGGGTAGCTTTTTATGTATGCTTGGGCTAATGCCCGGGGTACTATAAAAAAGAAGGGGCAAACTGCCCCCTCCTGAATTCTTATTTACGTAATCCTAATTCTTTTACGATCGCACGGTATCTCATGATATCTTTCTTCATTAGATAGTTCAATAGTGAGCGACGCTTACCTACTAGTTTTACCAAAGAACGCTCCGTGTTGAAGTCCTTGTGGTTTTCCTTTAGGTGTTTTGTGAGGTGCTCAATTCTATGAGTGAAGAGAGCGATTTGTCCTTCTGCAGAACCGGTATCGTTTTTTCCTTTACCGTGCTTCTCGAAGATCTCTTGTTTCTTTTCTGGTGATAAATACATGCCAATATTATTTAAATGATTTTTATGTACACAATTACGGTTCTCGTAATCAGGGTGCAAAGATATCATTTTTAAGTGTATCGCAAGGGTTTGGCTTGAAAATTATTTTTTTAACGATTCATTAAACCTTTTCACTTCCTCAGGGTCATAGAGTCATGAAACTCTTAAATACAAACACTATGAAAACAAACGTATTAAAAAAAGGGGCTTTACTCCTAATGGGCGCATGCCTGGTCTTTACTTCCTGTAGTAAAGATGAATCGGATGCCACCGAGGAAAGTGTAAGTGCCGAAATTACTGCGGAAAACACGCGGCAGAGCTCAGAAGCTGAGGTCGCTACCGACGGACTCTTTAACCTAATGGACATTGCCTATGCCGAGCAAGAAGAGGAAGCAGGGAGAAATGCTAGCTATTTTACTGATTGTGTGACCATAACCGTGAGTATACAGGGCGGAGTGAAATTCGTAACGCTGGATTTCGGATTGGGATGTGAACTCCGTAATGGATCTATTGCTTCGGGGATAGTTTATCTTACCTATAATCCTTCACAGGTGGGTACGCTTACCATTGATTATGACTTGGAAAACTTTGCCTACAACAACAAATTTATTGCAGGCGGAGGATCCTTGTTCCGAGAGCGAAACAATGCCAATGGCAATCCGCAACATACCGTAAATCATGAATTGGAAGTTACGTTTCCTAATGGTTTGGTGGTTGATTTTGATGGAACCCGCGTTTCTGAATGGATCGAAGGGGTTGGCACTGGTACTTGGACCGATAATGTGTTCTCGGTAACGGGAACCCGCGATATCGAATTCAATACAGGATTCTCAAGCTATGCCATTGTTATCGATCCCTTGCGCAGGGAAGCAACCTGTGAACACTTTGTAAGTGGCTCTGTAGAAATTACTAGAAATAACGGAACTGGTGTCCTTGATTTTGGCGACGGAACCTGTGATAATATTGCCACACTTACCGTGAATGGCGAAACGTTCACTATTATCCTTGATTAATAGTTGAGTTGGTGGTTTTTGTAAATGGAATCGGCTCCGAAAGGAGCCGATTTTTTTATGCTGTTATTTCCCGAAGGGGTTGATTCTGTACTAAATCCAAATACAAATTAATCATTCGTTTAAGATCTTTTCGGTGGCTAATAAAGTCTAGGAATCCATGATCCAAAACAAACTCTGCCGTTTGGAAGCCTTCCGGCAATTCTTTTCCTGTAGTATCACGAACTACCCTTGGGCCGGCAAATCCAATCAGGGCACCCGGTTCACTAATGTTGATATCTCCCAACATAGCAAAGGAAGCGGTCGTTCCTCCCGTAGTGGGATCTGTACAAAGTGAAATGTAAGGGAGTTGCGCCTCGGCCAACTGCGCCAGTTTAGCGCTCGTCTTTGCCAATTGCATTAAGGAAAGTGCTGCTTCCATCATACGGGCACCCCCACTTTTGGAGATCATCAAAAAGGGAAGTTTTTTCTTTAAGGCGTAGTCGGCAGCCCGAGCGATTTTCTCTCCTACCACACTACCCATGGAACCACCAATAAAACTGAAGTCCATACAGGCAATCACCAAATCCTTGCCCATGGATTTCCCAACAGCCGTGCGTACGGCGTCTTTCAATCCGGTTTTATCCTGGGCTGTCTTTAAGCGATCGGTGTATTTCTTGCTATCCTCAAACTTTAAAGGATCTTTGGAGGTGAGTCCCGAATCCAATTCCTTGAATTTATTATCATCAAAAAGTATTTCGAAATATTCTTTACTTCCGATGCGCACATGATATCCGTCCTCCGGACTAACGTAGAAATTCTTTTCAAGTTCTTCTGCATCTACGATCTTTCCGGTTGGGGATTTGTACCAAAGTCCCTTAGGGACATCTTTTTTCTCTTCTGTAGGGGTTTGAATCCCTTTTTTTGTTCTTTTGAACCAAGCCATAATGAGGAGGGTTTAGTCTCGTGTTAAGAAAGTGTATTTACGTTGTTTAAGTCTTCGAAAGCTTGGATAAGTCGCTTTTTGAAGGTGAGTTCTCCTTCGCGTAACCACTTTCGGGGGTCGTAGTATTTTTTATTCGGAATATCAGCTCCATCAGGATTTCCAATTTGTGTCCTAAGATAATCAATATTTTGGGTCATATAATCTCGGATACCTTCATTGAATGCAAATTGAAGATCGGTATCAATGTTCATCTTCACCACGCCATAACCAATGGCCTCACGGATTTCTTCTAATGTAGAACCACTTCCTCCATGGAATACAAAATCGATAGGATTATGTCCTGTCCCGTATTTCTCTTGGATATAAGCCTGAGAATTCAGAAGAATTTTTGGGGTCAATTTTACGTTCCCTGGTTTGTACACTCCGTGTACATTTCCAAAAGCTGCTGCTACTGTGAAGCGATCACTTACTTTCTTTAATTCTTCGTAAGCATAGGCCACTTCTTCCGGTTGGGTGTATAGTTTAGAACTGTCCACATCGGTATTATCCACACCATCTTCTTCACCTCCCGTGATTCCCAATTCTATTTCCAGGGTCATGTCCATTTTAGACATGCGCTCCAAATATCCTTTACAGATTTCAATATTCTCTTCCAAAGGCTCTTCAGAAAGATCTATCATGTGTGAGCTATATAAGGAAGCACCCGTTTTATTGAAATGTGCTTCACCAGCATCCAACAATCCGTCGATCCATGGCAAAAGTTTCTTGGCGCAATGATCTGTATGAAGTATTACCGTAGCTCCATAGGCTTTTGCCATTTCGTGAACATGGTAAGCACCTGCAATACCACCGGCAATAGCGGATTTTTGTCCTTCGTTGGAAAGTCCTTTACCAGCATTGAACTGTGCGCCGCCATTCGAAAATTGAATGATTACCGGAGCATTCAATTCCTTTGCCGTCTCCAAAACCGTATTAATACTGTTGGACCCTACTACGTTTACCGCAGGCATGGCGAATCCTTTTTCCTTTGCTAATCGATGAATTTCTTGAACATCATTTCCAGTTGCCACACCGGGTTTTATATCGTAGCTCATAAGTTGAAATATTTAGGGGGTAAAAATAAAAAAAAATGATGGTTTAAAACGGATAGTTGATACCAATGTTCAATACCGAATTTTTGAAGTTGTAATCCCTAAACCATCTTTCGCCTTCAGCCCTTGCTGGGTCATAGGTTTTGAAGCCAACATCGAATCGCAGAACAAAAAATCCGAAGTCGTACCGCAATCCCATCCCTGAAGCCAGAGCCAACTCAGAAAGATCGGAGAAGTCATTAAATTTAAATGCCTCCCGTTCCTCACTGTCCAGGGCATTCCAAATATTTCCAGCATCGAGGAAAAATGCTCCTTTAAATCCTCCCAAAATGGTATATCTATATTCCGCATTGAATGCCAGTTTTAAGTTGGCTTCGTTAAAATCTAAAATACCACCACTGCTTCCAGGGCCCAGATCATAGGCCTGCCATCCTCTGTTGTCATTGGCGCCCCCTGCAAAATAACTTCGGGTAAAAGGAATGCTGTTGCTATTGCCATATGGGATGGCGATTCCTCCAAAAGCACGAACGGCAAAGATGGAGTTGTTGTTTAACTCCCAGTGTTTGATATAATCGGATTCAAATTTTACATATTGAGAAAAAACAACGCCGAAGGTTTCGAAATTATCATTTTCGTCTTTTTCCAATCCAATAGAAGAAGCGATGGTAGAAAGTAAGTTTCCGGCAGCTTCGACCTTCCAACGGAACCGCGACCAACTATTATCGTAAATTCCTTCACGGGTATCACGGGACCAGTTAAAGGTAGAGGCAAAAATGAGGTTGTCTTCCGTAAGTCGATTCTTTCGCTGATCGATACTTCTCAGCTCATCCAAGGTGGCCGTATCGAAGTTTAGAGGGTTGCCATCTGAAAGACTGAAATTAATAAAGGTGTCTGCTTCTTCGGGGATGCCTAAATTACTGCCATCTGCAATGTCGAAACTCGAATTTTGGGCAATTTCATTCAATTGATCATAGGAGGTCTGATAAACGTTAAAATAGTTGTTGGTGTTCAGATTCCGGACATATTGAATATTCACCAGATCGAATTGGTTGGTTCTTATGGTTTGTGGTTTCCAGCGATAACTGAAGATTCCATTAAAATTCTGCCGGTCCAAGCCAATATTGGTCTGCGCATTCAATCCCAAGCTAATCGTGGTAAATGGCGACATATACTTGGGGATGATTTTGTTGGTGTTCACCGGAAGCAAAATCGAGGGTACGGTGAGCTTTACATCGGCACCCACATCGGACGTATTAAAGAAACTGCTGTCACTATCTGCATTATCCCTCGAAGAACCTACACTACCTGAAGCCGAAATTTCAAGATTTTCGGCCCCTCGGAAAACGTTCCGAATAAGGAAACTTCCACTAAACCCAATTCCGAATTGCTGAATGGTCGAAGTATACGCATCGAAGTCCACACTGGCGGTATATTTCTTTTTGGGTGTAAGTAATATGGTCGCGATAAGTCCCGTTCCCGTGGAATCCCGAGGGTCTTCCTGATAACTGATATTGGGGTAGCGGAAATTTCTAAGTTCCCTAAGCTGATTGTAAGTGAGCGTTCGATCGATATCCCTGAAAATTTCACCTGGCGTTATAGAAACTGCATTCGTGATCGCTTTGGGCCTGTATTTCAGTGTTTCATAGCCGTACAGTTGGTAGCCCGAGAAGGTGGTGGAATCTGAAATGGATTTGTTTCTATTGGCATAGGAATAATCCGTTACGATACGGACTTCATTTATTTTATGAATCTGAAAAGGGACTGTTCGTGTAGAATCCCCTTCATTGATCCGTCGGTCGGGTATGATGTAATCCACATGTACCTTATGCCCAGTATTGTTGGTGTCCGCGTCAAAACCAATATACTCCTGATCGAAATAATACAGGCCTGAGTTCCGTAACTGAATCGTTAAACGATCCCGTTCATTTTCAAAATCATTCGCATTGTACTGCTTGCCTGGTTTGATGAAAGTGTTTTCGGTAGACATGCGATACAGGGAATCCACAATGGGGGAACTGATCTTTTCTGAAATGGAATCAATAAAATATGGCTTGTATCTTTGGATGGAATAGGTGACATTTCCCCGTTTTTCTTTGGTAGAATCCCGTTCTATTTTATAATTGCCATCCACATTAAACCATCCTTGGGTAAAGTAATAACGCCTCAATTCCCTTAAGGACTTTCTGCTTTTTGCTTCGTCTATGATCACCGGAGCACTTCCCGTACGCTTAATCCAATCGTGAATATTCACCTTGGTCCTTCCCATGCCTTCAATTTGCTTTCTGGAAATTAGACGGCTCAATCTATCCAAGCGCTTGGGTTTTCTATGCAACCAATCCTGAAAGGTTGAGTCTGGTTTTTCTTCAGCAATATTGTAAAAATGAAGTCCGACAGGAATCCCCAGAACGGGGATCTTGGGGTTGGGTTTCTGACTTATAAGACTGTTCAGCTCACTATCATTCACCTCTTCACCGTCTACGATGATGGTATTCTCGGTGAGTAGAAGTTCATTTTCCTGTACGTGTTTTACGGTGTTGCAGGAGACCAGAAGCGTTACGGTTCCTAAAATTAATGATATTTTTGTGAGGGTTTGAGTCAAATAATTCAAGTTTCTCGATTTCAAAAATACTATATTTTGATAAGCAAAAATGAAATTAAACTTATAACGGGACTACATCAAAAAAAGTACCGCAATAAACACGGACTCTTTATTGCCGAAGGACCCAAGATCATTCAGGATCTTTTGGCAGCCGGATTGGAACTGTACGCTTATTTTGCTACCGAGGACGCTTCTGCCATTTCCAAAGAATTTGAACGCATTACCCCTGCCGAATTGAAAAAGATAAGTGCACTCGCCACACCCAATACCCAACTCGCGGTTTTTAATATCCCAAAACCACAGTCTATTCAGGACACTGGGTTAACCGTTGTGTTAGATGCGGTTCGTGACCCTGGAAATTTGGGTACCATCATTAGGCTGTGCGATTGGTTTGGTGTGACGCAGGTGGTATGTTCGCCCGATACGGTAGACTGTTATAATCCCAAAGTGGTGCAGGCAACCATGGGATCCATTGCCCGAGTGGATGTTCATTATTGTGAACTATCTGAATTCCTGAATACCTCTCATGTACCCAAATACGCTGCCGTAATGGATGGCACATCAGTTTATGAGGAGTCACTTCCAGGCGATGCCATATTAATTATGGGGAATGAAGCCAACGGCATTTCTTCGGAGGTACAAAGTACGGTAACCCATGAGATTACCATTCCGCACTTCGGAAATCCAGATACGGCCGAAAGCCTAAATGTGGCTACGGCTACAGGAATACTCCTTAATGAGTTCAGAAGGTCTACTGGAAAGTAAAGTTGATAAAAATTCCCCGGGGTCCTAAGCTCGAGATGTTCGAAGTCCATGGGCTGTTGGGATCGTCATCGGGTACCAATTCGTTGCTTGTGGCGAAAACCCCTCGAATGGAAGGTGTAAACTTGAAATAGTATAGGTAAAAATCGATTCCGAATCCCAATTCGAAGTAACTCGTGCTTCGGGTCATCCTAAACTGTCCTTCGTTATTATCCTCGGGATTCTTTTCATTACTACTTAAATTGATCGAAGAAGAAACTCCGGCAACAATAAAAGGTTTAAAGTTGTTCAATCGTTTGGTAGAAAATTTTACCAAAAGGGGAACGTGAATGTAGGTGGATTTTACTTCGCGCAATGCATCCCTTTCCTCAATGAAGTTAGGAAATCGAAGGTTTCTTTGCGTAAAATACAATCCCGGCTCCAATCGAAGGTTGATATATCGGTTTACCCGCATATCTCCAATAAGACCTACATTAAATCCTGCCTGTCCTTCTACCTGAATGTCGGTAGATTGATCACCCGTTTCATCGTTGTATTCGAATTTGAAATCGTAACTATTGAAGCCCAAATAGTACCCCCAGGAGAGGAACCTTTTGTCGAAATTTTCAATATTGGCAAGGCGCTCTTTACTAAATAACTGCGCATAGGAACTCTGTCCCAATAAAAGAAAACCAATAATTAAAATAACATGTCTCATCATTTTGTAGCAGAATAAATAGTGGCTACGCCTAATGTTTGGGGTTTATTTTCAACCTCTATAAACCCAATTTTCCTTAAAATATTGTTGAGTTTTTCCCCGAATGGAAAAACGGATGCACTTTCACTTAAATATGCATAGGCAACCTTGTCCTTTGAAAACAACTTTCCAATCACGGGTAAAATACCCTTAGTGTATGCGTAATATCCTTGTTTCCAAGGAAATCGAGTAGGGACGCTGGTTTCCAGAATCACAAAACGACCCTTGGGGGCAAGTACGCGATGTATTTCGGACAATCCTTTTTCTAAATTTTCAAAATTTCGGATTCCGAAGGAAACCGTAATGGCATCAAACGAATTGTCTTCAAAAGGCAATGCCTCACTATCCCCTTTAACAAAAGACACATTGAGCGAAGCACCATCTGCTTTTTTGCGTGCTACGGATAGCATGCCCTCACTTAAATCAAGGCCAACTACTTTGGCTTCGGGGATTTCTTTGGAAAATTTAAGCGCTAGATCACCCGTTCCAGTAGCAATGTCCAAAACCGATTTTGGGTTGCCATCGGCGATCATTCGAACTACTTTTTTCCGCCATTTTACATCGGACCCAAGGGAAATTACCCTATTAAGTCCATCGTAATTACCAGAAATGGTGTCGAACATCTCCTCAACCTGCTGTTTCTTGCTGCTTTCGGAGTCCTTGTATGGTGTAACTTGCTTGCTCATTGCTTAAAACGGATGCAAAGCTACGGACTTTTCGGATACTTTTTGCATAAGCAGCTACTTTCCTATTTACGTGATACATAGTTAAGTGGTAACTTAACAGTGAGAATGTGGGTAAATTTGTACCTTTGCCCCACTTATCCTTTATGGTTATTTATGAAAATTATTATTGCCGGCGCCGGTGAAGTAGGATTTCATTTAGCAAAACTCCTTTCTTTCGAGTCCCAAGATATTACCCTCATCGACACCAATCGAGAATCTTTGGCCTATGCCGATACGCATTTGGACATTCGAGTGATTCGTGGAGACGCAACTTCCATATCCGTTCTTAAAGAATCACGGGTAAATGGTACCGATTTAGTGATTGCGGTAACTTCTTCCGAAACTACGAATATTACAGTCTGTGTTTTGGCCAAGCAATTGGGAGCCAAGAGGACCATTGCCAGGATTTCGAATACCGAATTTTTGGAAAACAAAGATGAGGTTCAGTTTACGAAATTTGGTATTGACGAGCTAATCTCCCCGGAGTCCTTGGCCTCTTCCGAAATTGAATTGTTATTGAATCAGAGTGGATTTAACGACACCTATGAATTTGAGGATGGTGCGCTTACCATGATTGGCTTGCAGTTACCAAGAACTTCAGCCTTTGTGGGTAAAACCGTGAAAGAGGTAGGGCAGCTGTATCCAGAATTGGACTATGTGCCTATTGCGATTCAGCGTGAAGGAACCCAATACACCCTCATCCCAAGAGGTGATACCATGTTTAAGGAAGGTGATCAGGTGTATTTTACCACGACCCAAGAAGGAGTAGAGCATATTTTTAAGCTGTCCGGGAAGGTGAAGGAGCCCATTAAAAATGTGATGATTTTGGGCGGGAGTAAGATTGGCTACAAAACGGCAAATGACCTGTGTAAGAGTAAGTTCAACGTAAAATTGATTGAAAACAGTAAGGAAAAGGCATTCGAAATCGCAGATGATATCCCAAGTTGTTTAGTGATTCATGGGGACGGAAGAAATGTGGAACTGTTGGACGAAGAATCTATTCAGGATATGGATGCTTTTATTGCGGTTACTGGTAACAGTGAAACGAACATCATGTCCTGTCTCATGGCAAAATCGAAAGGGGTGAAGAAAACCATCGCTTTGGTCGAAAACATGGACTACTTCCAATTGTCGCAATCCATAGGGATTAATACACTAATCAATAAAAAGCTGTTGGCAGCCAACAATATTTTCCGTCATGTGAGAAAAGGAGAGATCGTGGCCATGACCATGCTTAACAATATGAATGCCGAACTATTGGAATTTATTGTATCTCCCTCTTCGGAAGTTTGCAATCAGGTAGTTCGTGAAATCGATTTTCCGCGATCGGCTATCATTGGCGGCGTAGTTAGGGATGGAGTGGGTATGATTGCTCTTGGGGATTTTAAAATCGAAAGTGGCGATCGTATCGTTGTGTGCTGTTTGCCTCAATCCATCAATAAGGTGGAAAAACTCTTCGTGTAATGGGCTCGGTTTCCAAACTGAATTACAAGATTATCTTTTATCTCATGGGTGTCCTCTGGTTATTCAACGGAGGATTTATGCTCATTGCTTCCCTGTTCAGTTTTATTTACAAGGATGGGGTGGGACTGGAGATGATCCTTGCCGGGGCGCTTACGTTACTGCTGGGAGGAATCTTAGTACTTTCCAACAGAAAACACAGAAAGGAATTAAGTAAAAGGGATGGATATGTAATTGTAACCTTTGGTTGGATTTCCCTTTCCCTTGCAGGGACACTGCCTTATTTGTTTACTGGGGCGATCCCCAGTTTTACGGATGCCTTTTTCGAAACCATGAGTGGATATACCACTACGGGGGCTTCTATCCTTAATGATATTGAAAGTCTGCCCGAAAGTGTATTGTTCTGGCGAAGTATTACGCATTGGATAGGTGGTATGGGAATTATCGTTTTGGCTATCGCTATTCTTCCGCTATTAGGAATAGGTGGAATGCAGTTGTTTGCTGCGGAAGCTCCTGGTCCGGGCGGGGACAAACTCCATCCAAGAATTACTGATACTGCCAAGCGATTGTGGCTTATTTATGTAGGGTATACCATTGCTGAAACCATTTTGTTGAAGGTGGCCGGTATGAGCTTCTTCGATGCCATAAACCATTCCCTAAGTACTTTGAGCACGGGTGGGTTCTCTACTAAAAATGCAAGTATTGCGCATTGGAATGACAAGCCATTGATCCAATATATCATTATGGTATTTATGTTCTTGGCAGGAACGAATTTCGTTTTGAGTTATTTTGCCTTCAAGACCAAATTCAGTAAAATACTGAAGGACGAAGAGTTTAAGGCGTATGTATTCTTCATTGTAGGCCTTACGCTTACCGCTGTACTCTTTATCTACTACAAAGCAGATGTGTCTGCAACTACCGTGAATCACCCGATGGTATACGGTGAATTCGAGAGCGCCTTTAGGCATGGCATGTTTCAGGTTTTGGCCGTGGTCACTACCACTGGTTTTGTGACGGCCGACTTTACGGCTTGGACTCCTTTCCTCACGATCTTTTTCTTTGGCTTGATGTTCCTAGGGGGCTCAGCCGGTTCTACGGCGGGAGGGATCAAAATCGTGCGTCATCTCATTATGATTAAAAATGGTTTGTTGGAGTTCAAAAGAACCTTGCATCCCAATGCGATTCTTCCCGTGAGATACAACACCCGAGGAGTACAACAGCCCATTGTGTTTAACGTATTGGCATTTTTCATTCTTTACATGCTCTCATTTATCATTGGTGTTTTGGTTTTTTCTGTCTTGGGGTTGGATTTTGAAACAGCCTTGGGAGGTGCAGCTTCCAGTTTGGGGAATGTAGGTCCTGCTTTGGGGGATTTGGGGCCAGTGGACAATTATGCTTCCCTTTCGGCTCCTGCCAAATGGTGGTCTTCGTTCTTAATGCTTATTGGTCGTCTGGAATTGTTTACGGTACTTATTTTATTCACACCGTTCTTCTGGAGAAATCGTTAAGCTAATCTACGGAAGTAATTTCTATTTCAACCCTGCGATCGAATTCGTCCCCTTTACCGGTAGGTTGCATGAATGCCATTCCCAAATAGCGCATTCTTCGTTTGTTGATGCCCTTTTTTACTAGATAATTATGGAGTGCTTGTGCCCGGGCTTCGGATAGGTTGCTTTTACCTGTGCGAACATTTTTTACATCCTTATACGGTTTCATAGGATCACCACAGCAAATATGACCTATGAGTTTGAATTTCACTTTGGGGTTTTTCTTTAGAAAATCCACCAATTCATCCAAGGCCTCACGGCTTTCATCCATAATCACATCGCGATCGGGATAGAACCGAATTCCAGTAAGGGTTATTTTGTCCCCTTTTTTGGGATTGGAAAGCATCACAATAGTGGGTTCCATTTCAATTATGGGCTCTTCCACAATTTCACCTACCTCGGGAACATGATCCCGTTTGTTATGAACCAATATGTCGACCCTACGGTTATCCGCTGCTGCGCTTCCTAATTCGCCATACCCTTGCGAGGAGATAATGGTAAACATTCTCAGTTCCTTTTTTACATTTTCTGCGCGTTTTCGAGAAAGTTCCAAGTTGTAATCCTCTCCGCCCACACTGTTGGTATATCCTTTAATATGGACATCCAAAGAATCTTTGTAAGATAAACCCTTTAAACTATCCAATAGCATATGGTGTTTTGGGGTGAGTTCATACTGGTCGTTGGCGTAGAATAAGGTAAATTGAATCTCGTCTTCCTGAGCCATCAGGAAAGAGCATGACAACAACACTAAAAAAACTATTGGTTTCAAGGATTAGGTTTCAATACCTTAAAAATAAGGTCTTTTCATTTTCCTTAGGGATATTTGTCAAAAAAAATCCCGAAACGCTAGTTTCGGGATTGTGATATTAAGATAAAGACTGCCGTATTCGTGAAACGGCTTCTTTAATATGGTCTTCGGAAGCTGCATAGGATATGCGAATGCAATTGGGATCTCCAAAAGCCTGGCCAGTAACGGTTGCTACGTTGGCTTCTTCCAATAAATAGAGTGCAAAATCACTGGCATTGTTAATGGTCTTTCCATGCAAAGTTTTACCGAAGTAATGCGATATATCTGGGAAAACGTAAAAAGCACCCTCAGGTTCGTTGGTTTTAAATCCGGGGATTTCCTTCAGTAATCCCAATATGAGCTTTCTACGTTCTTTAAAAGCATCGATCATGTACTGTATGGCACTTGGAGGGGTTTCCAACGCAGCAATAGTAGCTCGTTGTGCAATACAATTAGCACCACTTGTAACCTGTCCCTGCATTTTGTTGCATGCCCTCGCAATGTATTCGGGAGCGCCTATATATCCAATACGCCAGCCCGTCATGGAAAATGCTTTGGAAACACCGTTCACAGTTACGGTTCGCTCGTACATATCATCAAAGCCCGCCATAGAAACATGAGGCCCTGTGAAATTGATGTGCTCGTATATTTCATCACTCACCACAATGATTTCGGGATATTTTACCAAAACATCTGCCAACGCCCTCAGCTCTTCCTTGGAATAAACCGAACCACTAGGGTTGCAGGGCGAACTGTAAATTATCATTTTGGTTTTGGGGGTAATAGCTGCCTCCAAAGCCGCTGGGGTAACCTTAAAGTCGCTGTCTATAGAGGTAGGAATTTCCACGGGAATTCCGCCTGCTACCTTACTAATATCACTATAACTTACCCAATAAGGTGCCGGCAATAAAACTTCGTCGCCAGGATTTAATAGTACCTGGGCCAAATTGGCCAGCGATTGTTTTGCTCCGGTAGAAACTACTATCTGGGAAGAAGAATAGGTAAGATTGTTATCCCTTTTAAACTTGGTAATGATGGCTTGCTTTAAATCGCCATATCCATCAACCGGGGTGTAAGAATGGTAATCATCTTTCACCGCTTGGATAGCCGCGTCTTTAACAAATTCGGGAACCGTAAAGTCGGGTTCCCCTAAACTTAAGCCAATAATGTCTTTTCCTTGTTCCCTTAATTCGCGCGCTTTTGCAGCCATGGCTAACGTAGCTGAAGTTGCCATTTGGTTAACACGATCGGATAATTTTGGATTCATAGTGAGGTTAGGTAGTTAGGGCCGCTGGTTTCATGCCCATTTGTTTTAAATGTCTAAAGTGAGCAATAATTGCTTTTCGAGTTGTTTTGTATTCGTAGTAAGGTAAATTGAACTCCTTAGCAGTGTTTTTTACAATTTCTGAAATCTTGGTGTAGTGAACATGACTTATGTTGGGAAATATATGATGCTCTACCTGATGGTTTAATCCTCCCGTAAACCAATTTACAATCCGGTTTTTGGTAGAAAAATTCACCGTCGTAAACAACTGGTGAATTGCCCATGTGTTCTTCATATTTCCAGTATTATCCGGCAAGGGCATTTCAGTTTCTTCCACAATGTGTGCTAATTGAAACACCACACTAAGGATTAGGCCTGCCACATAGTGCATGATAAAAAATCCAATCAAAATCTGCCACCAAGCAATGGGGAAGAAAATCATAGGAATTACAATCCAAACAACAGCATACAGCATTTTCGTACTAATTAAAATACTCCATTGGGCCAAAGGCTTGGGTAATTTTCCGTAGGCAAGTTTCCTAGCTAGGTAACGTTTGGTTTGCATAAAATCTGCTGTTAAGACCCAGTTAATCGTAAGAAGTCCGTATAGGAAAATACTGTAGATGTGTTGAAACTTGTGAAAACGATTCCACTTGGAGTGTTTGGTAAAGCGCATAATACGTCCCGCTTCCAAATCCTCATCATGCCCATGAATGTTCGTGTAAGTGTGGTGCAAGACATTGTGCTGCACCTGCCAATTATAAACATTACCCGCAAGAATGTACATACTGCTACCCATGAGTTTATTTACCCATTTTTTGGAAGAGTACGACCCGTGGTTGGCATCGTGCATCACATTCATGCCAACGCCTGCCATTCCAACTCCCATAACGATGCTACCCAATAACAAAAGATACCAAGGCATGTCGATAAAAAGAATTAAAAAGTAGGGCCCTAGATACAGGGCGAACATGATAATGGTTTTTATGTGCAGTTTCCAGTTCCCGGTTCGGGCGATGTTATTTTCTTTGAAGTAGTTGTTAACCCGTTTGTTAAGTGTCCTAAAAAATTTAGCGGAATCAACCCGTGAAAATTTTATTTGCTTCTCAGTCACAATAAGTAGTATTGGTTTTGGGGCTACCCAAAAATTAAGCCACTAAAATACGCATCTTAAATCAGATACAGGGTTCTGAAATCTTAAAATTTATCAAGGAAATCTTACTTTTGCGGTTGATAACTCACTATGGAATTGCTACACACTTACTTTAAAAATCTGTCCGAAACTCAAATCGAACAGTTCGCTACATTGGAAGATCTTTACAAAGATTGGAACCTGAAAATTAATGTGGTTTCCCGAAAGGATATCGATGAGTTGTACTTGCGCCATGTGCTGCACTCTTTGGGCATCGCAAAGGTGCAAGCCTTTTTACCGGGGTCCAAAATTTTGGATGTCGGAACCGGTGGTGGATTTCCCGGAATCCCTTTGGCGATTCTCTTTCCTGAAAGTCAGTTTCATTTGGTCGATAGTATCGGGAAAAAGATCAAAGTGGTGGAAGAAGTAACTGCTGGCTTGGGATTGGAAAATGTAAAAGTGACCAATGCCAGGGTGGAAACTGTGACCGATCAATACGATTTTATCGTGAGTAGAGCCGTAGCGCAAATGGAAACATTCGTTAGATGGGTCAAGGGACGGG
>JAHQVM010000084.1 GCA_019634365.1 Flavobacteriaceae bacterium | reverse complement strand
GATCTGTCGCATGCTCCTAAAGCCTACAGCAAACAGAAAAATGGACGTAAGCACTATGCGTAATGAACCCAATTGGTAATCGGTAAGACCCACCAATCCCTTCTTTATAAGGATAAAGGAACTACCCCAAATAAGGGATAAAACGAGCAGGTATAACCACTTGAGGGTATAGTTGTTCATGGACGGTTTTCAAGATGCAAAATTGGGAAATATATTCAACCTTTAAAGAGGTTCTAATATAATTTTAACACCCAAGATGCCTTGCTTAGATACTCCATTTGCCCTTGGGTTGCTTCCTTTAGTTCTTCCAAGTGATGGTTTCCATTATCCTTCGGATATCATCCCGCAAATACACTACGGCAGGGTAAATGGAATCGAAATTGGGTTTGGATTCAAAATATAGGGATCCCGCCACAAAATGGTTAAGGCTGTCGGTTACATAGAATTGGGATTGTGTCGCCGCATCCCCATTGATCATATAAAACATCCCAAACACCTTATTGATCGAATCTACCCTTGGCTGTTCAAAAATTTCATTGGCCTTAACGGTATGATCGTAGGTTAACTTCTGTGCATCCTGCAATAACTTCTTCAAATTACCTTCCCGCACAGGTTGATAGGTTAGATATACGGTGGCCTTCATATTGGGATATTCCAGATTAACACCACAGCCTCTTTTAGCAACCAACCGCGAGAGACGGTTTTTCTGAAAACTGTACGGACAATCCACATCAATAGTATCGTAGGTTGCCAATTCGTATTCCAACCGCAATTTGGAAGCCGGTTTAACGATCACTTCATCACCACAGGAAGTGATACCGAATAGCACCGCACATACAAGGAGTACTCCAATAAAGGCTTTAGATCTATTCATGGGGGTCTTATTATACAACCGGGTTAATGGAAAGTTTGATTCTCTTGATTCTTTTATTCTCAAAGGCCTCTACCGTAAACGAATAATTATGGAAAGTTATTACTTCTTTCTTCTTGGGAAACCCTTTCGATATCTCCAACAGGAATCCCGCTAAGGTTTCGGCCTCTCCTTTAATAGCCTCGAAGGGTTCCGTTTCTTCCAACTTAATGGCTCGATAAAAATCCTTGATCGGTGTCTTTCCTTCAAAAACGTAAGTGTTATCGTCTAATTTTGAAAATTCCAAATCGTCATCGTCGAATTCATCACTAATCTCACCTACAATTTCTTCGATAATGTCCTCCAGCGAAATAAGACCACTGGTACCGCCATATTCGTCTACAACAATGGCCAGGTGCATTTTTCGATCTTTGAATTCATTAAGCAGATCGTCCAACTTCTTATTTTCGGGAACAAAGTAGGCTTCCCGTTTCAAGGTAACCCAATCCAATTGTTTCCTATCCAGATGAGGCAGCAAGTCTTTTACATAAAGTACTCCAGTGATATTGTCTATGCTTTCCTTATACACGGGTATCCTAGAATACCCCTTAGCAATAATCTCCGGCATGATTTCGGTATAGGACGACTCCTCACTAAGGGCAAATATGTCCATGCGCGGTTGCATTACATTTTTGGTATCGGTATTACCAAAGGTTACGATCCCTTGCAAAATTTTCTGCTCTTCCTGCGTGGTATCCTCTTCAGAAGTAAGTTCCAACGCTTGTGACAGCTGATCCACACTTATATTCGATTTCCGCTTACCAAACCTATTTTCCAGAAATAATGTCACGGATTGCATGGGCAGGCTCAACGGACTGAACACCGTGCTCAGAACATTTATAGGATATGCCATAAAAGCCGAAAAGGAAACCTTGTTGCGACTGGCATAAATTTTAGGTAGGATTTCACCAAACAACAAAATGAAAAAGGTAACAACACCCACCTTAATTACAATACGTGTAAGATCACTTTCTATGCTATCAAAATAAGGATCGCTCAAAGAAGCGAACAATAAAACAATCGCAATATTAATAAGGTTATTGGCCACTAAAATGGTTGCCAAAAGTTTTTTGGGCCTTGCCAATAATTTTTCCACGAGCCCCAATCGCCTGGATGGCTTTCCTTCCTTTTGCAACAGATCGGTTGGCGACAGAGAGAAAAAAGCTACTTCAGCACCAGAAATCAATGCAGAACAGGTAAAGAGTACGAATAAGAAGACAATCCCAGTAATCTGAGATAAGCTCAGCCATGAAATAAGAAGTAAACTAGGAGGTTCTAGATCCAAATTATCGGATTTCGTTAAACATTAGAACGGCAAATCATCATCGTCTTCCCCTATTGGCTCCTGAACTGGATTGGCTGTTTGGGGAACAGACTGTCGTGCGGGTTGTGAAGGCTGGGCATGTCCTTGAGAAGGATTTGAACCACCACCCATCATATTGCTTTCATTTTTAGGAGTAAGGAATGTAAAGTCGATACATTGAATCTCCGTACTGTAACGATCATTGCCTTGATCATCCTGCCATTTGCGGGTCTTTATTCTTCCTTCAATATATACTTTATCCCCTTTTTTTAGGTATTTCTCGCATATTTCTGCCCCTTTATTCCGTACAACAATATTATGCCATTCTGTGTTGGAAACACGCTCTCCCGTAGTCCTGTTGGTATAGGTTTCGTTCGTTGCCAAAGGAAATCTGCCAATACAACCGCCTCCTTCGAAATAAGTCATTTTCACTTCATCTCCCGTATGCCCGATTAGCATCACCTTGTTCAATGTTCCACTCATAATTGTGTTCTAAAATTCTTGTTATGCAAAGGTATGTTTTGTAGAAATAAATATACGTATTTTATCCATTGAAGGCTTCAAAATCTTGGATGAAGTTTCCTATCAAAATGGGAACGGGGAATTTTTCGAGCGCATCGAATTGGGTCCCATTTTCCAGAGAGGCTACTTCAGCAATCCAAAATTGGGTGTGCAAATGTTTATGGGAAAGTTTATGGACAATAACCTCTGTATTGTACAAGGACAAATCCCGAATCTTGAATTTTGCATCCAACAATTTGAATCCTGCCAAATCCCGCAGGGATTTCACGTTCACCCGCTTGGGACTTTCCACCAAAGGAAATTGGTAGAGTCGTTGCCAAATCCCCTTACCTTCCCGTTGTTCTAAAAAGGTGGACCCATTCTTTAATGGAACGATATAATTATAATGATGGGTTTTCACCTTGTTCTTCTGAAGCTTCACAGGAAGTGAGGCTACCTTTTTGTTGGCCAATGCCATACAACGGGTGTTGAATATACACGTATCGCAGCCAGGATTCTGTGGAAGGCAGTGTCGTGCACCAAATTCCATTACTGCTTGGTTGAAGGTTCCAGGTTGCGCTGCATCCAAAAGCAATTGCGCCAATTCTTTAAACTCCTTTATACCTGCACTACTATTAATGGGGGTAGAAATACCAAAAACCCGAGATAACACCCGATACACATTTCCATCCACCACCGCCGTTGGGAGATCGAAACAAATGGATCCGATGGCACTGGCGGTATAATCACCAACTCCTTTTAATGACAAAAGGCCCTTGTAATTATCGGGGAAAACTCCGTTAAATTTCTCTACAATTATTTTCGCTGTGGCGTGAAGATTTCTTGCCCGTGAATAGTAGCCCAAACCTTGCCACAATTTGAGCACTTTTTCCTCCGGTGCAGCAGCCAATTCGTAAACTGTAGGAAACGTTTTGGTAAAACTTAAATAATAAGGCATTCCTTGAGCCACGCGTGTTTGCTGAAGGATAATTTCTGATAGCCAAATATGGTACGGATCTTTGGTTTCCCTCCAAGGCAATTCCCGGCCATTTTGTAAATACCACGAAATGAGTTTTTTAGAAAAAAAAGTTGTATTTTTTGGCATCCGGTAAATGTAAGCCTTATCTATTTATAATTTAACCAATTACGATTTGATTATTTGAAAGTAAAATGTTTATATTTGCCGTCTTGAAAAACGACCCAATTTGATTGCACTTATTTATTAATTTAAACTTAACAGAATGACAAAAGCAGATATCGTAGCAAGGATCTCGGAAAAATTAGGAATGGAAAAAGGAGACGTTCAAGCTACAGTTGAATCCTTTATGAGCGAAGTGAAGAACTCTCTAGAAAGTGGAGACAACGTATATCTACGTGGTTTTGGAAGCTTTATTATCAAGAAAAGAGCTGAGAAAACCGGAAGAAACATTTCAAAGAATACAACGATCAAAATTCCAGCACACAACATCCCTGCATTCAAACCTGCTAAAGTATTTGTGGAAGGAGTTAAAACTAACGTCGAGGTAAAGTAAATAACCACAAAGTCCCACAATTTTTTTGTGGGACTTCCATAAAAAAATAAATATGCCAAGCGGTAAAAAACGAAAAAGACATAAGGTTGCAACGCACAAGCGCAAGAAAAGACGTCGCGCTAACCGCCACAAGAAAAAGTAGTTTTTAACTACTTTTTTCTTTTAAGAAAATCATAAATCGTTCTTTGACAACGAAATCGAAAAGTAAAAAATTCGATTTCTACAGGTTTTACCCAGTCCGTTTACATACGGACTCAAAAAATCCTGTGATAAAATATTGTTTAATCCATTCCGAAACCCAATTTTGGGTACGGGATAAAAATCAAGCAACGTGAGCTACGAATTATTCATAAGATCCAGTTCACAAGAAGTTGATTTTGCCCTTTTAAAAGATGGAAAACTAGTAGAACTTCATAAAGAAGAAGAAAACAATAAGTTCTCCGTAGGTGACGTGTTTATCGCCAAAATACGGAAAACAGTCCCCGGTCTCAATGCCGCATTTGTAAATGTTGGCTACGAAAAAGATGCATTCCTGCATTATCATGACCTAGGTCCCAAAGTGCTCTCTTTGTTGAAGTTCATAAAACGTGTAAGCACAGGTAAATTAAGAGATTACTCTTTAAAAAATTTCCCATTTGAAAAGGAGATTGATAAAAACGGAGGTATAAACAATGCCTTAAAAAACAATCAATCTATTTTAGTACAGATCGTTAAAGAGCCCATTTCCACAAAAGGACCACGTATTAGTTCCGAGCTTTCCATAGCTGGACGGTACATTGTTTTGGTTCCTTTTTCCGATCGAATTTCTATTTCACAAAAAATAGAATCCCGAGAAGAAAAAGACAGGCTTAAACGCTTAATCAATAGCATTAGGCCCAAAGGATTTGGAGTCATTATACGAACTGTAGCCGAGGGCAAAAAAGTAGCAGAACTGGATAGAGATTTACAAAATCTCGTAGATCGCTGGAACGCGATGTGCAAAAAGCTACGGGGAGCGCACCACCCTTCAAAGGTGCTAGGAGAGTTAAACCGAGGGGCATCCATTATTCGCGATGTTTTTAACGATTCGTTTTCTGCCATTCATATAGACGACGAAAACCTATACCTTCAAATAAAGGACTATGTGCAAGAAATTGCACCCAAAAAAGAGAATATTGTTAAACTCTACGAATCCAGAGTTCCCATTTTTGAGAAATTCGGAATCGAGAGACAAATAAAAACTTCCTTTGGTAAAACCGTTTCGGGAGCAAAAGGAGCTTATTTGGTTATCGAGCATACAGAAGCACTTCACGTTATCGACGTGAACAGTGGTAACCGCAGCAATAAGTCCAAATCTCAAGAAGAAACCGCACTTGAAGTAAACCTCATTGCCGCCAGTGAAGTGGCACGGCAACTCAGACTTCGAGACATGGGCGGAATCATTGTTGTAGACTTTATCGATATGGGCAAGGCCGAAAATCGTAAAGCGCTCTACAACCACCTCCGGGACGAAATGAAAGAGGACAAAGCGAAGCACAAAATTCTACCCCCAAGTAAATTTGGCTTGGTTCAAATTACGCGCCAAAGAGTGCGACCAGAGGTGAATATTAAAACCCGTGAAGAAAATCCGAATATCGGAGAAAGCGGTGAAGTAGAAGCCCCTATCGTATTGGTGCAAAAAATGGAAGAGGAGCTTAAGCGAATCTTCAAAAAAGACTATAAAAAGGTGACATTAAACACACATCCTTTTATAGCGGCCTTTTTAACCAAAGGCTTTCCATCTGTGCGAACCAAATGGTTCATGGAGCACAAAAAATGGGTCAAAGTTTTACCTAGAGATGCTTACACATACCTCGAATACCACTTTCACGATAAAGATGGTATTGAGATTAAATAACCGATAAACCCTTTTCAAATTTTTGGAAAGGGTTTTTCTTTACCCAGTGGTTTCTACCACAAATAATATGGGGAGTGCATACATTACTCCAACAGGTCGACCTCGCTGCATTCCAGGCTTCATATTTGGTAAAGATTTTACCACCCTAACAGCCTCATCCTCTAGCATAGGGTGTGGAGCTCTAGCTCTTACATTGATAACACAACCATTGGCATCGATCATGAATTGAACATTGATCCTTTGCCTACCCTCAAGTCCCAATTCTGTGGCCAAATCGACATTAAAATTGGTTTGAACGTACTGCATGATCTGATCCGACATACATTCCTTTCTGGAAGCATTGTCCGTCTTGGACTCACACCCAGGATAAATGGGCACATCCTCTATAACCGCAAAGGGAACAAAAGGGATTTCTTCTTCCTCTTCCACCTCTTCAATACTCTCAATTTCCACAATTTCCTGATTTTGGTCAGTCTCCGATGACTCAAAAACCGTTTCTTCAATGTCTTCAGAATCATCGGCTACGTTAATAACTTGCGGAAGCGCTGCCATTGGTGGCGGAGGCGGAGGCGGTGGGGTGTTGATTTGTTGTGTGATGGGAATATCGCTTTCCAAATCATCACTCACCATTTCCATTTCCTGAACTATTTGTTTTTGATCGAATGATTTCCATTCCAATAGCCTCCATGAGGCAAATAACATTACTACAAGTCCTACTAAAAAGAAAACAGAGCTCCACCGATTTAGGTCTGCTTTGGGATTTTTCTTTATTTCCATGGTTTCTAGGTTTTAGTTAATTAGAAATGTATGCGCATTGCCACACAGTAATTAGTTGAAATAAAGAATTATACGTACAGAAAACTATGACCAATATCAGTATTTTTAATACCTACTTTACGAAGGGTTTATTTGAAAATGATATCTTCGCTCGGTGAACCATAAAACCTATACTGTTGCGGAGGCAAAGAAGCGACTTCAGCGCTATTGCGCCTATCAGGAACGCTGTCACAAAGAGGTAATTACCAAACTCAAGGAAATGCGCATGATTCCGGATGCTATAGACCTTATTGTTCACGACCTTATCTTGCAGGGATATCTTAATGAAACCCGATTTGCACAAAGTTTTGCGAGAGGGAAGTTTCATACTAAAAAATGGGGGCGTAATCGAATCATTCGAGAACTTAAAATGCGTGATATCTCCCAGTACAATATCACCTTGGCCCTGAAAGAGATTTCCGAGACTGAATACAGCCGTACCTTCCACCAACTCGCAGAAAAAAGATGGGCACAGCTAAGCCATGAAACCCAATTGTCGCGAAAAAAGAAAAAACTCGTGGATTACCTTCTCTACCGTGGTTGGGAATCTTCCCTGATTTGGGAAAAAGCAAACGACTTGGCCCATTAATAGTTCCTGAATTCACTCAGAATTACGGGCAAAACCCTAAAAATTATGGGGAATACCCACTTTATAAGAATCTGACTATTAAGTATCTTTGATTTCTTGATTCAATTTTTGATCAAGGGTCGAGACCATTAATTGACAGCAAACCAACCTAGTTCTGAGGTAGAAAGATACTCCGGTATTTTTCTACCTTTTTATGTTAAACCAAAAATCCTTGAATTTAAATCCCAAGTTTACTGTGGGTCTTCGAAATGGCTTTCTCGTTCTTGGAATCGATCCAAGCCTGTCCTTTCCATCGTCGCATCATATTGTCGAAATGACGCATCCAGAAAATATTGTAAATCGCTCTCCCCAAGTTTTTGGGATTACGGGCAATCGCCCTTAAACTCATAGAAAAACCAGGGGTAAGATAACGCATGTAATGCCAATACCCTTCAGGCATATAAAGAACGTGACCATGTTCTAAATGACCAATAAATCCTTTGGCCTTTTTCAATGCAGGCCACTTTTCATAATCTGGTTGTGCAAAATCGATGTCCTCCCGAACGATCAAGGAATGAGGGATTTTATACAAATAATCATTTTGTTTTTGATCAAATAGAATTACTTGCTTTTTCCCATGAAAGTGAAAATGGAAAATATTGGCCAAATCAATATCATAATGCATGAAGGTGTAGCTATCCTCTCCCCCAAAAAATAACATGGGCAATCCTTTCATTAGTTTGAGACCAAAATCAGGATAGGAGAAATCGTTTTGCAGAGCTGGAATTTCCTTTAGAATATTCCACAAAAAAATACGATAGCGTGTTGGTTCTCTTTTTAACAATGCTACATATTCGCTCATCTTCATTTCGGCATGCGCCTGATTAAAACCTTCATCATGCCGAACGGGACGATCATCGTAAAGAGGAACCACTTTATCCCCGGCTATTTCTGCCATATAATCCAGATCCCATTTCTGAATGGCTGGCCAGTCATTTACATAATTTTCTATGATAACAGGCTTCTGGGGCTTAAAGTAATTTTTTATGAATTCCTCCTTAGTAATGGAAGAAACCCTATCTATTTTCTGTAACTGCATAAATTAAAAAGTAGAGCAAATTACAAAACTTTGTCCATATAAATCGCGAAAGCGCCATAGCTATGAACTATGGCGCTTTCGAATATTAAATTTAGTTTGTTTATGGATTGGTGGTGACTACCAACGGACCCACATCATTACTGAATCCTTGAGAGCCGCAATTGGCACGTACATAAAACTCATAGGTGGTAGCTGGGGTAAGTCCAGTTACATCGACAAAAGTTTCGGAAGTACCCAATACAGTTCCGGTACCAAGCGTAAATCCAACTAGGCCATACTCGATTTCGAAAGCTGTTTCCTCCGAATCCCAAAAGAGAGAAGCAAATTCGGATTCTACAAAACCTATATCAAAAAATCTAGGGGTTCTACATGATGTGTCTGTAGTAAATGCAATGGGCGATGTGTAAATGGGTGTCGACGACCCTCCACAATCGGTAATAACATAAGCTTCGTATGCTGTATCCGCAACAAGACCTGTTAGGGTAAACTGACCCGGGTCAATCGTTACCACTGTACCGCTTCCCACGGCAAAACCAGCAGGCCCGAATTCCGCTTGATAGCTCTCTGCTGCACCGGAGACATAGTTAATAACAACATCTGTATCTGTAAGGCTGGAAATAGTTCCTCCGCTGGCTGGAATGCATTCCAAAGTAGAAAATCCAAATGGCCCCGAAACCATACTTACGCCACCGTTACCACAATTGGCCTTCACGTAAACATCATAATCTGTTCCAGCTGCTAGGTTGTTGATTTCAACGGATTGAGAAGAGGTTACTTCGGATCCCGATCCCTGAGAAAATCCAGCCTCTCCATACTCGAGAGTGATAGAGGATGCCTCCTCTTGTGTCCAAGCGACAAAGGCAGAAGTAAAATCATCGCTCGTAATGGTAATTATTGGATTCTCGCAAGTGAGATTGGTAGTATCAGAATCATCAGATGAACACCCAATGAGAAACAAGGAAGTCAAAAGACCCCAGACATATTTTTTCATACAATTTTTTGTTTAATCCCGCGAATGTAAACAAAAAAGGAATCTACCCATCATAGATTCTTCCTGAATGGTCTATTTTCTTCAATATTTTCAAATATGCCCATAAAAAAGCGCAGCAGACCATAGCGATTCCACTGCGCTCAGGCACATGGCAAAATCGATAGCTAATTAATTGCCATCTGTCGTAACAACCAATTGCTGGCTGTATTCACTAAATCCATCGGCACCGCAATCGGCACGGACATATATTTCATACGTGGTTCCCGGCAGAAGCCCGGTAATTTCATAATTGGGATCATCTGCCGCAATAGGAGTTGCACTTCCGGGGATGTATCCTATAGTTCCAAATTCTACCTGCCAGGCAGTCTCGTTGTTCTCATCCCAAGTAAGTCCAATACTGGTATCGCTTACAGTTACCAAGGCCAGATTGGTTGGCCTATTACATAACTCTACTGTTTCCAAGGTCTGAAAGAGAGCCGATACGTACTCACTAAACCCATCACTCCCGCAATTGGATCGTAAAAAGACTTCATAGGTTGTAGTTGGCTCTAAGCCTTCGATAAGGAATTCAGTTTGAGAAGTCTGAACTTTTTCCCCCGTTCCCAATTCAAATCCATTGGGACCATACTCAAATTCAAAAGCGGACTCCCCTCCCGTATCCCAACTAAAAAATGCTGAGTTACTATTTACCTGATCGATGGAAAGGTTCTCTGCTTTCGAACAATTATTATTGGTGCTATTGGAGTTATCATCATTGGAGCAGCCAAACAAAAACGCACAGGCCACCGCCAACCAGAGCAGTTTTTTCATAAGTACAGGTTTTTAAGATTAGGTAATGTTTGGCAGGTACCTAAAACGCAAAAATTATCTTAAAAATTGTACGGCTATTTGGGAAAGGGAAATTTTTAGTCTTCTTATTACTTCGCAGTAGCTTTGGCTTTTGCCTCTTCGTTACGCTCAATGGTATGCCCTGGACGGGTCCACTTGGGCTTTTCACCCATAGACTGGTATTGCGAATTCTCTGCCTCTACCGTTTCTGGTTGTGCCTTTTTCACAAAAGGTTTCTGAGGGTTTAACCCCAACATCTGGAACATTTCCATATCCTCGTTTACATCTGGATTTGGAGTGGTTAACAGCTTATCCCCAGCAAAAATGGAATTGGCTCCCGCAAAGAAACACATCGCTTGTCCTTCACGGCTCATTTCGGTTCTACCTGCCGAAAGACGTACTTGGGTTTGTGGCATCACAATTCTAGTAGTAGCTACCATACGAATCATTTCCCAAATAGAAACGGGTTCTTGATCCTCCATGGGGGTTCCTTCAACGGCTACCAATGCATTGATCGGGACACTTTCTGGCTGTGGACTTAGGGAGGCAAGTGCTACTAGCATTCCAGCTCGGTCTTCTACCGCTTCACCCATTCCTATGATCCCACCACTACAAACGGTAACGTTGGTCTTGCGCACGTTGCCTATCGTATCCAGTCGATCTTGATAAGCTCTGGTCGAAATAACGTCGGTATAGTAATCTTCGGAAGTATCTAAATTGTGATTATAGGCATACAGTCCAGCTTCGGCCAATCGTTTGGCCTGATTTTCAGTGATCATTCCTAAGGTACAACAAACCTCCATATCCAGTTTGTTGATGGTACGAACCATTTCCAGTACCTGATCGAATTCTTCACCATCTTTCACATTCCTCCATGCGGCACCCATACAAACACGGGAACTTCCGCTTGCTTTGGCGCGAAGCGCTTGGGCTTTTACATGGGAAACGGTCATTAAATCGTTGCCTTCAATATCGGTATGATAACGGGCAGCTTGAGGACAATAGCCACAATCTTCGGGGCAACCTCCAGTTTTTATCGAGAGTAAGGTAGACACTTGAACCGTATTGGGGTCATGGAATTTTCTATGAACAGTGGCTGCATCGTACAGCAATTCCATCATAGGTTTGTTATAAATTTCAAGAATTTCCTCTTTGGTCCAGTTGTGTTTTATCTCACCCATACGATTGTGAAAAAGACCCACAAGAATCATCCTGTAGGTCTGTTTTTGTAATTAGTTCTACGACAAAAATACTATTCTTCTTCCGAAATATCCTCGGCATCCTCAATTTCTTTCCCCTTTAAATAGTCGGGAAGTTGCATCCCCGCCATATTGAACATTTCCTGAAGTGGAGGCACCGCTCCATACATGCCAGAAATGAAATTCGAGGTAGAAGTCTTACCGTTTTTGGAGCTGCCGTTTTCCCAAACGGTCACCTTGTCGATCTTGATATTCTTGATGGCTTCAGACTGTAATTTTACCAGTTCCGGTAGTTTATCTGCAATAAGCAACAAGGCTGCATCTTGGGAATTATTACCCGCCGCCTGAACGATCTTGTCCAAACCTTCGGCCTGCTTCGTAAGTACTTCAAAAATCCCTTGTGCTTCGGCCTGTGCTTTGAAAAGGATCGCATCGGCCTCCCCTTTTGCTTGTCTACGGATTTTCTCGGCCTCGGCCTCTGCTTCAATCTCTACTTTTTTCTTATCGATTTCGGCAGGGACGATGATATCGGCCAATTGTGTGCTTCGTTCTCTATCGGCACGGGTAATCTCCGCTTCTTTTTCCGCAATATAGGACTCTTCTAATGCTTTCGCTGCCTGAACTTTTTCGGATGCAATCGCAATACGTTCTGCTTCGGCTTCCTTTTGGCGACGCTTAGCGTTGGAGTTGGCCACTTCGATCTGCGCGACATTTTCTCCGTCCACAGCCTTCGCATTTGCAGCAGCTACTTGCGTACGCTCATCCTGAACAGCATTGGCTTCTCCAATAGATCCATCCCTGTTCTTTTCTGCCACCGACTTTCTCGCTGCATTGATCGCGTGAGCAGCTGCTTCTTTTCCTAAGGCTTCGATATAGCCGGATTCATCAACAATATCGGTAATATTTACGTTGATCAACTTAAGTCCTACTTTTTTCAATTCGGATTCGACACTGGCGGAAATATTACTTAGAAATTTATCACGATCGCTATTAATCTCTTCAATGTCCATAGAAGCAACCACCAAACGTAACTGCCCAAAAATAATCTCCATGGCCAAATCCTGAATCTCCTGTTGTCCCAATCCTAAAAGACGTTCTGCAGCATTTTGCATGATGCCTGGCTCTGTAGAAACCCCAATGGTAAAACGTGATGGTACGTTTACACGGATGTTCTGTTTACTCAAAGCATTAATGAGATTCACCTCTATGGAAATAGGTGTAAGGTCCAAAAATTCATAGTCTTGGACCACAGGCCATATAAAGGCCGCTCCCCCGTGAATACATTTCGCAGAGTTTCCGCTTCCTACTTTTCCATATACTACAAGTATACGGTCTGAGGGACATCGTTTGTACCTTCTTATGAAGGCAATAATAATGATAAAGAAAAATAAGACGGCAAAGCCAATTGCCAGGAGCGGCGCAAAGCCCTCCATTTGTAATGGTAGTGTTATCATATTAGTTAGTGTGTTTGTTTACAATTAATAATCCGCTATCGGTAACTTGGGTTACAGTTACTACTTCCCCCTGTTTTAGATCGTGATCCTCATCGGTAAGGGCATCCAATTCGCGAAGCCCTCCCTGAACCTGAACCTGAACTTTACCTACACTGGATCTATTGGCGCCAATGGTAAGGTATACTTCACCCACCTTGTTCAAGGCATTTTTCAATCGCAAAGAACCGTCGCTGGTTAATTTTCCCAAATAGTAGAACAATGTGGCCATAGCCAACATCATCAACAATCCGCAGACTACGGAAATACCAATGGTCATTCCTGTAGATAATCCTTCCTCGATACATGCAATTCCAGACCACCCAAAGATGGTAAAGAAGCCCATAAGGTTTTTGAAAGAAAGAAATTGAAAACCGATCCCAGTATCCCCATCGATCTCTGCATCCACATCCCCTAAATCGTCTACATCACCTCCAACGAAGGTAAGCACAACAAGGATTAGGAAAATAACAGATGCTACAATGGCTGTGACCCAATATACCTTTTCGAAGGTACTTAAAGCAGTAAACCAATCGCCCATAGAATTAAATTTAGTTAGTAATGAAATATAGTAACTTTTTCCACTCGTTACCCAAAGGTGGCTTTCTATTTACCAACAATAATACTCACTGCGTTGCCTCCAAAACCCACCGCATTAACCATGATGTGTTCCAAGGGTATTTTTGAAGAATTATTATTGGAATAAAATGGATTGGGGATGAACTGATTGTGTTGCAACATAAGGATGGCCATTTCAACGCTCATCATACCTGAAGCTCCGAAGGTATGTCCCAAAAGCCATTTATTGGTCGTCAATAAGGGCAATTTGTTACGGAACACTTCTTTTACGGCATTGAATTCGGCCGTATCACCCTTTAGAGTTCCTGGGGCATGCATAACAATAGCGTCCACACTTTTTAGCCCTGATCTATCCAAAGCTTGTTTCATGGACTCCTGAAAACAATCGGCATTTTCGCTAATGGCACTTCCGTGGGCGATTTTTTCGGAAGCAAAACCATAGCCCATAATGGTTGCCAATCTGTTTTCCAATAATCCCTTTTCCAATACCGCCACAGCGGCGCCTTCCCCCAAGACCATGGTATTTTTATTTTTATCCAACCGAAGGGACTCGCAGGGAAATGCTTCAGTAGAAGTGCTGTATAATTTAAGAGCCTGCATCTGTGCCAGGGTAAAAGGTGTAAGGGCTGCTTCGCTACCACCTACCAAAAAGGCATCGGCCATATCTGCTTGTAGCCAAGCGATTCCGTTGAGTACTGCATGAAGCGCCGTGGAACAGGTAACGGAATGTCCCACCTGAATGCCCTGCAACCCCAATTCCTGTCCTACCCAAGAGGAAATATTGCCCAACGTGGTGGTGGGAGAAGAAAATGCGGACACCTTCCCCTTGACACGAAATTGTTCGTGGTACTTTTCGAATAGGCCCGTGGCTCCCCGGGAAGAACCTATGGTAACCCCAACCGATTTCTTATTGAGATGATCGGGAAATGCTTCTTTCGCAGCCAGCAACGCCAGAAGCACAGAACGGTCCAATTTCTTATAAGCCGAATGTGACTGTCTTAGTTGGGAAAGTGCTTCTTCGATTTTGGAACCCACTTTAGACAAAGCTACCCGTGTACCGGCAACATTCTTGGTGGTAAAAATCGAATCCCCTTTTTTGTAACATTCCCATACTTCTGGAAGACTCATTCCTAGAGCTGAAACGGATGCGATACCGGTAATTGAAATGGGTTGTTGCAAGATTTTTTGATAATTTCAGCAAAAATAAGAGTTCTGTACATTGTAAATACTCAAAAACTAGAAAATCATGGAAGAAACTACCAAAAGAAAAAGTTGGTTTGGAAGAAATTGGCCTTGGGTCGTTCCAGTTGGGGGCTGCCTCGTAGCCATAGTTCTATTCATTGCATTTTTTGGTGCCATTTTCTTCGGCGTAACCACTATGATGAGCGATTCGCAGGCTTATAAAGATGCCATGGATGCAGCCTCGAATAACACACAGGTAATCGAATATTTGGGGGAACCCTTGGAAAGTCATGGTATGATGAACGGGAGTATCAATTATTCCAACGGGAGAGGTGAAGCCGATCTTAGTATTCCCATACGCGGTCCCAAAGGGGAAGGTGTTCTTGATGTTGAAGGCGAAGGCCGTGGCGACAACTGGACCTATGACAAGATGAAGGTTTATATAGATGAAGCGGATTTCGTGATCGACCTTTTGGAGGAACGTGAACTGTTGGATTAAACGGCTTCCAACATCCCACGAATGGCTTGATAAATCTTGTCCAACTCAGATTTCTCGATAATATAGGGTGGTAAGACATAAACCGTATTCCCCAAGGGACGAAGAAATACTCCTTGGCTCATGAAGTATTGATACATTTCATTGCGGAGTGTTCCATAGCGATCCATTTCCAAGGCAAGGTCTATGGCCAAGATAACCCCAAGCGACCGAGCTTCTTTTACTTTGGGATGCGTTGCTATTTCTTCAACAAAAGCACTATGTGAATCCCGAATCCGCCCAATGTCCTTTTGAATGGTATCTGAAACCAATAAGTCAATCCCAGCAATCGCAGCCGCACAACCCAAGGGATGTGCACTGTAGGTATGGGCATGAAAAAAGCCTTTGGCAATTTCCTCATCCAAAAATGCATCGAAAACTTTTTGTGAACAACTCGTAATACTCATGGGAGCCACCCCCGCCGTAAGCGCCTTACTCAAACACATAATATCGGGGAGCGTTGTTAGATGAAGCGAAGCAAAATGCCTTCCCGTTTTACCGAATCCCGTCATGACCTCATCGGCGATACAGAGAATATCATTGGCTTGGCAAAGTTGTAGGATCTGCTCCAATCCTTCGGCCGAATGGAACTTCATTCCCGCTGCCCCCTGAACCAATGGTTCGTATACGAAACCAGCACATTCATTTTCCGAAATAAGCTGTTTCAATTGGGCTAGTACGGTTTCCAAATTGTCCTTTTGTGGGGTAGGAATGCGAACCACCTTCAGGAAAAAATCTTCGAACGGGCCATTATAAACAGAGAGTCCCGAAGCACTCATGGCCCCAAAGGTATCTCCATGAAAACCTTCTTCGAAAGCAATCAAGGTGTCCCGTTTTTGCCCTTTATTGAAATGGTATTGCAGCGCCATTTTTATACCGGCCTCAACCGCTGTAGAACCATTGTCATTAAAGAAAATCTTTTGCTGATTGGAAGGTAGAATCTCCATCAGTTTTTCAGAAAGTTGTACTGCAGGTTCATGGGTAAATCCAGTGAAGACCACCAAGTCCAATTGGCGCATCTGCTCACTTACTGCTGCTATGATATGATCGTTGCAATGACCGTACATGGCCGTATACCAGGAGGCGATGCCATCAATATATCCGTTCCCGTTTTCATCCCAAAAGTAGGCTCCTTTAGCCCTCGCAATCCCCAAAGGTTCCGGAGCGTTTTGGTGCTGGGTTAACGGATGCCAAATATGTTTCTGGTCGCGTTGGGAAAGGCTCATCGAGGTTGGTTTATTTTAAAACGATTTTCGGATTACAAAAGTATTTCCTTTAACCTATCGGCATACTCTTTCACTACATTCGCATCTATGTAGGGCTCCTCATCAATACGCCCCAATATAGGAATGCCACCCATTTTCTGAATAATAGCTTCCGTAGTTGGATGCTCGTCACCACTAAAAATAATGCCCAGAATATCCAATTTTCTTGCCTTTAGCGCTTCAATTGTGAGCAAGGTGTGGTTAATGCTTCCCAAGTAATGCCGGGATACGATAATTACTTTGTCCTCGGGAAGAATAAGATTGGCTACTGTTTCGGTATCATTTAATGGAACCAATAAGCCGCCTGCTCCCTCGATGACCAAGGCATTCTTGGTATTGGGTCGAACCAATTGCTCTATCGAAATTTCAATACCATCAATTTCGGCCGCGGCATGCGGACTCATGGGGGTATTCAAATTGTGATGGCTTTCATGAAAAACCGTGTTGGAATTGGACACCCACCGCTTCACTTTGTGCAAGTCGGTGTTATCCAAATCACCTGCCTGAACGGGCTTCCAATAATCTGCCTCCAAAGCTTCGGTAACGATAGCCGAAACTACCGTTTTACCTACATCGGTTGAGATTCCCGTAATGAAATAGGACTGCCTCATTTTAAAAGAAATTTATGTTCGCAATGGGAACATTTATAATCATATACATCACCCGAAGTTGGTTTCGAAAAGATGCGTCGGAAAAATAAAGCCAACGGATTGGTAACATTGCCTTGATTAGAATAGAACTTGACTTGTTCGCCTCCACAATTAGGGCACGCAATAGCACTTCCCTCATTATCGATTGAAAAGTCACTTATACTCTTAATGATAGCAAGGGCTTGTTCCTTATTTTCTATGGATACATTCAATTTTACACCTCCTGATTTAGTGCTGATCAATGGATCCGAATCCAAGGTGCCATGATCGACAATAAACGCCGGAATTCCTTCAGATTCCAATCGCCCTTTTACCACCAAAGCTTCAGAAGTATCGGTGTATCGGGCTATTGTTTCAAAGGTTTTTGTCATGCTACAAAAGTAGCCAAATGTTGTACAAGTTTTCGAATATCCTCTTCAGAATTATAACTGTGTATACAGATACGCAAACGCTCTTCACCTTGAGGTACCGTAGGCGACAATATGGGTTTTACATCGAATCCTTGCTCCCGCAAATTTGCGGCGGCGTTTTTAACGGTTTTATTGCCTGGAATAATGAGGGAATGAATGGCAGAATCACTGGATATAAAGCATGTTGCCAGCCCAGCATCTTCTATTTCATTTCGTAATATTGCAATATTATGATGTAATTTTTGGATAATCCCAAGATCCTCGCCCAAAGCCTCATAGCCTGCCTCAATAACCGCTACACTATGTGGTGGCAGACCTGTTGTGTACACAAAACTCCGGGTAAAATTTATTAAATAGTTCCGCAATTCATCTGTGCCTAAAATCGCAGCTCCGTGAGAACCCAAGGCCTTTCCAAAAGTTACGATCCGCGCGAAGATTTCATCCTGCAGTTTCAGCTGTTGAATGATTCCCTTCCCCGATGATCCCATCACCCCAAACGCGTGGGCTTCATCTACTACCAACCTGGCCTTGTACTTTTGGCATACTTTGGCCATGGCATTCAAGTCTGGTGTATCACCATCCATAGAAAAAACGGATTCGGTCACCACATAGATTTCACTATTTATGAGGCCTTCCTTTCGTTCTTTTTTACATCGCCTTTCAAGATCCAAAAGATCGTTGTGTGTAAATTTATGGGCTCTTGCATTGCCCATCTTAATGCCATCGCGAATGGATGCATGACTTAGTTCATCATATAAAATAACATCTCCCCTTTGAGGTACACTACTGAATAACCCAACATTGGCGTCGTAACCACTATTAAAAATCAACGCAGCCGGCACTTCGTGGAAACTAGCTATTTGTTTTTCTACCCTATTGTATAATGCATGATTTCCGGAAAGCAAGCGTGAACCTGTGGCACCATTTTGTTTAAGGTTAAAGGAAGCCATGATTTCCTGTGCTCGATCAAACACTTTTTCAGAAAAGGCAAATCCAAGATAATCATTGGAAGAAAAATCAATCAGGTTGTTTGGCACACCCAACGTACGCAAGGACGCACTGCTATTACGTTCGGCTAACTTCTGTTGAAGTTTTTCAGGAAGTCCATTCATGTTTCAAAAATACAACCTTGAAACCATATAAAAAGGATAAAGTGCCCTTAGTAAAAGAAGCCTTCAAAAATTGATCTTCAACATTTTACCAATTCCCTACTTTTTTACTAGATTTATAGTTTATACATATTTATTCCCAACCAACATCTTGAAAACCCGTTCAGAACTCATTCACGATCTCACCTCTACAGACGTATGGGATATTGCCATTATCGGAGGCGGAGCGAGCGGTCTAGGGATTGCTGTTGATGCAGCATCTAGAGGCTTTAAAACTGTATTATTCGAAAAATATGATTTTGCTAAAGGTACGAGTAGTAAAAGCACCAAATTAGTCCATGGTGGGGTGCGTTATTTGGCCCAGGGAAATGTAAAACTGGTTTCGGAGGCCTTGGAAGAAAGGGGGCTTTTGGCGCGGAACGCAAAGCACCTGTTTAAAAAGCAAGAGTTTATCATCCCAAATTATAAATGGTGGGGCGGTCCGTATTACACCTTCGGATTGAAGTTCTATGATGTCCTTTCCAAAAAACTGAGCTTGGGTAGCTCCAAATGGTTGAAAAAGGCAACCGTAATGGAAGCCTTACCCACTTTAATTACTGAAAACTTAAGTAGTGGCGTTTCCTATTTCGATGGACAGTTCGATGATGCCAGACTCGCCTTGAACCTTGCCCAGACTGCCCTGGAACAGGGTGCGACGATGCTCAATTATTTTCCGGTAACAGCGCTTAATGGCAATGCGAATAACACCATAGAAAGTATATCGGTCACCGATGCCGAAACTTCAGAAGTATACCATGTAAATGCCAAAGTTGTAATCAATGCCACCGGAATCTTTACCGATAAGATTTTGAAGATGAAGGATCCGAAGCATAAGAAAACGGTCATTCCCAGTCAAGGGATACACCTGATGCTGGAACGGTCCTTTCTGGATAGCGATACTGCACTTATGATTCCGAAAACCTCGGATGGAAGAGTTCTCTTCATCATTCCGTGGCATGATAAAGTCATTGCAGGCACTACAGATACACTTATTAAAAAACCGAAAATAGAACCCGTCCCCCTAGAAGCAGAGGTCGATTTTATTTTGGAAACCATCAATGCCTATCTCACCAAAAAGGCATCTCGTAGTGATGTGTTGTCCGTGTTTAGTGGACTTAGGCCTCTGGCTAAACCGAAAAAAGACGAAACCAATACGAAAGAGGTTTCCCGGAGCCATAAGATTATTCTGGATGATAATATGGTAAGTATCGTTGGCGGGAAATGGACCACCTACCGCAAAATGGCCGAGGATGTGATGGAAACCGTTATCGAAAATTTCAATTTGCCATCAGTTCCCTGTACTACGAAAGCTATTTCGATACATGGAAATCCATCCGAAGCACTGAATGCACCGGATCACTTAAATATGTATGGCAGCGATTTGAAGACGTTTAAGGCTTTCGAGGCAGAAGATCCGATGTACAGTCAAAAATTGCATCCAAAATATGGATACACCCAAGGACAAGTAGTGTGGGCCGTTCGTAACGAAATGGCGAGAACCATAGAGGACTTTCTTTCACGACGTATCCGTCTTTTACTTTTAGATGCACGTACAGCTGTGGAAATTTCACCTGTTGTGGCCGCACTCATGGCAAAAGAACTGAACCGAGGCAACACCTGGCAACAGGAGCAAGTGTCACAATTCGAATCACTGGCCCAAAAGTATATTTTAAAATAATTATCATATGAGTACATATATTTTATCCATCGATCAGGGAACTACCTCCTCACGCGCAATTCTATTTAATCAACAAGGGGAAAAAAAGGGCGTAGGACAACAGGATTTTCGACAGATTTTTCCAGAACCCGGATGGGTAGAGCACGATGCGAATGAAATATGGGATTCTCAATGGAAGGCCATTGAAGCTGCACTTTCTTCTACCGGCTCTTCAGGTGCAGACATTGCAGGCATTGGAATAACCAATCAGCGGGAAACCACAGTGGTTTGGGATCGCCAAACCGGTGAACCTATTCACAATGCTATCGTTTGGCAAGATCGAAGAACGGCCAAATTCTGTGATGGCCTGCGTGATGCCGGACATGTGGAAACCTTTAAGAAGAAAACAGGACTCGTTATCGATGCCTATTTTTCGGGTACCAAATTGAAATGGATACTGGACCATGTGGAAGGCGCTAGGGAACGGGCCGCCAATGGCGAACTTTGTTTTGGTACCATCGATAGTTGGCTCATTTGGAAACTCACCCATGGTGCAGTGCATGTAACCGATGCCAGCAATGCGAGTAGAACGCTACTTTTTAATATTCATACCTTGGAATGGGACGAACAATTGCTTCAGTTATTGGATATTCCCAAAGCGATATTGCCCGAGGTAAAAGGGAGCAGTGAGATTGTAGGGGAAACCCATGAAGGTCTATTTTCAACCAGCATTCCTATTGCTGGAATTGCAGGCGATCAGCAAGCCGCACTGTTTGGGCAGCAATGCACCCAAAAAGGAATGGTGAAGAATACGTATGGAACTGGCTGTTTCCTTTTAATGAATACAGGCGAAACTCCTGTTTATTCCGAAAACAATCTACTCACAACCATTGCTTGGAAAATTGGCGATACCGTACGCTATGCTTTGGAAGGAAGTGTTTTTGTAGGAGGTGCAGCGGTTCAATGGATCCGTGATGGACTAGGGTTGATAGAAGATGCCAAAGAAATTGAAGCATTGGCTACAAGTGTCGAAGACAATGGCGGTGTGTATTTTGTACCCGCCTTGGCAGGATTGGGAGCACCCTATTGGGATTCCTATGCCCGTGGGGCCATAGTAGGACTCACCCGCGGAAGTACACAGGCACATATCGCTAGGGCAACATTGGAAGGAATTGCCTATCAAGTGTATGATATCGTTAAAGCCATGGAGGCCGACGCCAAAACGGAAGGAAGCGAGCTTCGGGTGGACGGCGGAGCGACGGCCAACAATTTCCTCTTGCAGTTTCAAAGCGATATTTTCGGATTTCCGGTAATACGACCCAAACAATTGGAAAGTACAGCTTTAGGCGCTGCCTATCTAGCGGGATTGGCTGTGGGATATTGGGAAACCCCGGAGAGTTTAGAGGCTCAATGGGCCAAAGATCGAACCTTTCAACCCGATATGGATACCGAAACCGCCGCAAATCTAATTAAACAATGGCATAAGGCTGTTGGACGAAGTAAAAACTGGATCGAATAACCTACCCATAAAATAGAACAGTATGACACCATTTATTGCAGAAATCATCGGAACTTTTATCCTTATCCTACTGGGAAATGGAGTGGTAGCCAATGTGGTTTTAAAAGGAACCAAAGGGAACAATTCGGGCTGGATCGTTATTACCACAGGTTGGGCCTTGGCCGTATACGTAGCCGTCCTCATTGCGGGTCCCATTAGTGGCGCGCATATAAATCCAGCTGTCACCATTGCGGTGGCTATCGAAGGCAGTTTCGAATGGGCAAAAGTTCCCACCTATATAGCGGGTCAGATGATCGGAGCCATGTTGGGCTCACTATGTGTCTGGATATTCCATAAAAAACATTATGACGCGACCGAAGATCCCGATGGAATTGCAGCGACGTTTTGCACAGCGCCCGCCATTAGAAACACAGGGTCTAACTTTTTTTCTGAAGTCATTGGAGCATTTGTTCTCATGCTAGCGGTATTTTATATCGCTGGGCCAGAATTCACTTCTGCCTCCGGAGAATCTGCCACCATTGGTTTAGGATCATTGGGTGCTTTGCCCGTAGCTTTGGTGGTATGGTCTATTGGACTTTCTTTGGGAGGAACCACCGGTTACGCCATTAATCCTGCGCGGGATTTGGGGCCTAGAATTATTCACTCCATTCTTCCCCTGAAAGACAAAAAGACCGATTGGGGCTATTCTTGGATTCCCATTATTGGGCCTATTTTGGGTGGCGCATTGGCTGCAGGACTATATCTTACATTTACGTAATAACCATAATATTTTTATGTTTTAGGGTTTTTATTGAGTATTTATAAAATAATTAGTCGAAATATTATCATATTCTCAATTTTTTTCTAACTTTAGTATAAGATGCTATGCGTGCATAGCAAATAAAACATCACTAAAAAACCATCAACATGAAAAGACCTTTATTACTTGGGTTTTCCTTGCTTTTGCTTCTCGCCTCCTGCAGCCAGGAAGACCTTACCTCCACCGATGAATCTGCTCAACTCACTTCAAAAACAGACGATCGAACGCAACTTCTCAGCATTGAAGAGATCAATGCATTTATCGACAAATCTTTCGAAACGAATGGTTCCTTCAATTGGAAGGATGCCACAACACAAGTACTTTGGAGCGCTGCGGTCCATGGAGAAGAAATGCTTACGATAGGATATGGACCGGAAGATGCTTTTTATCGGGAACCTGGAAGTACTGCATTTGCTAACGAAAAAAATGATATTATCGATGCCATTGTTTCCGCTTCCGGCACCTCAAGAAAAGCATTAAAAATTCTCGAAGATGACACCTTTAATTATTTCGATATTGAAATTACCTCTTACGCGACAGTTGCCGCGCTTAGGGAAATGGATAATATCCGCTATTTAGAACCCAATGCCTACTCTTTTTATGAATTGAAAGCCAAAGAAGGCCCAAAATTTAGCAGTGCTGGATGCAATATGTCGGGTTCCAGCCTAAACACCAATGACTATTCGGTAGTGGCGCCCGGTGCCTATGTCTCTTGGACATTCGATCGCCATAACATTCCTCAGGCATGGTCCCTTAGTTCTGGGAATGGCATTACCGTAGGGGTGATTGATACAGGCCTATCGCCAAATCAACCAAAATTGGGCAATCAATTCAATACCGATGGTTCCTCTTCTTCCAGAACGGTGGAAAAATATGGAACTTATATCGATTCCCCTTGGTGGTGGAGCAACAATGTAGATGGCCCAGACGATAAGTGTGGCCATGGAACCTCTATGACAGCTACGGTTGCTGCACCCAGAAATAACGATTTGGAAGCCATGGGTGTAGCTTACAACTGTAATTTGGTTTCCTATCGCGGAACCGCCGATGTGGTGCTTAACGATTACCACGAACGAAAAGGAGTATCTAATGCCCTAAAGGCATTGGCAAATCGTAGTGATGTGAAGATTATTTCCATGTCCATTGGTTATCCGTGGAGTATAGGAAATGTGAGGGATGCTGTGCGCTATGCACACAGTAGAGGCAAATTGCTAATTGCCGCTGGGGGAACCTCAACCTCTTGGACCAATTGGTATCCTGTTATCTTCCCTGCCAACATGAGTGAATGCGTTGCCGTAACGGGTATCCGTGATTTAGGGCCAGGTATTTACGATCAATGTGACAATTGCCACGATGGATCCCAAATTGAATTCACGGTGGTCATGGAACGACAGAGCAGTACAAGTCGCACCGGTGTAACTCTCGGATTTTATGCAGGCGACGATGACTATGTAGGAGGCTCCTCTGTGGCTACTGCAACCACTGCGGGAATAGCAGCTTTAATATGGGCAAGACATCCCGGATGGTCACGTGGTCAAGTGTTACAACGTATGCGGGAGTCCGGCGAACTATACGGCAACCCGAGCAATAATTATGGATATGGAAATATCGATGCCTTACAGGCAGTTCAATAAACCTATCTAAACCATCAACAAGAGTGAAAGCGCACCCATGGGTGCGCTTTTTTATGGATAATGATGTATATTGAAAAGTATAAATCTTTTGGCAATGATTACCTATAAACGCTGTGCCACCTTATCCGAATTGGAGCAAATATTGATTCTGCAGAAGACCAATTTGCCCGAATCCCTATCTCCATATGAGCAGCAGGCCGAAGGTTTTGTAACAGTACACCACGATTTCGATTTATTGAAACGCATGAACGATGCCTGCCCGCACACGATAGCCAAAGATGGAGATAAAGTAGTGGGCTACGCCCTTTCCATGCATCCCAAGTTCGGGAATGAAATCGAAGTTCTTGTCCCTATGTTTGATGAAATTGAAAAAGCGATTGCCGGTTCGCAAGCATACCAAAACTATGTGGTCATGGGACAAGTCTGTATCGATATTGCCTATCGAAGACAAGGCATTTTCAGAAAACTATACCAAGCCATGAAGGAGTTTCTTATTCCGCCCTATTCATGTATCATTACCGAAGTGGATCATAAGAACAAACGCTCTATGGAGGCTCATTTAGCCATTGGATTCACTCGCCTGCATACCTATGACTTTGATGGAAGGGAGTGGGAATTGATTGTACTGTCCTAATCAAGATTGGCTAAAAGCTCGATTTAATGGGTTTCTTTCTCCCCATATTGAAAATTCCAACTTTCAGTCCGAATACGACAGAAATTCCATTTAAATTATCCTTCCCAAATGGTGGAAGATTATAATCGCTTGTTATGCGATAACGAATTCCTGTTTCCAACTGTGTATACCGTGTAAGATTATATAGAATGTTCACTCCCGGTTCTACGATGAAAAAGTCGTCGAAATCATCTTCATTGAGATCTTCGTCATTTTCCAGCGTATCCACTCCCGTATAGGTGGCCAATCCTCCTCCGACCAACAATGGAAATGACACACTAATAAAACGTTTTCCAAATAAAATGGGTTCTACATGAAACCCTGCATATCCGCCCACCAAAGCGATTTTATCCCCATCGAAAAGATCTGGCCTATTATTGGGACGATCGTTAAAAAATCCAGTGGCAGCAAACCCAATTTCCAATTGCTGGTTGGCCACATAGGCGAGTTTGAAGGTTCCAAAAACGGTACCTTCACTGTTTACTTGACCGTACTGCCCACTAAAGCCCAAGTACACACCATGGACCACATTTTTCCGATCGTCGAATTCTACGTAATCATCTGTTTCTGTTGTCTGACTCCACCCCGCAATACTAGCAAGGATGATTAGCCCTATTGTGAGTCTTTTTTTCATTTTATTTTTTGATTGATGTCGTTTACAATTCCTTTAAAATTATGATCCCTTTCCTGCCTGAGAAGGAAAAAACCGCGGCCTTCTCAATGCCATAAGTGGCCGAAATTTCCCGGATCTTTTTCTTATTGTCTATCATATTGGATTCTATCGCCTCCATGGACTTGGGAATACGTAGTACGCCTTGTTCCAAATTGGCTTGAAACCGAAAACTGGTGTTTAAGATATTGAGGTATACTTCCGAATTGTCCTGATTAATCCGAACGCTTGGATCTTTTCTTGTAAATGTTATCACCCGTAATTCGGCAAGATTTAGATCTAAATCGATGCGCTTGTCTACCTCATTCAGTAGAATATTGGAGTAATCGATAGTTCCTTGCATATGCACGACGTTTTCCACCTCAACCTCATCCTTGTTGGAAGACAGGTTTAAGGACTGGATTTCATCGAGGGAAATTTCAGAGTTTTTCGACTCCAAATCCAAATCATCGGCACTATTAATATCGATATTGGCATTGTTGGCAACAACCTTGGCTTCTCCCAAAAAGTTGGCTTTCAACTTACCATACTTAATAAACAACTTGGATTCCTTTAAAGGATCCTGAAGCCGTAAATCGCCATGTTCTAAAGTTGCATCCAGCACTCCATTCCAACCAGCAACAAGAATATCGCCGTATTTATTATTCAATTCGGCACGGGTATTATTGGGTAAGTACACAGTGATATTGATTTCCGATTTAGCCCGCTTACCACTTGGTTTGGATCTATTTAATAGGCGATCGAAAAGACCAGCTTCCTTTTTGGCAATTTCCGAAGTGATCACGATTTGATTTCCCATCACCCTAATTACGGGTTTAATACGATCCAATAATGCTTGGGCTTCTCCCAAATCATCATCGGTCGCGCTAATATCCACGGTAATGGCAATGGTGTTCTGTTCCCAGCCATTGACATAGATATCCCCGTACTTGTTTTCAATAAGCAGCGAGCTTCCTTCAGAAAAAGGATGGGATTCCTCAATTTGTTTGCTTGCAGTTTCCTGTCCCATACTAATGCTTGGCAAAAGCATGCACAGGAAAAGTACCTTATAATACAATTTCCTGTTCATCGTATTCTTTTTTAGGTGGATGTGACCTTAGTAAAAGTTTCTCCATCAATTCTATTTTTTGGCGATAGTTGTGAATAATCGCTTCTATGATTTTTTCGTTGTTGATTCCTTCCTTGAGTTCCTCTTTCAACCCTTTGTATTCCCGATCCAATTCATCGATCACAGATAGAAAATCCTGGCGTTCTTCTTCCGATAAATTCGAGCTGTTTTGGATAAGTAGAATTTGCTGTTCTACCAAGGAACCATAATAATGATCTACTTCCTGCAACTCTTCATAAACAATCTCCTGTTCAGGATCGCCGGAAGTTAGATTGTTGAAAAACAGCACACATCCTAGAAGTAGGACTACGCTCGCTGCTACCCTCCAGTTGGCACGCTTCCACAGCGGAATCACCTTTTTGGCTTCATCACCCAGCTGAGAATCGATCTTCGCCCAAAGGGCTTCCTTATCGACTGTGTGCTCGTCGAATTCCGTTCGGTTCTCTTGTATAAAATCTCTTAATTCATCCTTCATAATCAGTCTATTAACTCAATTAATTTTTTCTTCGCTCTGTGGTATTGGGATTTGGAGGTAGAAACACTGATCTCCAAAATCTCCCCAATCTCCACATGGTCGTACCCTTCGATCAAGTATAAATTTATAATGGTTTGATACCCTTGCGGAAGTGCATCGATCCCTTTTCTAATTCTATGCACATCCAACTTGGAATCCTCAATTTCTTCAGGTTCGGAAATCCAATATTCTTGTTCTTCCAAGGCCACCAAGGGAACCCGTTTCACCCTCAAGTAATTAATACTCTTATTTACCACAATGCGCTTGAGCCAAGAGCCGAACGTGCTTTGGTATTTAAAAGAATCAAGGTTTTTGAAGGCACTTACAAAACTATCCTGCACAATATCCTCGGCATCTTCCTTCACTTTTACAATACGGATACTTACATTGAACATAGCATCCACGTACAAGGAATACAGTTTGTACTGCATTTTGCGGTCCCCAATCTTACTTTTTTCAATTAGTTCTTTATGTGTAAATAGTATGGCTTGATCCACTATTACGATGCCTATGTATTTGCCCTTGTTTTACTATGTATCATTCCTATAGACACAATGAAATGGTTAAGGGTTGCACGGAAAAGGATTTTTTTTGAAATTTTTACTGAAACGTATAAGATACGATATCGACTTCTGTTAACCTAAAATACCCATGGGCATAATTATTGGGGGTGGTGAGGTTGATACAATTTCCCTTTACCCTCGACGGGGTAGTTGCAAAAGGATCGCCGCCACTGTCGTATTGTTCTATCAACAAATCAATATAATTAAAGTATTGTTCCGAAATTCCATACAACGACATTATAACGGTATCGCCCACCTGAAATTCTTCTTCTTGAGTACCTGCATCTCCGTCTTTTTCGAAGAATTCGTCGATCAAGTTTCCATTAGAGAATTCATCCGATTCTGTCTCCAACACTGGAAGCAGATCACCTTCTTCGATAAAACGCATGAGATAGTAATTGCCCTCTTCTTCTGGATCCTGAAAAAAGATGCTTACATCTAAAATCTCTTCGTCGAAACCGCCTTCCAGCGATTGTGATACTTCGATAATCTCGGCAACCGGCGTCATGGTTTCTGTAGCGGTATAGATCTCGCCATTGTAAAGAATTTCCAGATCATAGGTATCGTTTAGCACCGGCACAAAATTGGAGGTGGTGTAAAGTCCGTTATTCTGGTCCTGAAATACAAATACCTGCCCCGTATTGGTGTTGGTAACGCGAACGGTAGCTCCCAATACGTCATTCAGGATTTCCGAATCGAAATATGGTGTGGAAGTGGTCAATTTTATGGTTTGCTCATTTCCAGCGGTTCCCTTTTCCCAGTCTAAGGAAGCCTCGACCACCAATCTTGGAGGTGCGTCATTCAAGTCTACCGAAACGGGATCTTCACACGATATAAATAGGATCCCTAGAAGTACTAATGTAAATTTTATAATTGCTTTCATGATCTTAGAATTTGAAATTGTATGTTATGGAAGGAATAATGCCAAAAATGGATAATCGGGTCGCTTCGTTGATTCCGGTTTCCTCGTTTTGATTGAATGAAATGGAAGCCGCGTTCCTGCGATTGTACACATTGTAGATACCAAAAACCCATTCCCCTTGCCATCGTCGGTCTTTCTTGTTTTGGGGTCGGTAAATGGCGGAGACATCGAGGCGGTGATAGGCCGGCAATCGGTCTTCATTCCGCAGGGAATAACTTGCGATCGAAAGATCCTCATACTCATATTGACCATTGGGATAGGTCACCGGGCGACCGGTCTGAAATACTAGATTGGTGCTGAAGGTCCATTTATCACTCAACTTATAAGCACCCGTTAATGACAGATCGTGGGTTCTGTCGAAAGGGGTGTTATACCATTTACCATCATTAATCCCAGGACCTCCAGCACTTCCTCCAAGGGCACGTTGTTCGGATTTGGAAAGCGTATATGCCAACCATCCGGTGAATTTTCCTTTGTTCTTTCGAAGCAATATTTCTAAGCCGTAAGCCCTTGCTTCTCCGTTTAATATTTCTGTCTCTATGGTATTGGTTCCTATGAGATCGGAACCATCCACATAGTCGATCCTATTCTCAACATCCTTATAATAGGCTTCCACCTCTAGTGAGAATGCATTGTCATTGAATTTTCTATAGTATCCCACGGCATATTGGTTGGACAATTGTGGTTTTATATACGGGCCACTCGGGGTCCAAACATCCAAGGGAGTTACAGAGGAGGTGTTCGACAATAGATGGAGATATTGAGCGGCCCGCGTATAGCTGGCCTTAACCGATGCATTATCGTTAAGTTGGTAAGCCAATCCCAATCGGGGTTCCAAATTCCCAAAGTTTTTAATGCTTTTTCCTTTCTTGTAGAACGTCTCCCCAATGATTTCACCTTCTTCATAAATTCCCAAATCTTCATTATACACTACGGGTTGATTGTTTTCGTAGTCGGCAATATTCTGACCGCCCAATCGCGAAAAAGTACTGTAGCGGAGTCCATAACGCGCTGTTAGTTTATCGGTCAATTTATGTTCTGCACTGGCATAGATTCCTCCCTCGAAAGCCCTTTTCTGATCTAATTTAAGGTAGTTGATCGGGGAGGTTTCTGAAGTAGGGCTCACCTCTCCGGGATTGAGGCGATAATTGATTCCGCTTAATCCAAAATCCAATTTGAGCTTGTCACTTGCATAATACCCGAAATCATATTTTAGGTGTTGGTTCTGAATGTCTGCAATCCAATCCAACTGAACAAAGTCTAACACTACCTGATAGTCGTACTTGCTGTAAATAAGCGATAGATTGGAGAACAATTTATCATTGAAAACGTGATTCCATCTCAGGTTCCCGGAAAAATTCCCATAGTTATTGTCCAAGAAGTTTCCGATGTTGAAAATATCCCTTCCAAAATATCCAGATAGGTATACCCTATTATTCTCATTGATTTCATAGTTCGCCTTAAGGTTAAGATCATAAAAAGAAATCTTATCGTTCTTGAGTTCTTCAATAGCTGGGGTAAACAAATGAGCATACGAAGACCTTCCTGCGACCAAAAAGGATCCTTTTTTATTGAATAAAGGTCCTTCTGCGGTGAGTCTACTGGAAATCACCCCAATTCCGCCCGTAAGTCCGAAGTTTTTACTGTTCCCATCTTTCTGGCGCACGTCCAAAACCGAAGACACCCTTCCACCGAACTTGGAAGGCATGTCTCCCTTGTACAGCTTTATATCTTTTATGGCGTCTGAGTTAAATACCGAGAAGAACCCAAAAAAGTGGGAGGTATTGTAAATGATGGCCTCGTCGAGCAATACCAAATTCTGATCGGCTGCACCTCCTCGTACATTGAATCCCGCCGAACCTTCTCCATTTTGGGTTACTCCGGGCAACATTTGTATGGATTTAATAAGATCTACCTCTCCCAAAACTGCCGGCATTTGTTTTATGGTTTCTGCCTTTAATTGGGTAACACCCATTTGTGGTTCCCGAATATTAACCCGTTCCGACCCATCTGCGGTTACTACGACTTCTTCCAAGGAAGTGCGTGATTCTGTAATTTCAAAATCCAGGGTTTGGTTGGCATTCAGTACCACTTCGGTACGGATCTCTTCATACCCGATATAGGATATGACCAATTGGTAGGTTCCTTCGGGAGCCGTTAAGGAAAAGAACCCGTATTCATTTGTCATGGCTCCAATGGAGGTGCCCTCTAGGTATACGGTAGCGCCGATAACGGTCTCTCCGTTTTTCTTGTCTTCTATGGTTCCCCGGACACTGTATTTGTTCTGCGCAAGCAGTTGCGAGGAAACCAAAAGGAAAAATACAATTAGGATGTGCTTCATTTTTTGTGTTGTCTTTTTAGCAGTTACATTGCTATAGACATTTCACGAAATGAAGGGTTGCATCCTTTTAAAATTAATTCTGATAATGTTGGTAAAACGCTGTTTGGCTATGGTAGGGAATCTATATGTTACACCAAAACATGAATGCATTTTTTCAAGAAAGCATTCATGTTTTCCTTTTCAGAAATATTGAGTTTCTTTCTTATAATGGAACGTGCATTATTTATACTCTTCGGAGAAATTGAGAGTATATCCGCTATTTCCTTACTTGAGCAATCGATTACAATTAGAGAACAAATGCGCTTTTCCTTGTTTGTTAATTCCGTACTAATCAGCTCAAGTTCGTACATAAAGTCACTGTAAGCTGTGTCTATGTAGGCCTCTATATTGTTATTGTTTTGCACTAGGCTATTGTGCGTTCGGAGCTCATTGATGAGCTCTTTGATTTTAGTTTTCAACCGCTCCAAGTCCTGAATATGGTCTATGCCCTCGGCTTTGGTATTTACGGTTCGTATAAGTCTATTGACTTCGGAATAATGAATGGCAAAGTTGGCAAGCTCATTCTTTCGATGCATGAGTTTCTTTGCTAACTTTTCGCTCTTAAGTAAGGCATTTTTAATCTTTCTTCTTGTCCTGAAAAATATGATGAGTAGGGTTATTAAAACACAAAACAGTAAGGCAATGAGCCCAAGAACCTGAAGGTTTTTTCTTTTCTTGGTGAACAATAGATTCTCGATTTCCTTTTCTTTCTGGGATACCTGATAAAGGATCTCTAATTCTTGCAACCGCTCTTGAGCATTCACAGAAAGAATGGAATCCTTAAATTGGGCATTTTTTTTATAGTACAAAGAAGCTTTTTCATAATTGCCAACAAGAGAATACATCTCGGCCAATTCTTTTGTACTACTTTCCATAATGCGGAACCCAATTTGGGGGCCACCATAGGTTATTTTTTCCAGATATTGAATGGCCGTATCATAATCTCCTACTTTCTTGTAAAGTTTTCCTTTGATTACCTTAACGCTATTGGCGGTAAAGGTATCCAACTTAAAATTTTTTATTCCTTCAATCTCCCGAAACGCCTTTTCCACAGCCTCCTGTTTTTCGAATAGCGTTGCTAGATTAACAACCGATCTTAGATAGTTTATAGTATCCTCTTGTTTGAGATAATGGTTTTTAATTCTTTTTAAAAGCGGCTCCACTTTATCATACTCTTCCTTCATACCATATGAAATCGCCATATTTCCCAGCACAATATACTCCTTGGCCGAGTTGTCTGTTAGTCCAAAATATTCTTGTGCACGCCCCAAATACTGAAGTGCCTCTTCTGGTCGCTTTAGTTTCATATACAGTCTTCCACAAATAGATTCGAAAGCAGCTTGCTGTTCCAAATCGCCCAATTCTGCGCACAGTTCCAGACCACGATAACCATATTCTAGCGCAATTTTATAACGATTTATGTCTTCCAATGAAGATGCCATTTGCATGAATGCTATAAGCTCTTTCTCAAGATCATCTAATAATTGGGCAACCCCCAATGCTTCCTGTGCACATTGGAGTCGTTCTCCTGCAGTATTGTTTTTATTTTTCGAACATTCTATAGAGGAGGTGAACTTTTCCTGTAATTGACTCGTACTGGATTGTGAAAAAGATAATACACAATGAAGAACAAAAAATACGAGCGTTAACCAATTCATGTACAGCAAATTTAAATAATAAAATCACCAGAGCACCTTTTTTCAGCATTACTTATGAGATACCTTTTCAAAACACAGAAACCATCTATCGAGATACAAAAGAATCATGCAATTATTTAAAACCATACATTTTAACATAATTGGGATATAAATGTGATATCCCTATTATCTATCCGTGATCTTGAAAAGCCACTAAATACAAAGGCCAAAGCTACATTTACATTCACTTTTAATTCAATAAACAATTACACATCTTATGAATGCAAGAATTACTTTAGTTACACTCTTTTTGTGTTGTACCCTCCAGTGTTTTGCCCAAAGTTTTACACAAGTATGGGAACATGAGGAAATCGTCGCTGATAAAGACGTTGCTTTGCTATTTAGTGAAGTTGACAGTAATGACAACACCTATTACATGAGCCGCTACGATGAGAACTTCACATCTATTCCGGCTGATCTCGTTGGACGGGATAGCAATGGAAATGAACTTTTTAGAGTTGATATCTTTGAAATCGATCCCGACTTTCAAGGGATAAACATTGCTATCGATGAAGCCAATGACATCCTTTATCTTCTTGGGGGGCTAAACGGCAGTGCCTCCCTGATTATCTATAGATTCCAGAAAAGTACGGGAGCGGTACTCGATCCTTTTTTTATCAATACTTCGGTTTCCGATCCTACCTTGTCCCGTGATGCTGCTGTAGACACCAATGGTGACCTCGTGGTACTATCTAGTATTAATACAGCTACTGGAACACAGTATCGTCTTACTCGACTTGCTTTGGACGGAACAGTATTATGGGAAAACACTTATTCTAATCCAGAGGATGCAATTGCCCGTGGTGTGGTAATTCATCCTACCACAGGAGATATTATAATGGCAGGGGAGACATTTGATATCGATTTGACTGCCAATTTACGTTCTGTAACTTCTTCCGGAGTTCTTAATTGGGAAATTTTAGACATTCCACAGGAGGCGGGTGCCAACGATATTATCATAAACAATAATGACCACATTATTATTTCTGGGGGCGCCTTGTTGGGGGCGAACCAGTTCGTTGGAGAGTACGATCTTTCCGGAAATGAGATTTGGACCTCACAAGGAGACGATCCATTCAATGCAATATTTAGTACTGTTCAACTCTCATCTGGGGAATATATAACAGGAGGCACCTCTTTTGATGACCAATTCGATCCTACTGGAGAATTGACCCTTTCAGTTTTTCAGGAAAATGGAGATTTTATTGGCACCTACACTGAGGGGAATACAAACGATGATCAAGCCCAAATATTAAGTGTGGTTATTTTATCCAATGATGATGTCGTCGTAACAGGACTAAAAAAATTTACTGGAAGCAGTAACCGTATTGGATTCGTTGCCCGTTATAGCCTTAACTCATTGGGTGTAGATGAGTTTGGCTTCGATACTTCAATAACCATACATCCCAATCCTGCCAATGATTATATAACCCTCACTTTGGAAGATTCAATGTCCTTTGCAAACTATTCCATCAGTAATACTCTAGGACAAGAAATCGCACAGGGTAGCTTGGAAGCTGGTACCAACCACACATTGAATGTTTCAGGTTTACCTTCGGGAATTTATATTGTATCAATATCTAATGGTGATAAAAGCGTTTCTGAAAAGTTAGTTTTGAGATAAATAAAAGTATCATCTTTATTGTTTTTAGCCCATAAAAAATCCCGAACTCCTTTTGGAACTCGGGATTTGTATTTTTAAATGATGTGCTTTTATCATTCCGAAACAATTCTGCAAAACAGAATCACTCGGCAACCCGAAACTAGTCGGCCAGTACTATCACTTTGTTGTCAGACATCTGAACGGTACCACTGTTTATTTCCAGCACCCATTTTCCGTCTACCTGTGTAAACTTGCTTTCGAAACCTTCTGCAATGGTTGGGTTTCCAGCAAACTTCACCTTTCCTTCTGCCAATAAAGACACCACAGGTGCGTGACCGTTCAACATTTGAAATTCACCATTCACACCTGGAACGGTTACGCTATCAACGTCTCCGCTTACCAATGATGCTTCTGGGGTTACTATTTCTAAATACATGCTTTTTTAGTTTTCAGTTTTCAGTAACAGTAAGCAGTTCTGTGAACTGCATCTGCCAACTGCACACTATTATTAAGCTTCTGCCAACATTTTCTCTCCAGCCTCGATCGCTTCTTCGATCGTACCTTTCAAGTTGAAGGCTGCTTCTGGAAGGTGATCCAACTCACCGTCCATAATCATGTTGAATCCTTTGATGGTATCTTTAATATCTACCAAACATCCAGGGATACCAGTAAACTGCTCTGCTACGTGGAATGGCTGGGAAAGGAAACGCTGTACACGACGTGCACGTCCTACTGCCAACTTATCTTCTTCAGACAATTCTTCCATACCCAAGATGGCGATAATATCCTGAAGTTCCTTGTAACGCTGTAATAACTCCTTTACTTTTTGTGCACAATCGTAGTGCTCATTTCCAAGGATATCTGCTGTAAGGATACGAGAGGTAGAATCTAATGGATCTACCGCAGGATAGATACCAAGCTCGGCAATCTTACGGGACAATACGGTAGTTGCATCTAAGTGGGCGAAAGTTGTCGCCGGTGCAGGGTCTGTCAAGTCATCTGCAGGTACATATACCGCCTGTACAGAAGTAATAGATCCTTTTTTGGTTGAAGTAATACGTTCTTGCATCGCTCCCATCTCTGTTGCCAATGTGGGTTGGTATCCTACCGCAGAAGGCATACGTCCTAGAAGTGCAGACACCTCAGAACCCGCCTGTGTAAAACGGAAGATGTTATCTACGAAGAAAAGTACGTCTTTTCCTTGTCCGTCTCCAGCTCCGTCACGGAAATACTCGGCAATGGTTAATCCAGAAAGTGCTACACGGGCACGAGCTCCTGGAGGCTCATTCATCTGTCCGAATACGAAAGTCGCTTTGGATTCTTTCATGGCGCCTTTGTCCACTTTGGTAAGATCCCATCCTCCTTCTTCCATGGAGTGCAAGAAGTCGTCTCCATACTTAATAATTCCAGATTCCAACATCTCACGAAGCAAGTCATTTCCTTCACGAGTACGCTCTCCTACTCCAGCAAATACAGACAAACCACCGTGTCCTTTTGCAATATTGTTAATCAACTCCTGAATCAATACTGTCTTACCTACCCCGGCACCACCAAACAATCCAATCTTACCTCCTTTTGCATAAGGCTCGATAAGGTCGATTACTTTGATCCCTGTAAATAAAACTTCAGTAGAAGTTGATAAATCTTCAAACTTAGGTGCTTCACGGTGGATAGGAAGACCGCTTTCTCCTGCTTTAGGAAGGTTTCCAATTCCATCGATCGCATCTCCAATTACGTTAAAAAGACGCCCGTATACCTCTTCACCAATCGGCATTTGGATAGGCGCTCCTGTTGCAACAGCATCTACACCACGGCTCAAACCATCGGTTGAGTCCATAGAGATGGTACGTACGGTGTTCTCACCAATGTGAGACTGTACTTCGAGTACCAAAGTAACTCCGTTATTCTGTACTTCTAATGAATCGTAAATTTTCGGAAGTTCTGTTCCTGTAGCGAACTCAACGTCTACTACTGGTCCAATGATCTGTGCAACTTTTCCTGTAACTTGTGACATTTCTAAGTGTTTATTTTTTAGTACTGTTAGAAGCAGAAAAACCTACTCCTAAAAATCGGTGCAAAGATAGGTTTTTCTGTCACAAAAATGCAACGGAATGAAGTAAAATTTTGAATGGAATTTTATAGATTATTCTACTGTTACGCTCTTTGCCAAGTTACGCGGCTGATCCACATTTTTACCCAACATCACAGCAATGTGATAGGATAGCAATTGAAGTGGTACGGTAGTTACCAAAGGACTCAAGGTTTCAGGAGTTTTTGGCACTTCCATCACATAGTCGGCCAACTCTTTAACCACTGTATCCCCTTCGGTCACTACAGCGATGATTTTTCCTTTTCTCGCTTTGATTTCCTCAATATTGCTCACCACTTTTTCGTAATGGTTGCTGTTTACCGCAATCACCACTACGGGCATTTGCTCATCGATTAGGGCAATGGGACCGTGTTTCATTTCGGCGGCGGGATATCCCTCGGCATGGATATAGGAAATCTCTTTCAGCTTAAGGGCTCCTTCTAGGGCTACCGGGAAATTATATCCTCTTCCTAAATACAGGAAGTTGGCAGCATCCATAAATACAGCGGCAATCTCCTTGATTTTGGGTTCGCTTTTAAGTGCATCTTCTACGTGGCTCGGAATCATTTCCAATTCACGCAAATGCGTCATATAATCGCCTTTGGAAATAGTCCCTTTTTCATTGGCCAATCGCAATGCGATCATAGTCAATACGGTAATCTGAGTGGTAAATGCTTTGGTAGAAGCTACTCCAATTTCAGGGCCAGCGTGGGTATAGGTACCACTATCGGTTTCTCGGGAAATGGAAGATCCTACTACATTACATACTCCATATACGAAGGCTCCCCGTTGTTTTGCCAATTTTATGGCAGCTAGGGTGTCGGCTGTTTCACCACTCTGGGAAATGGCGATAACCACATCTTTTTCGCCTATCACCGGGTTTCTATACCTGAATTCGGAAGCGTATTCCACCTCCACCGGAATTCGGGCCCAATCTTCAAAAATATATTCCGCAACCAAACCGGCGTGCCATGAAGTTCCACAGGCCACGATGATAATACGATCGGCATTCAGGAATTTTTGGATGTGATCTTCTAATCCACCCAGCTTTATGATTCCCCTATCGGCCAATAATCGACCACGATAGGTGTCTTTTATAACAGTAGGCTGCTCATTGATCTCTTTCAGCATGAAATGATCATAACCACCTTTTTCAATCTGTTCTAAATTAAGTTTGAGCTCATGGATATAGGGATCTACCAAACTATCGTCCTTAATCTTCCGAACTTTCACCCCTTTCTTCTTACTAATAATGGCCATTTCTTCATCTTCCAAGTAAATGGCATTATTGGTGAATTCTATAAATGGGGTAGCATCACTGGCCACAAAGAATTCATCATCTCCAATACCAATGGCCAAAGGACTTCCGAGTTTTGCTACTACAATTTCGTTGGGTTTGTTTCTATCGAAAAGCGCAATGGCGTAAGCTCCTACCACTTGATTTAAAGCGATCTGAACCGCCTTACCCAACTTCACATTGTGTTGTTTCTTTATCTCTTCGATGAGGTTTACCAGGACTTCGGTGTCGGTATCACTGGTAAACGTATATCCACGGTTGAGCAACTCCTGCTTGATAGCAGCATAGTTTTCGATAATTCCATTGTGAATAATCACCAAATCCCCACTGTTCGAATAATGAGGGTGCGAATTAATGTCATTGGGAACCCCGTGGGTAGCCCAACGCGTATGCCCTATCCCCAATTTACCCGAGGTCGAGATTTCCGAGTCGACTCTTGCCTCCAAATCCAGCACTTTTCCTTTGGTTTTGGAAACCTGAATGTGTGTTCCATCATATAAAGCCACTCCGGCACTGTCATACCCTCGGTATTCCAGTCTTTTTAAACCATTAAGTATGATTGGGTAGGCTTCTCGCTCTCCTATATATCCAACAATTCCACACATAAATTCGTATTTAGGTTATTCTGGTACTGTGTAAAAAATCTGAAGTCTAAGTCTTTTGTCTAGATTGGTAGATCGATTCCCATGCAATACGGTTCCTTCTGGGGAAAGAATTGACGTATTGGGTAGGTTATCCAGTGTTATTATATTACTTGGGTCCGATGCGTCCACTTCGATAGGGTTCCTCAGATCCTGAAAATCTATTTGACTAACATTATGCGAAACGATCACCGCCAACGGAACATTCAAAGAATCCCGGTTGATCAAATTACTAAGATGTGTTGTGATACGAATTTTATAAAAGTCCCCTATATTATCGGATCCTCTTTCAAGCCTTCCCAAATGTGAGGTAATGGCATTTATTGCGTCATTTCCAGAGGTAAGGTCTACAGAATAATCTGCCAGTACCCTATTATTCTTCGTTTCATAAACAATAAGCCGCTCCGGTTCCTTGGCACCTCCGGGAACGCGAGACTGGTCTACATAAAAAATAAGGTTAGCCTCATTAATGATCCAGTCATCGGTTCTAAGGTCTTCCAGATCGTCAATCCCATTTCCATTCATATCGCCCCCAAAGAGGTCGATCATGGTTACGATTCCTTCATTCCCCTTCACGTACAAGGTTTCTTCTCCCTCGGTAGTGTTGGGGTTATTTACTTGGGCTGCAATTCCGGCGGGAACATCCGATTCGAAAACATTGACATTAATCCCACTGAAATCCATATCGAAATCCCCAAGAACCCGAACGATGTCTCCGTCGTCATCGGTCTCTTGGTTTCCATTTTCATCCAAAGTTGTGGTTTCTGAAGAGAAATACATGGTCAACGTTATATCCTCGTCATTAAAAATGAAAAGATTATCCCCCGACTGCGTTTCTTGCACCTTTAGGTACAATCCACGGAAAAACTCGGTGAAGTTATTATTCGTTAGTAATTCGGGTTGACCTTCCCTATCATATACTTTTTCCTGAAAGAAATCGATGGGAAGTTCCATCATAAGACCTGGGTCGAAGGTTAGGGTATCACCCGTACTTTCAAAAATCAACTGCTGTTGCTGATCTGAAGCTACAAAATCATCCAACTGCGCCAAAAGTTCTCCCATTTCCGGGTCGAATTCATCCCCTTGATTGGAAAAATATTGCTGCAACTGCTCAAAATCCTCATCGGGATCTAAATTCCTGAGCAAATAATTGGATTCGTATGCCGAGATGCGCATGGGCGTATTTCCGTAAATAGAATCCAAGGTAAAGGTGGTTTCATCATCGGAAGTAGTAGAATTGGAAAAGTAGGGTATGTAAAGGACCACTCTTTCAATCTGTGGCGACAAAGTATCGTTGGGAAAAGTCGGATCTGGATTCACCATAGCCACCTGTCCCAAAAAATGAGATTGGGTTTGGCCGTAAACCGGGTCATTGTAAATCCCCAACTGATAGGCCAGCAGGTCATTGGTTTGCACCCCGTTGAGTGCACGACTATAGGCCGTAACATCCATGATGGTATCGGGTGTGGAAAAATTGATTCCTATAATATCGGTATCTACCGTGCTAAAATCTTCTTCGCAGGAAGCTAGGGCAATGATTAGGGTGAAAATTACTCCAAACTTGAGTAATAAATGCTTCATATTCATACTTCAAAAAGGTATTAATCCAATACTTCTGTTTGGTAAAAGTCCAAATAAGCCTGTTCAACTTCTTCCTTATTATGATATTTTAACACAGGCTTTTCGAGATTTTTAAGATACGCCTCGAAATCGGAAGAAATATCGTTGGAAGCAACAATCACGGCATCACTATTGTCCATGGCCGTTTTCATCACATTGAAATAATCCGGGCTCGACAAATGCGCCACCTTTTCTTCTGGGATTTCGTCAAACTTAATCTTGTTGACTAGCTCAGTATTTAACGTATCGTTGAAGCCTTGATTGTACAGTGATGTAACTATTTTACTGTTCTCGAACAACGGTTCGTTGCTGTAATAGGTTTTTAGGTATAGAGGAAGGAAAGAAGCCAACCATCCGTGAACATGAATAATATCTGGTGACCAGTTCAATTTCTTCACGGTTTCTATCACCCCTTTGGCGAAAAAGATGGCACGCTCATCATTATCCTGATAAAAGTTACCGTCTTCATCGGCATAGGTAGCCTTGCGCTTAAAATAATCTTCATTGTCTATGAAGTAAACCTGCATTCGCTCCTTCGGAATGGAAGCCACCTTAATAATCAAAGGCATATCCAGGTCATTAATCACCAAATTCATTCCCGATAGACGAATCACTTCGTGCAATTGGTGGCGTCGCTCGTTAATGTTACCGTAACGCGGCATAAAAATTCGTATCTGACCACCGTTGCCATTCACCATTCTCGGAGCTTCGAACGACATGGAAGAAATCTCGGTCTCCGGTAGATATGGAATTACTTCAGAAGACACATACAAGACTCTCTTATCTTTCATAAAATCTATTGTTTATAGGCTAATTTATAGAATGCGCAAAATTACGAAAATTTATGCAGATTGCGCTTTATATCTTAATTTTGCTCGATTTCTTTCTATTATGATATATCACCAACAAGAAAGTTTACGCTCTCAACTGGATTCCCTAACCCAAAAAAAACGCTCCATAGGCTTCGTTCCAACCATGGGAGCACTTCACAAGGGCCATCTCTCATTGGTTGAAAAAGCGCTTGAAGAAAATGGGGTAGTCGTCGTCAGTATTTTTGTGAACCCTACCCAATTCGACAATGCTTCCGACCTCAAAAAATACCCAAGAACGCTGGAGGCAGATGCCAAGTTGCTACAAACATTAAAGGGAACCATTCTCATTTATGCGCCCGATGTGGAAGATTTGTACGGGAATCAAGTAGTTTCAAAAAGCTATAATTTCGGTGGATTGGAGCACGCCATGGAAGGCAAATACCGCTCCGGACATTTTGATGGCGTGGGTACGGTATTAAATCTATTGTTTCGAGTCATCCGTCCTACTCGGGCTTACTTTGGCGAAAAAGACTTTCAGCAGTTACAAATTGTTCGGCGTTTGGTCGAAATAGAAAAATTACCGGTTTCCATAGTGGGTTGTTCCATTTTAAGGGAATCGCATGGTTTGGCCATGAGTTCCAGAAACCAACGTCTTACCAAATTGCAATTCGAAAAGGCCGATTTAATTTACCACACCCTTAAAAAGGTTCAAAAACTATTTCCGAAAAAAAGCATTGCCCAATTGCAACAAATTGCAGAAGAGGCTTTTAGGGAAAGTCCGCACTTGGAACTCGAGTATTTCGAAATTGCCAACATCCAAAATTTAAAAACGGCACAGCGCAAGAGAAAAGGAAACGAATACCGCGCATTCGTAGCGGCCTATGCAGGTGAAATAAGGCTCATTGACAATATGGAGCTTCCTAAAATATAGTTAGGGCCATTAAATAATCTAAAATCATAATTGTATCTTTGCGCCATGCAAATTCACGTAGTTAAATCGAAGATTCACAGAGTAAAAGTGACCGGTGCCGACCTTAATTATATAGGTAGTATTACCATAGATGAAGATCTTATGGATGCTGCGAATATTGTAGAGGGCGAAAAAGTGCAAATTGTAAACAACAACAATGGCGAACGCCTAGAAACCTACGCTATTCCTGGCCCCAGAAAAAGTGGTGAAATTACATTAAATGGAGCCGCCGCCCGAAAAGTAGCTCCAGGCGATATCCTTATTCTTATTACATATGCTATCATGAGCATAGAGGAAGCAAAGGGATTTAAGCCCGCACTTGTTTTCCCTAACGAGGAGAATAACTTACTCATATAGTTTGAACAAATCCCTATCTAAATTCCTCCAGATTGCCATCCCACTTGCTTTGGGGATATTCCTTATTTGGTACATCTACGGGAAATTTACCCCAGAACAGAAGGAACAAGTTCTGTTTCATTTTAAAAATGCCAATTATTGGGTGGTAACCCTTGCGGTACTTTTAAGTGTAGTAAGCCATATTTTTAGGGCCTACCGGTGGAATTTTATGTTGGAACCTTTAGGCTATCGCCCTAAATTGCTGAATAACTTTATGGCCGTTTCGGTGGCCTACCTAATGAATATCTTTATTCCCAAAAGTGGTGAGGTTTCCAGGGCAGTGGTCCTGAGCAAATACGAAAAGGTTCCCTTCGACAAAGGCTTTGGAACCATCATTTCTGAGCGTATTGTCGACCTAGTATTACTGTTCCTTTTCACGCTAATTGCTTTGCTGTTGGAATTCGATACCTTGTTTACCTATCTGAAGGAGATCGTTCCAGTGAAGAAAATAGGCCTAGCTATCGTCGGAATGGGCGCATTGGGCATCCTCTTTCTACTCTTTATGAAGTACTCCAATAATCCCCTGAGTTTAAAAATCAAAAACATGATTTCGGGATTGAAGGATGGCGTCATGAGTATTGCTACCATGAAGAAAAAAGGCCCTTTCATTCTGCATAGCTTGATCATTTGGGCACTTTATATACTGTCTTTTTATACCTCTACCCAAGCACTTCCAGACACTTCTTCCTTCAGTTTTGGTACGGTTATTATCGCTTTCGTAGTTGGTAGCTTTGCTTTTGCATTTACCAATAGCGGATTTGGAACCTATCCCGCTGCCATTATGGGTATTCTCCTTGTATTTGGTGTTCCTGAAACTTTAGGAACCGCATTTGGATGGATCGTATGGACCTCCAACATCGCATCCATATTACTTTTTGGCGTGCTTTCGTTGATTTTCCTTCCCATATATAACAGGGAGCGGCTTTAGCAGAAAGATTTGCCCGTTTCCAATCTTCAAAATTTACTATCTTACCCTCCTAAATCATTGCTGAACATGAAACGAATCCTACTACCTGTTATCGGCTTACTGCTTACATTTTCAGGACTGTCCCAATCCAAGATTATTTATGAAGAATTCACCTCCCTTAAGTTGGGGGAACCCAGAAGGCTTAAAATTCAGCTACCTAGGGATTATGAAGAAAATATTGAAAAGTCCTACCCCATCGTATTGGTATTGGACGCCAATTACCTTTTCGAACCCGTAGCCGGTAACGTAGATTATTTTGGGTATTGGGAAGATATGCCGGAGGCCATTGTGGTGGGAATCATGCAGGGCGATCAACGGTATGACGACTGCAACTATGATGATTCCAATTTTATGCCCGCCGATACCGGGGCCGATTTCTTTGAGTTTGTAGGCCTGGAATTGATTCCCTACATCGACAGCAGTTACCGCACGGCAAAGTTCACCATTGCCGTGGGCCATGATTTCACAGCCAATTTCATCAATTATTACCTCTTTAAGGACCCGCCATTATTTAACGGCTATATTAGTTTGAGTCCGGATCTTGCTCCCATGCTCGATGATCGGCTTCCTCAGCGAATCCCCAACATCAACTCTAAGATATTTTATTACATGGCCACTGGGACGGACGATATTCAGGATTTGATGGAAATTACAGAAGACCTCAACAAAAAATTGGCGCCTTTAAAATCCGACACCTTTTCGTATTACTACGACAATTTCGAAGGCGCTACGCACTATTCGCTAGTAGCAAGGGCAATCCCTTCGGCCATGGAGAAGATTTTTTCGGTATATCGACCTATTTCAAAACAGGAGTACAAAGATGTTTTAATGACTACCGATACTCCTATCGATCAATACCTAATCGATAAATACAAGACGATCGAAGATCTATTTGGCCTTACCAATCCTATTCGTGTAAACGACTATCTTGCCACAGCCAGGGCCAGTGAGAAAAGAAAGCAGTGGGAAGCATTAAAAGTGATAGCAACCATGGCCAAAAAACAATATCCCGACACCAATTTGGGCGACTATTATCTGGGACGCTACTATGAAGAAATCGGAGAGCCGAAGAAAGCCATGCGGATCTTTCAGGGAGCATTCGACAAGGAAGAAGTAGATTTTATCACTACCGATTTAATGTTGGACAAAGCTGATCAGATCAAAGATGATTTTGGATACTAAAAAGCGATCTCATAACTAAATAGAAAAGCCCTCAACATAACATTGAGGGCTTTTTAAAAATGGGTTAGTTAGTTGAAATGAAAATCAAGATTTCGTTTTGCCCTCTTCGTTTCTGAAATATTCAATATAGGTTACAATTTCTTGTGTCCTTCTCAGGTAATCCTCAAAAATATCGGGACGGTGCACATTGGGTTTTCCACCCTTTAGATCGGTTATCTGTGGATCGAAAAAAGCATAGGTATAAAATGAAGCCACCAGCACTTCATCTGTAGGGAAGGTTTTGTCGTAAGCATAAATATAGCGCACCACATCTTCCTTGTGTTGTGGATACAGATTCAACATTTGCCAAAAGGCCTTTTGCATTTCAAAACCCGCCAAACTCTGCTGTACATCGGCAAAAGTGTACTCATCCTTATAAACCCCCATGCGATATTGGTTATCGTTAATGAGTTTTTGAGCTTCTTTACTGAATATCATTTGAGTCCCCTCTATCTTTACTCCGGGCGTTTTTATTTCCTCGAACCAAACAGTTAAGGCCTCTTCACTTTCCTGAATTTGATTCAGTTGGTCCTGATCCAAATAAAATGTTTTCTCTTCCTGTGCATACGCCATGGTTACCAAAAGGAACATGGCAATGGCTAAAATTTTATTCCTTAACTGCATAATCTTCTGTTTTAGTGGGTGTGTTTATCTTTTCTGAAATCTCTTCGAGTCGTTCTTCCAAGGACTTTAATTGGGTATCCAATCGGTCTTGTTCCTTGTCTACTTTTTGAAGTGTACTGGCAAAATCTCCATTATGAATGCCAACCACGGTATTTACCATTTTAGGACCCTGTTGAAGGTTTTCCTCCCACGAACGCCCTACCGCGTATCTAAAATCTATTGTGTTCATAGCTTCCGGCGCAACAGCCTTGCCATAACCGGGCATTTCCAAATTAGCTACGATATAGTCCCCTTTGTTGACTGGCCCCATCACTTTTACGGGAACCTGACCAATAAAAGCAACTTTATTTCCCAAATGTTCTTCTTCTTTGGGTGGGTTGTTACCCATTACAATAGGGCGGTGCGACACCACCATGATCTGCTCAAATGCTGAAAGATCCTTCGAAATTTTGCCTTGCTTTACGCCCACGATATCGCCTGCCGTGAGATATTCTTCGAACACAGCGCGCTCTAACCATTCAGCATAGTCTCCATTTCCTGAAGTATACTCTACTCCTAGTTTGTTGAATTTATCGATAAGCTCTACCATGCTTGTTCCTCCCCGAACTACAGATTTCAATAAATCTATATTGATAAATCTCGAAGCCACATTGAAAGCATATATATCATCCAATATCGTTGCGTTGGCGAAATCGGCTATAGAAACTGCTTGGATTGCTCCCGTTTTTCGTGCGTCCTTATCCTGAAACGTCATGTACTCATTCTCCCTGGAGAGGGAATTGGAAAAAGGTGCTGTAGGAATACTCGGTATACTTACATCGGGCAATCCCGCTTCACTAAATGTAGGTATCCCAGGTATAAAGTTGCCTATGGTGGCAGCTACATTTACCTGAGGTACACTTAACGCCGGAAATGCAATTTTTGGAATGGTAGGCACGCAAACATTTACCGGGGGAATACAAACCCGAATACAGCCCGCAAAGGGGAAACAAACACTATAGCAATACTGTCCTGAGCAAATAGGTGACAATCCGTTGAAGAATACAAACTCATTCTCAAATCCCGGTACGGCAAAAGGAGGCATGGTCACGGAAGGTACATTCTTCGGAAAATTGAGTTGTGCCTGTACTTCCTGTAATACAAGATTATTGATATTCCCTATGGACGCTGCCTTTATGGCCAGTGGACTTAACCCTACAATGTCCTGCATGGTAAATAGCCCTGGATTTAGGAATTTATTTTTTACGGTATTGAAAGCCGTTACATAGGTAGGATCGGAAGGCGGTGTATTGTTGACGGGATCATTACTAATTAGGGTCTGATCTATCGTTAACAAACTACTCCCTGTCCATCGACCGTGATCCCTTCCCAATCTAATTCGGACGCCACGTCCAGTAGTTGCGTTGGTATTGGAAAGAACGGCCAAATAATTTGGGTTATCTCCATTTACAGAAATCCCCCCACTCGTAAGACTTGTTAAAGTAGCATTTCCAGTTACCGTTAAATCATTATTAATCTGGGTAGCATTGGCAATGGTTAACAGGTCGTTTAACGTAGCTGCGCCGGCAACATTCAATGCTCCCTTTAGCCCCGTTTCTGCACCATTATTCACATTCAAGGCATTGAGCTGGGTTTCATCGATGACCCTCAGGTTTCCTGAAAAATAAGTACTGCTTCCATTCGTAACGTTTAAGGTGGAATTTAGCGTACTACTTCCATCTACTGTGAGACTTCCAGAAAGTAGAGATGGACTTTCATTGGTTACGGACAGCGCATCATTCATTAAGGAAGTGCCATCAACGTTTAAGGTTCCCGATAACAATGAAGGGAATTGTCCGGTTACTGATAGCGCATTGTTCAATGTACTGGCACCATCTACTTCCAAAGGCCCTGTAAAAGAGGTTATCTCCGCGTTGGCAACGGTAAGGTCATTGTTAAGGGTTGCGGTATTGGTCACGTTTAAATTACCTCCCAAGAAGGAATTTCCTTCTACATCCAAATCGCCCGACAAGGTAACGATGCCGCCATTGAGTACATTCAAATCACTATTAAAATTGGCGATACCATCCACAGTAAAATCATCTTGAAACTCAATTTCTCCGCTTACGTTCAAGGGCCCAGAAAGGTAGGTTGGACTTCCGTTAAGCACCATAAGTCTTCCATTGAGTTGTGTGGCCAAATCGACAAAAAGTTCACCCCCCAAATTGGTTTCACTGGCATTGTTAACACGCAATAAGTTGTTCAAATTCATTGTCCCTTGTACCATAAGAGAACTTCCCAAGTTACTTTGACCAATAACATCTAAGGTACCACTCAATGTCGTAGGGTTTCCATTATTTACAAATAAAGCACTATTGAGATTGGTATCCCCTTCCACCGTCACATCCTGTTGAAGTACGGTATCTCCGCCAATGGACATATCACCGGAAACATTGACGCTGCTCGAATTGTTAACGATTACGTTGTTGTTGAAATCGGTCGTGCCATCTACGGTAAGGGTTCCCGATAAATTCGTTGCTCTTTGACTGTCCACGCGAAGTGAATTGTCCAAAGTCGTAGCGCCATCCACATCCAAGGTTCCCCAAATTCTCGTAGCGTCTTCTACTGTGAGAGTACTATTTAATTGCACAGCCTCATCCACCGTTAATCGATCTCGGAGACGTGTCGCATCGGCTACGTCCAACGTACTTTTCAATTGGGTGGTTCCGTCTACAGATAGCGTACTATTGAGTTGGGTGGAGTCGGCTACGATTAAACGACCTCCCAGATTCGTGGCTCCTTCCACATCTAAGGTCCCTGTGAAATGGGTATTTCGCGCATTGTTCACGTCGAGCGAATTGTTCAAATCTGTGGTTCCGGTCACGCTCAGGTTCCCGCTTAGTTGGGATGCACTCTCATTGTTTACAGCCAATGAACGCTCCAAATCGGTAGGGCCATCCACTTCCAGATTACCATCGAACACTACATCGCCCAAAGCTTCTAGACGGCCGGTAGCAATAATATCCCTGTGGAATGCAAAAGGAACAAACGTAAGTCGTTGTTCTCCCAAATCATTAAAGCGAGATCCTAGGTTGATTTCTACCTTTAGATTTCTAGGCAAACCGTTCCAATTGATCTCTGTAAAAGCGCTCTGGCTCAATTGTTCTCCTTGCCCGATCACAAGGTTCACCATCCCATCTGCATCTGTGCGGGTTTGGTGCTGTTCCCGATATTCCAAGCTTCCATCACCTTTTATGATGCTAAACCTCAAGGTTACCTCGGTATTTGGCAATACATTCCCCGCAGCATTAACTCCGGGAAGCTCTTGAACGTTGGGATCAAGGATAATGGCCTGATAGGTTAACCCATCGGTTTGTGCTTGTAATCCGATCCCCGCAAGAAAAATCAATATGTAAAAGAGACGTTTCATATTCAAGGGATTAGTGGTTATCTTCTATCAAGGCATCTGCCTTTTGATCCAAAGCGTTTACTTTGGCCTCGATGACTTTGAATTGAGCCTCGTAGGCCTTCTGTTTCTCCTGAAGTTTCCTTACTACATTCACCCAATCTCCATTGTGAACCCCAACAACCGTATTTACCATTTTCGGCCCTTCATTCAGGTTTTCTTCCCAAGATCTGCCTACCGTTAACACAAAGTCTTCGGCTGTCATCTCTTGTGGCGATTTTCCGATACCATACCCACTTACGGTAGGGTGGGCAACAATGTAATTTCCGGTTTGGACAGGACCCAAAACCTTTACGGGGACTTGCCCCATAAATGCTACATTATTCCCGAGGTAAGTGCGTTCAGGATCAGGAGTATTTCCTAAGATGATGGGGCGATGCGACACTACCATAATCTGTTCTACATCTTTCAAATCCTTTGTAATTTGCCCTCCTTTAACAGCCACGATGTCACCGGCGGTAATATATTCGGTTTCTGAAATTCTAGGTAGCCACTCAGCGTAATCTCCGTTACCTGAGGTATATTCCACCCCAATATGATTGAATTTATCGATGAGGTTCGTCATTTCTACAGAACCCGCAACGATCTTGTCTAAAAGATCGACCCCGATGAATTGGGAAATTACGTTCATTAAATACACAGGGTTACAAATGGTTTCATTCGCAAAATCCTGAAGGGACTGTGCTCTAATACTTCCGGTAACCCTTCCGTCTTTGTCCTGAAACGAAACATATTCGTTGTTTTTATCCAATGACCCGGCAATGGCCTGAGTGGGAATGCTTGGGAATTGTATCCCTGGAAGGCCTCCAGTGTTATCGCCGGTTATGGGAAGTGACGGAATAAAATTGCCAATGGGACTGTTCAATACTTGACTTGGTATGCTTACCGTGGGCACTTGCCATCCTGGTATTGTAACATTTACAAAGGGTATCGTTACTCCTGGAAAGGGAGGCGGTGGTGTTGGTGTTTGTGTGAGCGTAGTAAACGGGAAATTTACTCCTGGCAAATTTTTAGGTAATCCCAGACTTGAATTCATTTGTTGAAATACAAACTCATTGATGGCCAAAATCCCACCCGATCGCAAACCTCCGGGCGCCAGATTTATCATATCTGAAACTGAAAAAGTTCCAGGCGATTGAAATTGTGTTTTTACAATATTAATAGCGCTTTGGTAGGTAGGATCCACAGGCGGAATCCCATTGTCAGGATCACCAATTAAAGGGTTTACAATCTGAAGAATTTGTGTCCCATCCCATGCACCGTGGTTTTTACCCAAACGTATGGCAATGCCATCTCCGTTTCCTGTGTTGGTGTTTTCAAAAGTAGCGACATAATCCGGATTGTCTCCTACAATGTTAATGCTCTCGGTATTTAGGCTGCCTAAGAAAGTGTTTCCAGTAACGGTTAAATCGTTATTTATGGTGGTAGCTCCGGCAACTGTCAATGTATCGTCAAGATTGGTCGCTCCGTCCACATTCAATAACCCACTTAAATTTGTTTCGCTACCATTAACCACGGCTAGGTTATTATTCAACTCTGTAGTTCCATCTACGGTAAGCATTCCCGTGAGTTCAGTTTCGGATCCATTAAGTACTGAAAGTGTATTATTAAGGGTAGTGGCGCCATCTACATTTAAAGTGCCTGATAAATTGGCAGGTGATGCATTGGCAACTTCCAAACTACTATTGAGGGTGGTCTCCTCATCTACGGTTAAAGTTCCTGTTAGATTCGTAGGGCTTTGATTGGTGACATCCAGTGAATTATTCAAGGTGGTTTCACCATCTACGATTAAGGTTCCTGTTAAATAGGCTTCCCTTCCATTGGCAACGGTTAAGCCCTCATTTAGTGTGGTCTCTCCGTCCACAATCAATGTCCCATCCATATCGGTATCACCTCCTACAATGAGTTGCCCCGAAAGATTGGTAGGTGCTCCGTTGTTTACAAATACAAAGCTATTAAGATTGGTCACCCCATTCACTGTTAGATTGTTGTTCAGGTTCATCGCACCATCAACATCCAAAGTCCCTGATAGAAAGGTAGGACTTCCGTTGTTTACTGAAAGACTGCTATTGAGTTCCGTCCCCAAATCGACCGTCAAGCTCCCCGATAAATTGGTCGGACTCTGGTTGTTCACATTCAATTCGCTTTCCAAATTCGTAGGGCCATCTACCGTTAAGGAACTTCCCATGGTCACGGCATCAGTAACATCTAATGTGCCCGATAGGGTCGTTGGGTTATTGTTGTTTACATTCAGTAAACCGTTGAGATTCGTATCGCCATCTACGGTTAGATCGTCTTCAAAAAGTGTACTTCCTTGAACGATTAAATCCCCTGAAACATTCAACGAACTGTTGTTATTGATGTTGACATCGTTGTTTAGATTGGTGGCACCATCTACCGTAAGGGTTCCTGTGAGTCGTGTTGGACTTTCATTGGTAACATCCAGCGTATTGTTTAAGGTGGTTTCCCCTTGCACAAAGAGAGTATTGTTCAACGCTGTAGCTTCCTGTACAACAAGGGTGCTATTAAATCGAGACGCGCCATCTACTTCCAAAGTACTGTTTAGATTGGTCACCCCGTCAACATCCAAGGTGCTGTTTAGATCGGTAGCGCCTTCAACCCTTAAGTTATCATTTAAGTTGGTAGCGCCGTCCACTTCCAAAGTGCTTCCCAATGTAGTCCTTAGATCTACATTTAAAAGTCCTGAAAGATTGGTGGGGCTTTCATTGTTCACACTCAATCTATTGTTCAGATTGGTTGGGCCATCTACCATTAAGGATCCTGACAATTCTGTTGGGCTTTCGTTATTCACCGAAAGGCGATTATTTAAGTCGGTAGTTCCTTCTACCAATAAATTGCCTCTAAAGAATACATTGCCATCCACATTCATTGTTCCCGTGGCGATGATGTCGCGATGGAAGGCATAGGGAATAAAGGTTAATGACTGACTGCTCAGATCACTAAATCTTCCATTGAATTGAATTTCAACCTTCAGATCTTTTCGCCTTCCGTCCCAAAAGATTTCCGTGAACAGATTAGACCCTTGCGGTTGTCCCTGTCCAATAATTACATTGACCATTCCGTAGGCATCGGTTCTGGTGTTCTGGATCTCGGTGTATTCACTAGTTCCAGACGCACCAAAAATGGTAAATCGCAAGGTAACATCTGTATTGGGCAATATGTTTCCAGTAGCGTTTTCACCAGGTAATTCCTGAACATTGGGATCTATAATCACTGCTTGATAATGCAGTCCGTCGGTCTGCGCAAGAGCGGCAAACGAAAGCATTGAAACGAATAATAGTAGTAATAATCTTTTCATGGTGCCTAATTTTGGGTTTCGTTAGGGGTAATACCCTCAGCAGGGGATTCGTCTTTTTTTCGGCAAGGAATATCGACCATCACGCCGATTCCTAGTGAGTGCACATTGATTCTCAATTCCGTAGTGGCCGAATTGTTCTCATCGTCCAAGGCCAGCCCAGATCCATACATATATTGAGCATATATCTTGGCCTTATCTGAAAGTTTGAAACGGACTCCCCCACCGCTTCTAAAAAACATGGCTATATCGTTAAATTCTTCAATATCCTTTACATTGAAAACCTGATCATTGATGGTTTGCACCCCATCGACCATCCATTCGGCATTAGCAGTAAGGATAACATACAGGGAAAAGTCTTGGGTCACCGGAAAATCATAATCCACCCCTAGATTGAGCCCCAAGTAATCGATATCCCATTCGAAAAAGTTTCCGAGAACATCATCACTTCCAATGGCTCCATAACTGTTGTAAGAAAGCCCTGTGGTTAAGGAAAGCCCTTTATACAATTTGTGTTTGTATCCGCCACTTACATAACTTTTCGTTTTCGACTGAAGATTGTCCAATTCCTCGCCTTCGTTGTTTTCGAATTTAAAATGCGAAGTATTTCTTCCTACCTCTACATAGACTTGTTGTCCGTAGGCAAAAGAACCTACGCAAAGAAGAAGAATGAATGCTAGCTTTTTCATATTGATGGCTTAGTTTTTTAATAGATTGGCTTTAAGTTGTTTGTTTTCTGAAGAAACCAAAAGCACATAGGCGGCTTTGGAAAGAAAGTCCAGGTTTACTTCAATCTCCGAGGCGGCATTATAAGGTTGATCGTACACCAACCTTCCCTGCATATCATAGAGGACCACATTGAGCGTTCCTTCGACTTCTTCATTGAACTTTATTCGCACCGAACTTTCGAACGGATTGGGATACACCACCGCATCCAGATCTGTATCCTCCTCTACGATACTGCGAATCTTAATGGGTGGTTGTATAAATCCCTGTCTGGCTGTCAAGGTCTCGGAAGAAAAGCTCCCGATAACACTTTGTTGCCCCACGGTTTGCTGAAGCACATATTCCTGATCTCCCGCAGATACGGTTTCAGAACTTCCGGCAACACTTACTGTAGCACGTACAACTTGCTGTGCTTCGAGGGAAAAGCAAACCATGAGTAAACCGATTATAAAGTAGTTTTTCAAATGCATAGGCTATTCTTTAATGAGTTGTTGAATCCAAACTCCGCGATCTGTTTCCACTTTTACGAGATAGGTTGCAGATGGCAAAAGACTAACATCCAGCGAAATCTCAGAACTGGAAACCATGTTGTACTCTTCAAGTAGCAATCTTCCTGAAAGTTCATAAATGGCAATACTTTCAATTTGAAGGGTTCCAGATTGAAGGAGATTCATGCTGTCTGAGGTAGGATTGGGCACCAATTTCAAGGTGGCTAATTCTTCGGTATCATTTACTCCCAAAACCTCATCCACGACCAACTGGAAATTACAGCTCTCACTGTTTCCGCTGGCATCTTCTACCGTTATCGAAACCGTATAGGTTCCTTCGGGCAATTGTGTCCCAACG
>JAHQVM010000083.1 GCA_019634365.1 Flavobacteriaceae bacterium | reverse complement strand
TATACCGTTACTGCTGTGGTCTGCTTGATTTCGGCCGTGGTCATTCAGCGTATTTTTATCAAGGAAAAACGAAGAAGGAATACCGCCTCCGAGATTCAAGGGATTAAATGGTTTGGCCTGGCCATCTTTGCCTGGGGCATTGGGTCCTTGGTCAATGGAATCCTTACTATTGGAATGGGTTGGGAAGGCGTTAGCAAGTTCATCATCTACTGGGGCGTTTTTATTTCCTTGGCCAACTCCCTCTTCATTATTCTATCATTGCCTTCCATAGAGCACGATAAGAAACGCAGCTTGATGGTACGTATGGTGAACCGGTTTAGTGTGAAGGAGTTTATTGGTCTCTATGCCATCGTTCTGGGGATGATCACTTTTGTGTTTGTGGCAACGTCGTATAACAATGAAACCATCAGTAATAATTTTATATGGCTCATCGATATTCCCATCTCCATTTTGGTGGCCATTTCCCTGCTGTACGAATTGAATAATGCCTTTGCCGCTAGAAAAATGCGCTTTATGTATCTGCCTACCTTTACGCTCTTTTTGCTCATTTTGGTGGCGGTAACCCATCGTATCATTCCGCAGGATCGGGTTTTGGAAGTGATCAATCAGAATTTTTGGGCGCAGTTGGGAAGCATCACAGCCATTTCGTTTAAGTTTCTGTTCATTCTGCTGTTTTCCATTTTGCTCTACAGTTGGAAATTCCTCACCGAAAAGGAACAACAACAATCCTTGGCCCTGCGATATGAGGAAGAAAACAAATCATTGAGTGGTACTTTAGAGCGAATGGAACTGGCCAATGAAAGTCATTTGGATACGATCAAGTCCTTAAAAGAGGAATTGAAAATGCTGCAGGAAGCCAATAAGGTAGAGCTTTCTTTACGCCAGAAAGAAGTCTTGGGGAATTTGGCATCCTTCGGTAACGACAAATCCTACACCGAATTGGCCGAGGCCATGCACATTAGTGTGGACGGCTTGCAAACGCACATTCATCAGATTAAAAAAATCCTCAACATTAGTGGTACCACCGGTAAGGAACAATTAATTGCCTTTGCCAAAGAGCACGGGCTTGAAGAATTCGCCACCCTGTAACCCCTGTATTTTTATGGTTAACCATACTGCTTACCATTTTTAAGCAGTGCGTAACCTTTCCCTGTTTTTGCTTTTCGTACAATTTTGGGGAAAAGAATCACATGCTTATTTCCTTAATGAATCAATCATCATTCGATCAAAAAATCAACGAACAGTTTAGCGATGCCACGAGTTGGTTTACCAACGCCATCTTCGCAGAAATACCGCTCACAGAAACCACAGGGATTCCTTGGGTGTTGGTGGTATTGCTGGTAGGTGCAGGCTATTTTACCCTCTACTTTAAAGGAATTAACATTCGTGGTTTCACCACTGCCATTAAAGTGATACGTGGAAAGTACGATGCTCTGGAAGAGGAAGGAAGGGTCACTGTTTCGTCATCCGATCATTATCATGAAGGAGACCATCCTGCGACCATCCGTGTGGAAGGTGAAGGGGAAGTGAGTCATTTTCAGGCGTTGACCGCAGCCGTATCGGCAACCGTAGGATTGGGAAATATTGCCGGAGTGGCCATTGCCCTTTCCATAGGTGGAGCCGGCGCCACTTTGTGGATGGTACTGGTGGGTATGTTGGGAATGGCTTCCAAATTCGTGGAATGCACCTTAGGGGTAAAATACCGGGAAGCCGATGCCAACGGAAGGATTTTCGGCGGGCCCATGTACTACTTAAAAAACGGACTAAAGGAGAAGAACTTGGCAGGTCTGGGGAAGGTGTTGGCTGTGGTATTTTCCATCATGTGCATTGGGGGTTCCTTTGGTGGGGGAAATATGTTTCAGGTGAACCAAGCCTTTAAATTATTTGAACATGTCACGGGCGGTTCCAGCAGTTTCATTCATGGCAAAGGATGGGTGTTTGGGTTAATTATGGCCCTACTGGTTGGGATCGTGATCATTGGAGGTATCAAGAAAATAGCCAAGGTCACCGATAAGGTGGTACCTATCATGGTGGTGGTATATATTATGGCCGTGATTACGATACTTGCACTTAACTTTAATGAGATTCCCCATGCGTTTAAGTCCATATGGGAAGGCGCTTTTAATCCCAGGGGAATTACGGGCGGATTTATTGGAGTGCTTATTCAAGGGTTTCGGAGGGCGGCTTTTAGCAATGAAGCCGGTATTGGAAGTTCTTCGATCGCCCATAGTGCGGTAAAAACCAAGTATCCGGCCAGCGAGGGCTTGGTGGCACTGTTGGAACCTTTTATAGATACCGTAGTGGTATGTACCATGACGGCATTGGTCCTAATCATTACGGGCCAGATTACCACGGGTGTGGTGTTGAGTGATGAAGAAGGGGTGTTGCTCACCGCTGCTGCCTTGGAAAGCGGGGTCTCCTGGTTTCCCTATGTACTTTCCATAGCAGTGATACTTTTTGCTTTTTCTTCAATGATATCTTGGTCTTATTACGGGTATCAGGCATGGAGTTACCTATTTGGGAGTGGTAAGAAAAAAGAGTACACCTACAAACTGATTTTTTGCCTGTTTACAGTATTGGGAGCAGCGATTACCTTGGGCTCTGTAACACTATTTAGCGATGCCATGATTTTTGCGATGCTCGTTCCCAATATGATTGGTCTCTTTTTACTGCGAACTAAAGTGGCCGAAGAATTGAAAAGGTATATGAAGTTGATTCGGGAATTTGAAAAGTCGAATTTAAGAAATAAGCGAACCACCTAATCGTTACCCATCTTTATATGGCATAAAAATCTTACATTCGTTCGGTGCCATCTTTAAGAAAAATAGCGATTGTAGTGCTACTGTTTCAGGTCATGGGAAACCATGCCCAGGAAATACAGTTTGAAAGGGGTAAAGTGATCGATTCCGTTGCTGTAAATGGTTCTGATGAGACATTTGCACTGTATTTGCCTACGCAATACGATCCAGAAAAACTCTCCTCTGTCATTTACATCTTCGAACCGGCAGCCCGAGCCCCCATGGCCGTTCAACTGTTTTCGGAAACGGCGGAAACCTACAACCATATCTTGGTATGTTCCAATCACACCCGGAATTTTAGGGCAGATAACTTCGATATTATCAATCGGTTGTTCGATACCGTTTTCAGCACTTTCAATATCGATGGAAGGCAGGTATATACCGCTGGTTTTTCGGGGGGTTCCCGTTTGGCCACTTCAGTAGCTGTGCTTACCAATCAGGTGGAAGGAGTGATTGGCTGCGGGGCAGGTTTTTCACCCAATCCTGCGCAGACCCCGAATCCGTCCCATAAATTCTCTTATTTGGGAATGGTTGGTGCTTTGGATATGAATTATCACGAAATGTACAATGCCAAGACCTATTTGGAGAAGATCAATATTGAAAATGAACTGTTCACCAATGGGGATGTGCATAAATGGCCATCTTCAGAACAATTGGTGAAAGCCATCGGTTGGCTGGAATTACAGGCGTACAAGAAGGGGATCAAGGAAAAGAACAACGAAATTATAAATGATCTTTACCATATGTGGTATGAAGAGGGCAAGGCCTTGGAAGATTCAGGAAGTTTGGTAAAGGCCGTAGCATTCTACGAAAGGTTACAACGCAACTTTTTGAAGTATCATGCCATGGACTCCATCAATAAGAAGATAAGTTCACTTCGGAATACCAAAGAATATCTGAGACAAGCCAAGATTGCTGCCAATATTGAAGTGGAAGAGGAGAAGGTGAAAAAGGTCTTTTTCGATCGCTTGAAAAAAGAACTCAATGCTTCTTCCCAACCCACAAAATTTAAGTGGTGGAATAAAGAATTCGCAAAATTGAAGGAAAAGTATACTGAGTCGGATGAGCTTCCGCTACGGGAACTTGGAGCCCGGGTGGAAAATATGATTTTTGCAGCAGCAGTAGAAACGGCCCAGGTGGAATTGGGCGGGAAAAACATGAAAAAGGTATTCTATTGCCATCGTTTACTAGTCGTTTTGCAACCGGAATCTGCGTATCCCCAATTTTTGTTGGCAAAGGACTTTGCCTTACAAGCCAATAAACCGAAAATGCTGGAACATCTTTATTTGGCCAAGGAAAAAGGACTTTCGGAACGAAAATACATTGATAATGAAAAGGCCTTTCAACCGTTTCGCAACGATAGTGAATTTAAAGAATTTGTTGAGGGATTGAACTAAGCCTATAAGGTTAGCATCCAGTTGCGCTGTAGCTTACGGAACTTTTTGAGTTCGGCACGTAAAATGGGAAGAAAATCCCTTCCATTGCTATGCGTTCTTTCCAGACGCTCGCAGTTTTTGTACAATCTGTTGGTCAACCGTGTGATGGAAGCCGCGTATTTGTGCTTATCTTTGGAATGTGGATGGGTTTCGGCTTTCAGGATTTCCGGTGCCAAGGAAACCGATTGTTGTACAATATCACCCGTAAAGTAAATACTTGGGTTTTCGAATCCATTATGTTGCAACTGATTGAGATCGTCTACATAATAATTGGAAATTCTTCTGGAAAGGGTGAAAATCTCTATAGCCTTTTGATACAAAGGCGATTGCGGTAGGTGATTTGGAACGTTGGGTAACATGATTAATAAAGTCTTTTTCTAGCAATTGTATCAAATTTACCAACAAAAAAGGACATTAAACTTTAAATAATAAGGGGAAATCTTATTTTTGATTTAGAAATATGTTAATTTGCGTTAAATAATTTAAAATATGAAGATTGACGCTCTCAACTGGCAAATCCTTAGTTGCTTACAGCAAAATGCAAGGCAATCCAATACCGAAATTTCCCGTAAAATAGGCATCAGTTCACCGGCCGTGGCAGAGCGCATTCGCAAGATGGAGGATGCTGGTTTAATACAGGGATATTTCGCAGATGTTTCTCCTTTTGAAAGCGGTTATCAGCTCAAGGCCATCATTACTTTACGGGCATTTATGGGGAAGCTCAAACCCTTTTTGTCCAAGGTAAAGAACTACGATGAGGTCATTAATTGTTATCGGGTCACCGGCAATGAAAATATTGTAATGGAAGTCATCCTAAAAAACCAGAAGCATTTGGAGGTTTTTATCGATCAGTTAATCACCTATGGGGAATGTAAAACCCAAATTGTCCTTTCACAGATCGTATCCAAAAACGAAGTGAAGGCTATTTAGTCTTGGCGAATCACTAGGTGAGGCACATCTTTCAAATCCCAATCGATGACCAAACCACCTGCTAAGGATTGGGCGATTTCCTTTCCATAGAGAAATTCACATAGATATAGGGCGGCTTCAAAACTTTTAGCTCCTCCGGCGGAGGTAATGTACTTGCCATCGTGCACAAAAAGGACGTCTTTGCGAATGTCCAACTCAGGGAACATCGTACGCATCGCATCAATATCACTTGGGAAAGTGGTTGAAACCGATCCGTTTAAAAGCCCTGCCTTGGCCAAAACAAAGGCGCCATCGCAATGGGAGGTGACGAACTGAGCTTCCTGATCCACTTTTTGAACAAAGGCAATCATTTCCTCATTCTCCAAATCGGTATCCAGATGATGTTCTGCACTGGGAACCACAAGAATGTCAATTCTAGGCAAGCTATCAGTTTTATAGTTGAAATCGGGAAGGATCTTCATACCTTCAAAACTGGTGATAGGATCATCGGTATCAGCAACGGTAAATACATTCATGGGTTTTATGTTTTCCCTGAATATGGTATGCTGAAAAATATCATACGGAGCCGTTAACTCGGTATTGTATACGCCTTCCATGATAAGGAACCCAACGTTGTAACGGTTGGGTTCCAAAACTGGAAATTCTTTTTTCTGTTCCTCCAATTCGGGAGTTTCAGAAACAAGTTCTTTGTCGGTTGTATTTTGGCAGGCCGTAAGAATGAGTACAAGCCCTAGGAATAAAATCTTTTTCATAATCAAATGTACTTCTTTCGAACCAATTTATGCAACCAAAGGGTCATGACCGCTACGATAAGTAGTGCAATGAACATAATATACCACGTCCAATCGTAGCCGTATTCATTGGCCAAATTCATACCTCCGTTATGCCCGAAAATATGGGACAGTGAAAAGCTCATGCTATACAGAGCCATATATTCTCCTTTTCGCCCTTTAGGCGACATTTCCAGTGCCAGCGAGTTGGCAAAGGGCGAACCGATCATCTCGCCTAAGGTCATTAAGATCATTCCTATGACCAGAACGCCTACCCAAGAGCTCATATTAAGCACAACAAAACTGAGTGCCAAAAAAATCATACTCCAAAAGGTGGCCATGGTTTTGGAAATTTTGATACGTTCCAGCCATCCTACAAGGGGCATTTCCAGAAAAACGATCATGGCTCCATTCAGGAAAAGGATAAGGCCTATGATGTCTTCAGAAAGGAGATGAACCTCCTTGTAGTAGAGCGGAACCACCGAAAAGTATTGAACGAACATGATACCGCTCAACACCATAATGGCAATGAGTAACATGTAGATGCCATTTCTTTGTGGTGCGACACCTTCCTTTCGTTCAATTACATCCATTTTGGCTTTGGCCTCCTTTGGTTTCAGTAGAATAAACAATAAAATTGCTGCTACAACGCACGTTAACCCGTCGATCCAAAACAGTGAGGAGTAATTGATTTTGGCAATGATAATTCCACCGATCATGGGGCCAATGGAAAAACCTAGGTTAATGGCCAGACGGATTAGAGCTATACTTCGCGTTACGTTCTCAGGTTTGCTATAGGCGTCACACGCCACAAAAACAGCAGGACGGTAGGCATCGGCAACAAATATAAGAATGAAGATGCCTGTACAGAGTTCGATAAAGGAATCCAGAAACTGCAGGGATACAAAGCCGATTCCACCCAAGAAAAGACTTGTAGTAATTACTTCATAAAATCCAATTCTATCGGTTAGTTTTCCGCCTACCCAAGTCCCCAAAAGGGATCCTATTCCGAAGGAGGTCATGATCCAACCTACTTGCGGTAAGGTAAAACCTTTGTCATTCACCAAATACAATGACAGGAATGGAATAACCATTGCTCCTGCGCGGTTTACGAAGGTGACTAGGGAAAGCAGCCATATCTCTTTGGAGAGGCCGCGGAAGTTGTTCAGATAATGGTTGAGTAGTGTTCTCATTTTGGTTAGAGGTGTATATAAAAATAAAACGTCCGGTAAGCTTACCGGACGTTTTTATATTGAATTAGTTTATAGTGTTATTGTCAATACATGCATATCCGGACACGGTAAGGAGTCACCGTGGTCTTTTGATTTTGGATATATGTATTAATTTGCATGAGTTGTTTCTTTGAACAGACCAAATGTAGTAATTTTTTTAATTGCTTTATCTTTAACAGGTAAAATTTACCTCTATGAAACGAATTCCCATATATATCCTTCTTTTAATGTCTGTTTTTGGTGCTTGGGCGCAAACCGATGCCGAGCTCATTGCCGAGATTGAAGTGTATCGCTACGAGGAAAATGAAAAGTTCCTGAACGAAGAAGAATCGCCTTTGGATAAAAAAGCCTTGAGGAAATTCAAGGCGTTGGATTTCTACCCCATCGATCTGGCCTATCGCGTAAAGGCAAAATTTGTTCGTACACCCGGTGAAAAGCCGTTTCTGATGCCAACTTCCACCAGTCGTTTGCCAGAGTATGTGAAATATGGAGAGGCACATTTTTCTTTACAGGGTAAAGAATTGATGTTGAATTTATACAAGTTTACCGGTGATTATGGTGCTGAAGGATACGAAAACTATCTTTTTCTCCCTTTTACAGACCTCACAAGTGGAGATGGATCTTATGGAGGCGGTCGCTATATAGAGGCTTGGATTCCCGAAGGGGATAGCATTATCATCGATTTCAATAAGGCCTATAACCCGTATTGTGCCTATAGCAAGGACTATTCGTGTCCTATTCCACCCAAGGAAAATGATCTATTGGTGCGTGTGGAAGCGGGAGTAAAGGATTATAAGGCGTACTAAGAAATTCGAACCAGCCACATTCCAATAAAAACAGCAGCAAAGCCAAGGATAAAACTACCTATGGTGTAAAGGGCAAAGTTGAGAAGATCCCCATTTTTCAAAAACACATGATTTTCGTAGGCGAAGGTTGAAAAGGTGGTGAACCCTCCGCAGAATCCCGTTGCGAGTAATAAAATGGTATTTTCTGAAAGGTATTCATTTTTGGCAGCCATCCCCAGTATCACCCCAATCAATAAACTTCCCAGTATATTGGCTGCAAAGGTTCCATAAGGGATACCGGTTACCGAACTATTGAGGTATTTGCCCAGTCCGTAACGCAAGGTACTTCCAAAACCACCTCCCAAAAAAACCAATAAAACTTGTTTCATGCTTCCGCTTATTGAGGCCCTATGATATCATGATTACTGCGCAAATCCTTAAATACAGGGATGTAGACTTCGGTAATCCAATCGGCTGGATTCGGGAATTCCCCGGGATCATTGGCGTACACTTCGAACATCTTCTTGGCTGGATCCATGATAAGATTGTTATCGCTTACATATTTCTGCGCCTTTTCATACGTCTCGGGTAGGTTCTTGTAATTTCCAACCAAAACGGTCTTAACGGCAGAAGTGGGTTCCATATATCCACAAAGTACGTCGCTACCCGTGGGTGTGATGATGCGTTCTTTTACGGGAATAGCCGAGGAAAGGATGAAGTTTCCGGTAACCTGATCTGTTTCATGATAAATGGTGAAGGGCATTCCCGCCTGTTGAATATTGTTCTGTCCCATGAAGTTCACAATCTGGCCAAGCATGTTTCCCATCTTACTGGATAAATCTTCGGCCCGGGAAGAGGAAGTAACATACAAATAATAGCCTCCACCGTGTTCTGCAATTCCGGTAACGTTAATTTCATACTTTTTCATGTCTTCTTCTATGGTTGATGCAATTCCCATTAGGCCGTTCACATGCATTTTCTTCATATCACCATCGAAGTCCATTCCGCTAAATGCATAATAGACCTTATCCATAAAGGTATGTTCCCCTTTCATTCCCCACGTTACTTTGGTGCCTTCTTCTACTTCTTCAAAATTCCAATACACATTGGGATTGCGTTCACCTCCCGGGGTAATTAGGGTTAAATCTTGTAGAATCTCCTTGTTTTCCGTTACCTGCGTGGTGGTAATGCTTCCGTCCATTTCGCCATCCCAGGCGTAATTTGCACCTTCGCCAGAAGTGGTTTGCCCATAGGTGAAAACCATGGTGGGATCCTCTTCTTTCCAAGGCCCCCAATCTTCCCAAGTGGTAAGATCGTTTACCTTATCGAACACCAATGCAGCAGGTGCATTGATAACTTTAGATTCACTGAGATCATAACTTCCGTCCTGGGTTCCGAAGTAAACGGCCCCTCCAATAATGACAATTAACAGAAGATAGAAAAGGTATTTTAAGAGTTTCATGGTCGGGTTGTATTTAGCGTTGTGCTAAGATAAATAAATTTGTCAACCCCTTCTTTTTCAACGTGGGGTAACAACAGCCATATTATTTGTTACATTTGTGGAAAATCAATTAATTCAACAATGAAACATAACATTTTATTCGCTGTGATTATGGGAAGCATGCTACTGTTTTCCTGCGCAGACGAGAAGAAAGATCCAGCCCAGCCTACAGGTGAGGCCGAAACTGCACAATCGTCCAATTTTGACTATGTAGTGGATCAATTTGCAGATCTAAAAATATTGAGGTATCAGATACCCGGTTTTGAAGATTTGACCTTAAAAGAGCAGAAGTTGGTATACTACCTTACCCAGGCAGGTTTGGCAGGTAGGGATATTATGTGGGATCAGAACTATCGTCACAACCTTCAAATTAGAAAAGCACTCGAAAATATATACACCACCTATGAAGGTGATAAAGCCTCTGAAGATTGGCAAAATTTCGAAGTGTATTTGAAACGTGTTTGGTTTTCTAACGGAATTCACCACCACTATAGTAATGCCAAGATCAGGCCTGATTTTAGCAAAGAATATTTCAACCAATTATTGAGCGATACCGATTCTGAATTGGCTGCCGAAGCAGTGGATGTAATGTTCAACGATGCCGATGCTAAAAAAGTGAACCTGAATAAGGATGCCGATATCGTACTGGAAAGTGCCATTAATTTTTATGGTCCCGATGTAACCACTGCCGATGTGGAGAATTACTATAGTGCTATTAAGGTAGATGCCGAAAAACCCATCGAAAAAGGTTTGAATACCCGATTGGTGAAGGAAAATGGCCAGTTGGTGGAGAAAGTATACAAAAGTGGAGGCCTTTACGGGTCGGCTATCGATGAAATTATCGTTTGGCTGGAAAAAGCACAAGGTGTTGCCGAAAGCGATGCTCAAGCCAAGGCATTGGGATTGTTAATCCAATACTACAAAACAGGTGATTTAAATACTTGGGACGAGTATTGCATCGCCTGGGTTGAATCAACCGAAGGGAATATCGATTGGATCAATGGATTTATAGAAGTATATAACGATCCTAAGGGATACAAAGGATCCTATGAGACCATTGTTGAGATTAAGGATTTCGATATGTCCAAGAAGATGGCAGTGCTTTCTAAGGAAGCGCAGTGGTTCGAGGACAATTCACCGCTAATGGACGAGCACAAAAAGAAAGAGGTTAAAGGAGTTTCCTATAAAACAGTAATCGTAGCTGGAGAAGCTGGAGATGCTTCACCCAGTACGCCAATTGGGGTGAATCTTCCCAATAACAACTGGATTCGTCAAACCCATGGAAGTAAGTCTGTTTCTTTAGGAAATATTATTCATTCCTATAACAATGCTGGCGGAAGTGGTAGGCTTCAAGAGTTTGCTCATGATGAAGAGGAAGTTGCTTTGGAGAAAAAGTACGGTCAGTTGGCAGACAAATTGCATACCGCCTTGCACGAAGTTATAGGACACGCCTCAGGACAAATTAATGAAGGGGTAGGAACTCCAAAAGAGACGTTGAAAAGTTATAAATCTACGATCGAAGAAGGTCGTGCCGATCTCTTTGGATTGTACTATTTAATGGATCCAAAACTTCAAGAGTTAGGGTTGGTAGAGAACTGGGAAGAAACTGGAATCGCCGCTTACGATGGATATATTAGAAACGGAATGGTAACTCAGTTGGTGCGTTTGGAATTGGGAGACGATGTGGAAGAGTCTCACATGCGTAACCGCCAGTGGGTTAGCGCTTGGGTAATTGAAAAAGGTGCTGCCGAAAATGTGGTTGAAAAAGTAACCCGTGACGGAAAGACGTATTATAACATCAACGATTACGGAAAATTGAGAAACCTATTCGGTGAATTGTTGAAAGAAACCCAAAGGATTACTTCTGAAGGTGACTACGAAGCAGCCAAAGCTTTGGTCGAAGATTACGGTGTTAAGGTAAATCAAGATCTTCATGCCGAGGTATTGGAGCGTAACAGTCAGTTTAAGTCGGCTCCTTACAGTGGATTCGTAAACCCTGTTATTGTTCCTATTACAGATGATGCAGGCGAAATTACTGGATTCACGATCGAGCAACCCGAAAGTTTTGAAGCGCAAATGCTTCAGTATAGCAAAGACTACAATTACTTACCGGAAGTGAACTAGCGAAATCCTTCCCATTAATGAGAAAACCCTCCTAATGAAATTTAGGAGGGTTTTTCAGTTTATGAGTTAATTTCCGAATACGATAGAAGCGGTTCGGGTTAGCGTTCCCCCCAATTCAAGATATACATTAACGGTACATGTATCCTGAATTCCCGTATCGGCTCCTGGGACATTCAACGTAAATTCCCCAAGGGCATCGGTTTGTGTAATGTTATAACTAATGGAATCGGTGTACCCATCGGTACCAACCACGGATACTTCTACTACCATACCTGGTCGCAAACATGAAATTCGGGCAATGGCATCGTAATCTTGACCCGATGCTGGCGCAGAAGGGGTAATAAAGAAACTTTTAACTGCAGTTTCGTCCCCTAAATCCAATTCAATGGTAGGATAAGGACCCAATCCCGGTGCTACTACGGGATCGCTTCTAAAATTAGTAGGTAGTGCATTTACAACCCCTGTAATGATAAGATCATCGGTCCATGTTTGATTTATAAAATTGGCGTTGCATATGGCTTCTCCCGCACCCAAATCTCCATAAATCTGAACAATGGCACATGCCAATTCATAGGCTAAAACAATTTCTTCGCAAGCGGCCAAAATAGCGGCACCTGCAGCAGCTCCAATTCCGGTGAGTATAATGGCACTCGATATGGTAACACACATAGCCGTAAGAACACCATCGGGTAATGGTGGTAAATCACAGGCAAACACGACAAACTCGCCTAAGCCTTCACAAATTTCTTGACCATCTATACTGGGGGCTAAATCATTGGGAATGGTGGCGCCATATTCCCCTGTTGCGATGCGTTGGGCGGAAATGGTACGTAAAAAGGCACCATCTTCATCCTGCACAATAAAATATGGGTTATTCACGTCTGCCTTTTCAAAGCATTCATAGGTGTTGAGGAATACATTTTGGCCATTAGAGAATGAGGTTTCTCCCTGAGTTGTGCCGGCTATACTCTTATAATTCAACTGTGCACGCCCTGTCCGTTGCTGAACCCTATTTGTTTCATTAGTTTGTAAGGGTGCGGGATTGTTAACATCGACAATGGTATTGATTTGATTGAGCCCGTCTGCAGTGAAAACGGTTAGTGCAATGGTTTCATTATCCAACCATTCTAAATCGAATTGGGTACCATTATCGGCATAAATATAGGATGGCCTGCCCGCACTGTCGTAAAGATATGTTTGTTCTTTGCCGTCATCGGTTGCTACTACCATACGTTCAATCCCTGTGGGGCGTCCCTCAGCATCCCGGGTTCCATAATATTGGATTTTATTGCTTTCGGCATCGATAAATTCAACGAGTAAGGGATCAGCTGCATTGGTATATACATTAATACCTTCGGAGGTTTCATTAGTTGGTTCTTCATCTGAGCCGTCATCCGTACTACACGAAATAAAGCAACAGGTCATGAAGGCCAGTATCACGAGGATGGGTTTCCAGTTTTTCATAATTGTGGTTTTTAGTTTATTGATTTTCAATATACTCCACTGGTCCAGGGTATAAAATACCCGGTACGCGGTATTTACGATGGGTTGCTGAGTATACCTCGAAATAACAATACCTCCCAAAGAGAACTTTTTGAGAGGTATGCTGCTACTACAATTAACAAAAACAAATCCAACGATTTGGTGTCTTCTATACTTTCTAATTTATAAGTTGAAACTGAAGGCAAGCGCCTTCATTGATGGTAAATTCACCTTCCCATTGCAGTCCTGTACAACTTGCAGTAAAGGTATAATTGCCTATAGGGAGGTTGCTAAAATTCCCGCCGCCATTGGTGTTGTCGCAAGTAGGGGCGCTGCCAAAGAATCCAGTGATGGAGCTGCCACCCACACCAGTAACTTCCACAGAAATGGGACCGCAACCAAAATCCTGATTGATCCAAAATTTTATATCACCTAAGCCATTTCCTCCATCGCCGCCACCATCGCCATCGTCTCCTGTGTTTCCACCAGCATCACCACAGTTTACGCCAAATCCGTCCACAATAACGTCGACAGAGCCATTGGCATCGAGGTTGGCTTCGAGTATAAATTCTACTCCATTTATAGCAATCGTACAGGTGTTGGGGGGGATATCGCCCAAATTATGCGCAAAAAGAGTAACGTAATTAAATCCATTAAATCCAAAATCGTAATCTACGGTTATGGGGTTGGAAGGTCCATCCAATACCTGTTGGTTGATGATGGTTTGTCCATTGGCTATGATTGAAACGATATCTCCGTCAATTTGGCCATGATCCCAAACCTGAATGGTTGTGATTCTACTTGAAATTTCTATACAACCCAAATAGTTGTTGGGTCTTCCCGATGTGGATGAAGGAATGACCGAACTTTCATTCACCTCGATAACTTCGGGTTCTGGGGTAGTGTCCTCTTCTTCCTCACAGGATACAATAAACAAGGAAAAGAGCAATAGGATGGGTACAAAGTATTTAGTGCTAAACATGATTAGGGTTTTTTAATGATAATTTGTTGTTGTTTGAAGTGGAAAAAGGCCCTACTAGTAGGGCCTGGCTAGTTAGTTGGTTATAGAAAACTAAAACCAAATCCAAAGTTGAACAAAGGGAGTCCTGATTTGGTGAGGACACTAATCTCATCTATGGGCTCCGTGGTAAAACTGTTTCCTTCAGTACTGTTGATGCGCAATGAATCTGGGAGGGAACCAAAACTGTATCCCAGCTCTGCACGGATATAAAATGTGCGCCCGGATTTCACTCCGATTTTGGCATTTATGGTATTGAACTTTAAAGTGGTGTTTCCTTCACCAAAGGTTCCATCGTCGAAATCGACATCCAAAATGGTGGCCTCAGTATTGAAGTTGAAATAACTTATTCCGGCATACCAGCCCTTCCCTTTATTTCCAAAGTAAATATTAGAGCCTATTTCAAAATTTTGGGCCTTTAAATCGACATCGCTCACCGTAATGGAGAATGGCGCATAGTCGACAGCAAAGGCTACTCGATTATCCAGCAGGGAGGTGAGATATTCCGCGTTCAGGGAAATAATGATGGGTGCTCCTGCTTTTACCCCAATTCTGAGGGGTTGTACACTGGGTTTTTCTGTTGTTTCTTCAGTTGCTTGTGTTACTATTTCTCCACTGTCTTGGGCAAACGTGCAAAAGCATGAACTTAAAAACAAGGCGATAGCGATATATATGGGTTTATTGAAATTCATCTTACTTCTTTTATTTAACCCTTGCCTGGAATTCTGAAATAGCGTTGGAATAGCTTCTTAAAACACGATCCCATTCTTTAAAGAGTTCGTCACTTTTTACACTAACCATGGGTAACCCTGAAGCTTCGCTCACAAGTTTCACCTTAAAAACAAGGGGATCCAAAGAAGATTCTTTTACTATAATTCGGGTACGAACGGTATTTTGAAGGAATGTTTTAAGGGACCATGCGGTGCGCAGATACCCAGTTTCCTTATCGGTCATTTCTATAACATCTATGTAAGAGAGAACAATTTGATTGATAAGCTTCCAGGCCCTGTCCTTATCCATATTCTCCACTTTAATCTCAATATCCACATTAGCGATATCGGTTTGGACAGAAGCATCGTAGGCGTCATCCCTCTTCATTTCGATGTAGTACGTTTTGGGTGGTTTGGTCATTTTCTTTTTGTTACAGAACTCGATGCGCTCGGTAAGGAAACCTACTTTTTTAGCGATAACGGTAACGCAATCATTACTAGGAACAGTAACCACGGCGCTTCCTTTTCCAATTAGTTTTCCGTTAATGTAGATTTCGGCATCGTTCTCTGAGGTTCCTAGTTCTATTTTTTTCTTGCCGAATTCCATTTCAATGGGAGTGGCCAGAGCGATTAGGGGAAATGCCACTAAGGCGAATAGTAAAATTGATTTTTTCATAATACGTGAGTTAATTTGGTTTATGGTTCAAACCTACCTCCATTAGGCAGCACAACCTATACCCAGTAATGGGGAATTATTGATAGCGACCCATCGGCATACTACGTAGGGCGAGTTTCTGCAATTGGCCCGGACCATTGATCCCTAATTTTTTTATGATGTTTTTTCTATGGGTGCTTACGGTGGCTTCCGTAATGTTCATGAGTTCACCAATTTCCCGGGAAGAGGAACCCAACCCAATCCATCGAAATACTTCGTATTCACGCTTGCTCAGCTTGTTTATGAGGGCTGTTTTCTCCTGGGATTTCTTGACAAGGTGGATTACCTTTTCAATCAGTTGGGGTTCTTTTGAAATTTGTTGGATGAGGAGAAGGACCTCCAACGTTTCATCCAGACGTAAGAATTGCCTTTCGGAATGAACGCTTTCAATAATCCTTCGAAGTTTATCTAGAGTTTGCATACCCCAAAGGTATTTGGGGAAGCATTGTTAAAATATACCCGTTGTAGGGAATATCACGCTTAAAAATCATATTTCTTTTCTAGGGCATAACGCAGTAATTCACCCTTGCCGGACAAACCAAGTTTTCGGATCATGTTTTTGCGGTGTTTCTCAACCGTTGAAACCGCGGTAAAGCGTAAATCTGCAATTTCACTGGTGGTTTTGCCCTGACCGATCAAAACAAGAATTTCCCGTTCACTTTTGGATAGAATTCCTTTTTTTCGGTCGGCGGAATTGCTTTTCATGAGTTCTCCCAAGTCGATGGAAGCATCGAAATAATTACTGCCGGCATTCACCGTTTCAATGGCTTTTAAGACTTCTTCCAAAGGAGAGTTTTTTAAGAGATAACCGGAAGCTCCTGCGTCGATCATTTGATGTATGGCTTCTTCCTGATCAAACATGCTAAAGGCTATCACTTTTATATGGGGAAATTCTTTTTTGATGGTCCTTGCTGCCGTAATGCCATCCATTTTGGGCATTTTTATGTCGGTTAAAACAACTTTGGGTTGCTTAAGGCGTACAATTTCCAATAAACCTTCGCCATCGTTGGCGGTGCCCACAATGGAGATGTTCTCTTCGTATTTGAGAAGTAAATTGATACCATCAACCAGCGATTGATGATCTTCTGCTATCGCTACTGTTATCATAGGGGAATATCTATTAAAATGTTGGTGCCACGGCCTGGTGCGGCGTCTACTTCGAGACTACCTTCCAGATGTTCTACCCGCTTTTCGATACTATGGAGTCCCATGCCATCTTCTTTTATCTTCTTTCTGGGATTGAAGCCTTTTCCATTGTCTTCCACGATTATATTCAGGACATCCTCATGCTGGGTAATGGAGATCTGTGCTTCGGAAGCCTGGGCATGTTTTATAATATTGGTAACGAGCTCCTGGATGATCCTAAAAATGGAAATCTCAAGGGAACCTTCCAATTTTTCATTCAGCCCAAAATCTTCAACTTCAATGGTAAGCCCATCACTGATGGAGGCATTCTTGGCTAGTTTTTTTACTGCGGGTAACAGGCCTTTGGAGGCAATGACCCCACTATTCTTGAGGTGTGCCATAGACCGCACTTCGGTATAGGCATCTTCCAGCAAGGATCCCGTTTTTTCAAAAAGCTCATCCAGTGTGTCGGCTTTATCCCGGTTTTTAGCAATATGATCGAACTGTAATTTGGCGGCAGAAAGGGTAGCGCCTACACTATCATGTAGGTCGTCGGCAAGGCGTTGCCGTTCTTTTTCCTGACCCGCGATCATGGCGTCGATGGCATTGAGCTCCTGTTCCTTAAGGATCTTTTCCTTTTTCTGAATTTCCAGTTCTTTTTCCTGTTCTGCAATGCGCTGTTTTCTTCGGGTATTCTTGTAAACAAGAAATGCGAAAATGGATACTGCTGCAAGACCACCGCCCAAACCTATGGCAATATTGCGGTTTTGTTTTTTCATTTGTTGTTCTATTAACAGTTCTCGTTCCTTTTCTGAGGTTTGGTATTTCGTATTGTAATATTGAATCTTTTCGGTATGGGAAGCCCGGTCCAGACTATCGGATAATTTGGCCCAGATTTCATAGGAGAGTGCTGCCTGCTCAAATTCATTTTTGAAGTAATAGGTGTCGGCTATATTCTTCAATATGGTTTTTTTAGTGGAAGCAATTTCTTGGTTTAAAGGAAATGAATCTGCCGATTTTAGGTATTCCAATGCAATATCGTATTCCCCTTTAGTCTTGTAATAGTTTCCATAATTGTTATATATGTAGGCTATTTTGGTGGTGTCTTTAACTTTGGTGTAATACGCCTTGGCTTTATCAAAATAGGGTAGTACACTGTCTAATTCACCAAGGTTGAGCATCACATGGCCTATATTGGATTGTAGATTGGCAATGAGATTGGGTTCTTTGTTTGCGTCCAAAATGCTGATGGCTTCACGCATGAGCATCAAGGCATTGGCGTTCTCTTTACGGTCTAGGGCTTCAACATATTGGTAGTAGTAGCAATTATAGAGCAATAAGGCCTCTTGTTTTTCATTGGCAATTC
>JAHQVM010000008.1 GCA_019634365.1 Flavobacteriaceae bacterium | reverse complement strand
TTTTTAACACCGCTACACCTACGGTATCGGATATTCCTATTGAGACCGTTCGTATTGGGAAAGAAACCAAGGGGAGTAATGCTCAACAGTTTTCACTAACTGGATTGGTATTGGATGAGGAAGGAAAACCCTTACCCAATGTGACTTTGGTGGTAAAAAATGCCGGTACAGGGACGACTACCAATGCTAATGGTGCGTATAGGATCACCTTAAGACCGGGGGTGAACCTAGTTGAGGTGCGTTCCTTGGGATATAGGAATTTGAGAAAGCGCGTGATCATCTACAATAATGGGTCATTAAATCTCACATTGCAAGAAGGATTGGAGCAATTGGAAGCCGTGGTTTTGGAAGGTAAGGCCAAACAGAATGTAGCAGAGGTTTCCACCGGTGTTACCGAAATAGATGTGAAAGAGATAAAAAACATTCCCTTGGTTTTGGGAGAGCGTGACATCCTTAAGGTGGCAACAACGCTTCCTGGAATTACAACAGCGGGTGAGGGAAGCTCTGGCTTCAACGTTCGCGGAGGAAAAGAAGATCAAAATCTCATCCTGTTAGACGATGGGGTCATTTATAATCCCACCCACTTTTTTGGTATTTTTTCAGGGATCAATCCATTTACAACAGACGATGCAAAAATTTACAAGGGGAACATTCCAGCCGAATACGGTGGGCGCCTCTCATCAGTGGTAGATATCATTACCAAAGATGCCAATACCGAAAAGCTCACTGCAGAAGGGGCGATAGGTCCGGTAACGAGCAGTCTTTCTGTGGAGGTTCCAGTGGAAAGGGGGAAAGGCGCTTTTTTGGTAGGAGGAAGAACCACCTACTCCAATTGGATATTGCGTTCCCTAGATGATGAATCCCTTAAAAACAGTGAGGCAAATTTCTACGATGTGATCGCCAAGTATAATCATGAGATTGGTGAAAAGGACGATATAAAATTTACGGGTTATTACAGTAGGGATGCTTTCAGTATCACTTCAGATTCCCTCTTCAATTATTCCAATCGTATGTTGTCATTGCGCTGGGATCACGAATTCAACGAGAACAATAGAGGAAGCCTTGGGGTTTCCAATAGTGAGTATCAATTTGGGATCGAATTCGATGGTGAATCCAATACCGACTTCGATTTGGGGTATGACATTACCGAAACCAAAGTAAAACTGAAAATGGAGTCTAATGTTGGGGATAATCACACGCTTAATTATGGTTTGGCCTCCAAGCTTTACAGTGTAAATCCTGGTGAGATAGATCCCATTAATGGTTCCAGTGTCACACCACTTACCATCGCGGAGGAACGCGGTTTGGAATCGGCCGTCTTTATTTCTGATGATTGGGATGTCACCGAAGATTGGCAATTAAGTGCTGGGCTGCGGTATTCTTTTTATTCGGCGCTGGGTCCTTCCAATCAGAATATTTATGCTGACGGATTACCCAGAAATGAAGATACGTTTGTGGAAAGCAGGGAATTTTCGAACAATGAAACCATAGAAACCTATGGCGGGCCAGAATTTAGGTTGTCCACTAGATATTTCCTCACCTCCGATTTATCGGTAAAAGCGAGTTTTAACAACACCTACCAATACATTCATACCCTTACTAATAACACAACCGTATCACCAACAGATACTTGGAAGCTATCGGATATAAACATCAAGCCCCAAGAAGCAAGTCAATATGCATTGGGATTCTATAAAAATTTGAACGACAATATGTTCGAGATAAGTCTTGAGGGATACTATAAAACCTTGGATAATGTTTTGGACTTTAAAACGGGGGCAGAGTTACTTCTGAATGAAACCATCGAAACCGAGGTATTGCAAGGCGAAGGCCGTGCTTATGGAGTTGAATTCCTTTTACGCAAACGCAAAGGCAATCTCAATGGCTGGTTGGGGTACACTTATTCCCGCTCTGAACAAAAATTTGAGAGCACCTTTTCCGAAGAAACCATCAATAATGGCGACTACTTTCCGAGTAACTTCGATAAGCCACATGATATCAGTATGGTGGCTAACTATAAATTGACGAAACGGTTTAGCTTTTCGGCCAATTTTGTATACCAAACGGGAAGACCCGTAACCGTTCCGGTGGGCAATTTCTTTATCAACAATTCAGAATTTGTACTGTATAGTGAACGAAATAAATTGAGGATCCCCGATTACTATCGATTCGACATCAGTTTTAATGTAGAAGGAAACCACAAGAACGAGAAATTGGCCCATAGTTTTTGGAATATCTCGATTTATAATGTGTTGGGTAGAAACAATCCATATTCGGTGTTTTTTGTTACCGAAGAAGGACAGGTAAAAGCGCTTCAAAGCTCTATTTTCTCAATTCCAATTCCTACCATCACCTATAACTTTAAATTTTGAGTCATGAAAAAGAAATGGAACTACAGGATTTTAGCGCTGATGCTGTTCATGATACCGGTGTCATGTACAGAAGAGATTTCATTCGAAACCGCTGACTTGGAAAGTGCTTTGGTGATTGAAGCCATAATTACAGACGAAGATAAGCAACACGAGATTTTACTGAGTCGAACGTATGAGTTTGAAGCCGATGGCCCAACACCAGAAACTGGAGCAACCGTTACCGTTGAGAGCAGTGCGGGAACGATAGTATTTGAAGAAACTGAAAATGGTCGGTATGTTTCGGAATCTAGCTTCGCCGCAGTCCCTAACGTGGATTATCAGTTAAAAATAAGAACTTCCGATGGGAAGGCCTACAATTCGAACAATACACAATTGACCAAGCAGACCGATATCGGGGCGCTCTATGCCGAACGGGTAGTCGATGATATTGGCAATGATGGTGTTTCCATCTTTGTAGATAGCTTTGATCCCGAGGGAGAATCTCAATTTTATCGTTTTACTTATGTAGAGACTTTTAAAGTGATTGCTCCATTATGGAGGTTAGAAGACTTAATAGTTATAGATCCTACCTGGCCGGAATGTTCGGTGGAATTGGTGAATAAGGAGGAAGAAAAACGTGTTTGTTTTCGTACAGAGAGTTCCACAGAAATTGTATTGGGAAATACCACCAGTCTTAATGAAGATAGGCTAGAGCGGTTTCAGGTACGGCGGATTAATAGGGATGATTATCGAATTACCCACCGATACAGTGTATTGGTAAGGCAATTTGTGCAATCGAGGGAAGCCTATACCTACTACGAAACATTGCAAGAGTTTTCTGGCCAGGGAAGTATTTTTTCTCAAAGTCAGCCTGGATTTTTCGATGGAAACATCGTATCAGAATCCAATAGTGAAGAGAAAGTCGTTGGATTTTTCGAAGTATCCCATGTAGCGACTCAAAGAGTATTCTTCAATTTCCGGGACTTGATTCCCGAAGGACCATTGCCTCCTTATGTGTCGGCTTGTACGGAGTTTGCACCACCTCGGGATTTGGGACATCCTACCGATGCTTGTGGCTCACTTATTTTTGGACTTTTGAATGGTGAAATTGTTTATACGAGGGATAATCCTGTACCAGAAACCACCGAGGTAGGCCCTTATTTCGTCGCACAAACTGTATGCGGCGATTGTACACAATTAGGAACTAATGTAATACCAGAATTCTGGGAAAAATAATGAAAATTAAAACGTGGACATATAAAGTACTACTATTTTCAACCTATGTTTTCCTTTGGGGTTGTGTAGAGGAAATATCCTTTGAGACTCAGGATTTGGAAAGTGCTTTGGTGGTTGAGGCAACCATCACCGACGAATTGAAACAACAGGAAATTCGGTTGAGTCGAACCTACGAATTCGATGAAGGCGAACCTACGCCGGAAACTGGAGCAAGGGTTTGGTTAGAATCGGAGGGAGCCATCATAAGTTTTCAAGAATCCTCAGAAGCGGGCGTATACTTATCTACTTCATCATATGCCGCCGAGGGTAATCGCAGTTACGAATTGCACATCGAAACTAATGACGGCAGTAGTTACAATAGTCGACCCGAACAGATGGTGGCTCAAGTTCCTATTGAAAGTGTTTATGCAGTGCGTGAAGCCAATGATTTTGGCGATGATGGCATTTCCATTTTCGTGGATAGTTTTGATCCTTCAGGCCTTGCTGATTATTACCGCTTTGAATACGAGGAAACCTATAAAATAATTGCTCCCTTATGGACTGCAACTTCTATGATTGCTTCCGATGAAGAATGTCTTGTAACATTGGGGGAACGCGAACAGGAAGAACGTGTGTGTTTTAATACCGAAGCCTCCACCAATGTGAACTTGGTGAATACCAGTGGCCTGTCCGAAAGCCGCGTAGTGAGGCATTTGGTTCGATTTATTGATGCAGATAATTTTATTATTTCCCATAGATATAGCATTTTATTAAGGCAATACGTACAATCTCGCGAAGCGCATACTTTCTATCGCCTTTTAGATGAACTTTCACAAAGCGAAAGTCTATTTTCTCAGAATCAGCCTGGATTTTTTGCTGGGAACATCAGTTCAAACAGTAATGCAGATGAAAAAGTGGTCGGTTATTTTGACGTTGCCGGCGTTTCCGAAAGGCGACTGTATTTTAATTATGAGGACTTTTTTCCCAATGAACCTTTGCCACCCTATGCTTCGGGCTGTACCGAAATTGCTCCGGAGTTGTATACATCAGCGGGGACGTGTGGTCCATTGTATTCTGGAGTTAGGAACAACGAATTGCGCTATATAAGATTGAATGATGCCCCCAGTGACATATTTCCTGGGCCTTATATAGTGGTAGCAAGAGCTTGTGGTGATTGCACGGCATTAGGAACGAATATACCCCCCGATTTCTGGGAAGAATAAAAATAGGAAGATGATAAAACAATATTTTATACTGGTTTTAAGTGTATTGTGTTTACAGGGTGTGTACGGCCAAACTGTTGTCGCAACCCAAGAGATACTGCAGGGATTTAAGGGAATTCCTCAAGAGGAGATTTTTGTTCATCACAATACCGATCTACTACTGGCAGGAGAGTATTTCTATTATAAAGTTTTCTGTAAGAACGAAGCCACCCAAAAACTGAGTGCACTGAGCAAGGTGGCCTATGTGGAATTGGTAGATAGTAATAGTAAGATGTTATTTCGGCATAAAATCCGTTTAAATGAGGGAACGGGACATGGAGATTTCTTCGTCCCAGTGGGCACTCCTTCCGGAAGTTACAAGCTCATCGCCTATACACAATGGATGCGTAATGGGGGAATTGAACATCTCTATACAGATGATATAGCCATAATTAATCCGTATCAGAATTCACAAGAAAACATATTGGCTTCCAATGAAAACCCCGGAAGTCCCATTGTTCTTTTAGGTGAGGATATCCCAAATTCGGGAGGTGTCTCCAGCATTGGACCTAGCATAAAAACTGATAGGGATACCTATGGTAAACGAGAGAGAGTTCGCCTTCAAATAGCAGCTGGTGGTGATGATTTTGTAGCCGGAACATATTCTATATCGGTCCAAAAAGCGAATATGAAAGCTCCATTTCCACAAAAAACCGCTTTAAACTATCAGCAAAAGAATTCCGGTAATTCCATTAGGTTGGGAAATACTATTTACTTACCTGAATTGAGGGGTGAAGTGGTCTGGGGAACGGTAACCCAAAAGACGAATGGTAGTCCAGTTTCCAAAGCCAAAGTGGCGCTATCCATTCCAGGACAGGACTTTGTTACAAAAATTGCCAATACCAATAGTGAAGGAGCATTCTATTTTGTGCTTCAGGATGAGTTTGGAGGTGAGAATGCAACGTTCCAAGTGCTTGGGGATCAATCCTCCCTATATGAGATTGACGTGGCGCAACATATTCCGTTAAGCTATGACGGTATTCAGTTTCAACATTTTTCCATAAACTCAGAGCTTGAAGATGCCATTTTGGAACGTAGTGTTTACAATCAAATTGAAAATGGCTATTACGAATTAAAACCCGATACGGTGAAGGTGCCTTTGGCAAGTCCGCCATTTTACGGGGAACGGGGAACCCTTTATAAATTAGACGATTACAAGCGATTTAGCACTGTAAAGGAAACCTTTCTCGAGTTTATTGATGACGCCTGGACAAAAGGAGAAGACGGAAAAACGGTTTTTTCGGTTAGACCCTATGAAAATACCTTGGTCTCAGATTTTGATCCACTGATCATTGTAGATGGGATCATTCTTCAAGACCAACAGAAACTTCTCGAGTATCCTTCCAGAAAAATAAAATCCATAAGTATCGTTAGGGATAAATATTATTTGGGGGCAGATGTTTTTCAGGGAGTTATCACGGTTGAAACGCTCACTGGGGATTTCTACGAGTCCCTTAACGAAGGTTACGTCTCAAAAGTTAATTTATTTACGGCACAGCCTAAGAAGTCCTATTTCCAGCAGCGATATGATATGGGTAAAGCGCAGCGCATTCCAGATTTTAGGAGTCAGTTGCTCTGGGAACCCAATGCGGAAATTATGGAAGGGGAGCGCGTATGGGAATTTTACACATCGGATAACGCAGGTATTTATGAAATTTCGCTCGAAGGGTTTACCCAATCCGGAAAACCCGTTTCTCTGAGAAAAATGTTCCATGTAAAATAATAAAACAGGG
>JAHQVM010000082.1 GCA_019634365.1 Flavobacteriaceae bacterium | reverse complement strand
TGCTTTTTCAATTTATTTTTTCGATACCAAAGCGTTTATCATCCCCCTGAAAACGAAGGCATGGAACGGTAATACCAAGTACCAGTACAACCGTCCCCATACCCCTTTGGGGCGAAAAACTGCGCGTTGATATAATTTGTCTTTTGCTATTTTAAATTCAAGCCAAGCCTCTCCGGGTAGTTTCATTTCGGCAAAAAGCAGCAGACGCTTTTGTTTGCGGTCGGCGAGCAAAACCCTCCAGAAATCCAAAGGATCTCCCGGTTCTAAATAGGATTCATGGGTGCGCCCTCTTCTTAATCCGACACCACCAAACAATTTGTCTACATATCCCCTCATTTTCCAAAGTCCATTAAAACTGTACCACCCATTTTTCCCTCCAATGCTCCATATTTTATCCAAAGTGTAATTTTCGTCATGAATTTCACGGGAGCGGATATCCTTAAAGCATCCGTACGTGGGGATTTCTATGTGCTTTGCCAATTGATCTCGAAAAACACCACTGCTTACAGCATCCTTCCAGCTTGAAATCACAGCATTTTGTTCAATTTTTTGAAAGGCCCTTGTTACCGCTTCCTTGTAGGTGAGTGGTACAATGTTTATGATTTTGTCAAGTTCATTGGGCTTACCAATAACTTCTACCTTCATGCTGTCTACCAAAGCCGAAGCCAACGGAAAAGAGGTAGATGTAACAAAGTATAGCCAATAGGAAGATAATTTGGGTGATAACACAGGTAGGGTGAGAATATATCTTTTTAGGCCTCTCACTTCAGCAAACTGATGCAGCATTTGCTTGTACGATAGGACTTCGGGGCCGCAAATATCAAAGGAACGGTCATGCAATTCTTTTTTACCTAAAGCAGCCGAGAGATAGGTGAGGACATCCCTAATGGCTATAGGCTGCGACCGTGTGTGCAACCATTTTGGGGTAACCATCACTGGGAGTTTTTCAACGATATCGCGGATGATCTCGAAGGAAGCACTGCCACTTCCCACAATAATACCCGCCCGAAAGGTAGTTAGGGCATACCGGTCACTTGTTAGGATTTCCTCCACCTGATAGCGTGACCGCAAATGCTTGGAAAGTGAACGGTCGTTAACAATACCGCTTAAATAAATGACCTGTTTGCATTGGGTGTTTTCAATAAGGAATTTAAAGTTCCGGGCACAGGTCTCTTCCAGACTTTCAAAGTCTTCCGAAGTGGTTGCCATGGAATGAATAAGGTAATAAGCAGCATCAATATTAACCGGAAACTGAACATCCTCAATTGCCAAAAAATCTACCTTCAGGAAATCCACAGAAGGATGGTTTTCGATTTCATCGGGAATCCTGTTCATATCCCGAACACAACAAACTAATTCATGACCTCCCTCCAAGAGTTGTAGCGCCAAGCGTTTGGCGATATAACCCGTTGTACCTGTAATGAGAATTTTCATGATATCGTTTCATTGTGCCTTAGATCCACTGCTTGAAATTGTTGATCTTTATGTCCTTGGCTTTTAGGTCGAACATCAAGTTATAAAGTCCGAAAAAGGTTCTATTGATGTAAATAAAATGCTTCGAGCCGCGGTTCCCGTTCATTTTTCGCAACTCTGTGTTCTTGCTGTACTTTTCACCCAATTCAGCAATTTTTCCGAAAAATGCTGCATCAGAAAAATCGAAGACATCTGTATGAAAGGGTTTAGTGAAAATACTCAACATCTCATGGAACATCGCAGTAAAAAAGGCAATTTCTTGAGGTGAATCTTCTGGTTTCAATATTTCGAGCTCGTACAACTTTTCATTGAAAAGCTCCTTGTTGGATAGACTTTCTTCCTGAGCCAATTCGAAATAGGGTTTGTAAAAGTCGTCTGGGACTTCTTTCATACAACCAAAATCCAAAACGATTAACTCTTTGTCTTTGGATACCAAGAAATTTCCTGGATGCGGATCCGCATGTACCTTCCGCAATTGATGCATCTGGTACATATAGAAATCCCAAAGGGCCTGACCCAATTTCTGTGAGCTCTTTTCATCGGTATTATAGGCGACAAATTCTGAAAGGTGTTCGCCCTCCATATAATCCATGGTGATGATCCTTTCTGAGGATAGATCTTTGTAGTAATCAGGAAATCGGAGGTTTGGAATATGCTTACAGGCTTCTGCAATGGCTTGGCTCTGCTCTACCTCGAGAATGTAATTGGTTTCTTCTACCAGCTTGTTTTCTACCTCCTTGAAATATTTATCGGAATCTTTCCCCTTTATGTTGAACATTTTGATAGCGATGGGTTTTACCATGGCCAAATCGGTGGCGATACTTTCGGCAACACCAGGATACTGAATTTTGACCGCCAGTTTTTTTCCGTTTTTCTCGGCCAAATGAACCTGCCCGATACTAGCCGCATTTACCGATTGGGAATCGAAGGTGTCGAAAATGGTATCGGGATGTTTCCCAAAATACCTTTTGAATGTTTTAATCACCAATGCCGGTGATAGTGGTGGTACAGAAAATTGTGCCAACGAGAACTTCTCCACATACGCTTGAGGAAGTATGCTTTTTTCCATGCTTAGCATTTGGGCTACTTTCAAGGCACTTCCTTTTAATTGCTTCAGGCCATCGTAGATATCTGAAGCATTGTTTTGATTCAGCCTTTCTTTCGCATCTTCATTGGTGTTGAGCAATTTGTCACCGTAATACTTTATGTAATTCACACCAACTTTAGCACCGGTCTGAACTAATTTGCCAGCCCGTTGAATCTTGGAGGTGGGAATGGAATCTAGTGTCTTCATGATGCAAAGGGTGTTTTTTCCTTGAACAGGAACTTCCCGAAATCCCATACACTTCTCAAGGGAGTGATGTCCAGGATATCCAAACTTGCATTGATCGATTTTTCGATGAAAATATCTGTTTTTTCAAAGGCAGGGGAGGTGTCGTCCATCCAAAACTTTAAGGTGAGCATAAGCTGTCCCCAGGCGGATTCTTTTAGGGATCGCATCTGCAATCGGTGTAGTGATTCCTGTTTCAGTGAAGGCAATCCAAAATCTAAGCTTTCTATGTATTCCATGTAGGACTTACGGAGATGTGAAAGGAGATCCATGGATTTCATCGGACTTTTCCCCTTGGGTAATGCATGCGATACATAACTGCGATTGGCAGTTAACAATTCGAAAAAGGTGTAATGAAAGCTGAGTAATTTGTTTCGGGTATCATACGTTGCATAATCCTTACTTTTTTCTAAGGTTTCGATGGTGCTTTCAAAAAATGCCTGAAATATACCTTTTTCTAGTGCCGCAAAGCTTCCAAAGAATTGATAGAATTCCGATTCATCGAAGCTATGGTGCTTAGCGAAGGCATACACCGATTTAGGGGATTCCCCATGTTCCAATACATATTCCATGAAGATGGAAATGAGATGTTTTGAAGTAATTTTTTTCTTCTGAGCCATAGTCTTTTATTATGACCTAAAGATACGAATGTTTAACAAAATAATAAAAAAGTTAAACAAAATTTATGATTTGAGGAAATCAGGAGGTTAGTCCCAGATTAAAATTATTTTCCTAACTTAGGACTATGGGAGTAGGAGCCATCGTTTTCTGGAGTTTGTTATTATGCTTTGCTATTGGTTTTGCGGCCATTGTTTTTGAGCGCGAATAATAACACAATTCCAAATACCCTTAGATTGTGGGCAGTGGTAAAAGCGAAGCTTTTGCCTTGTCAACAATTTTTTAATGCCTAATTTTAACCATGCTGGATTTAGAAGATTACATACGAATGATCCCGGATTTCCCGAAGCCCGGAATTGTATTCAAGGATATCACTCCTTTGTTGGGTGATGCTAAGGCCAGTGAGGCTTGCTTGGAACAATTGGTGGCACTTACGCAGGGCAAAGCGATCGATAAAGTTGTTGGGGTGGAGTCCAGGGGTTTTTTCTTCGGCATGCTATTGGCTCAAAAATTAGGTGCAGGTTTCGTTCCGGTTCGTAAGCCAGGCAAACTTCCAGCAGCTACCCTTAAGGAACCGTATGAATTGGAATACGGTTGGGATGTTCTCGAAATCCATGAGGATGCCATCGATAAAGGGGAACGCATATTGATTCATGATGACGTTCTTGCCACGGGTGGAACTGCCAAAGCAGTGTGCAAACTGGTTGAGAAACTAGGAGGTGAAATTGTTCAATGCAACTTCATCATGCAGCTCGATTTTCTGCATGGCAGCGAGCGTTTAAAGAAATATGAAGTAGCGTCTGTACTTCAGTATTAATCCAACGAATTTTTAGTGACCCACAAACGGTATCCAAATAGGGCCAATTGCAGTTTATTGGCTTTGGCTAGATCCAATTGCCGTTTGGTAAAGCTAGGGAGTACCGCTTTGTTCAATTTGGCCAATGCTTTGAAAATGGATTTCTTCATATTCAAAAATACGAAATAAAAAACCCCCGCTTTCGCGAGGGCCAAAATGAGAAGGGAGCGTTTAGTATTCAATAATCATTTCTTCTATGGGATGGTCCGTGTCCGATCGAATCGATGTCTGTGATCGGCCCTTGCCATCTTTTACCTCTACTTTGATAGAGGTGATTTCTCCGCGGGAGTTTCGTTTTACTTTTTTATAATTGAAGGTGACCCCTTTTGCTGCCATTTCACTCTTCATGTTTTCCAATTCAGTATCCGAGGTGTTTTTATGAATGCGTACATATCGATCGTGATCGCTGAAAACATATACATTTTCACCACTCCCACTGCGAGCCAGACTCCTGGTTCTGTCGCGCATTTCTTTGCTGCGCTCTTTGACTTCCTTTCTTCTCTCTTTCATTTCATTGCGCAACTCTTTCTGACGCTCCTTCATTTCCTTGCTCCGTTCTTTCATTTCGGCAGTGCGTGCTTTGGCTTCTTCTCCTCGGGCTTCTACTCTGCGTTCCCTCTCTTCTACACGGGCCGTAAGCTCTTCACTTCGGCGGGCTAAGCGCTCTACTTGCCGTTCTTCCATCTCTGCCAAACGGGCTCTCATTCTTTCTTCACGACGTAAGCGACTGGCTTCTGAATAAAATCCGGTTTCGCCATCATCCAACATATAGAATTCAAATTCCTCGATAGGGGTGTCGTCGTCTTCAGAAACATTGTAAGATCCATTTCGACGATCTCCCGAATAGCTCATATTAATGGAGGTGATCTCACCACTTCCATTCCGTACTACGGTATAGCTTAAATCGATATCATGTTCCTCCCTTAGCTCGTCCTTTATACGTTTTAATTCGCTATCGGTGGAATTTTTGTGAATCCGATAACGGAATTGAGCTACTTGTCTTAGTGGCGTTTCCATTCTTTCATTGCTCTCCGTTCTTTCAACTCTTTCGGTCCGGGCTAGGGTAGGGCTTACATTACCTTCAATGACAATAACACCTTCACTGCCTTTGGCACCATAAATTTCGACGGCCTCTTCAGGTTCGTAAACTTCAATGCTGCCTTGGATACTTATTTCTTGATTTTCGGGCAATTCATTTTTTCTGATCTCCCTTCCATTGATGATGTAGAGCGTATTGGGAACTTCTTGGGGTTCGGCGGTTGCTTCGACTTCGGTGTCCGGCAGATCGAAAGCAGGACTTTCGGCAATTTCCTCCTCTTCTTCTATTTCTTCTTCTTCGGGTGTTTCAGTAATGAATGGCATTGTGCTCTCGGTGGTATCGACCACAACCGAAGTTTTGGATTCAGGTTCTTGATATTGTACGACCTGTTTTACATTGAATCCCCAAAGGAAAATGGCCAGAAGGGGTAAAATAATCATGGCCTTTAAAGCATTTCGCTTTTTTGAATGCTGCTTGTTTAACATAACGATTCGTTTTTTGATGAATGATTGATAAAATTGAATGGTAAGTGAAGGGGCATGCCAGGCTGCCGATGTCTTCACCATGGTGAGTTGGTATTGTTTTTTGGAGGCCACCCGATCCACGGTTTTGCCGTCGGCAATGAACTCCAGGTTTTCTTCCATGCTCCTTTTGTACAACCATGAAAATGGATTTAACCACTGCGCAATCTGCATGAAATTTCCGAGTAAAATATCCAATGAGTGCCACTGGGCCACATGAATCTTTTCGTGTTGAAGAATCATTTCCAATTCTTCTTGTGAGTGTAGTTCTGGATTGTACACGATATATCGAAAGAAAGAAAAGGGCGATATAGGATCCGATACTTTTACAAAACGAAAGTTCCCTTTTTTATGGATTCGGTTGGAGTGGATGAGTCGCATTAGGCTTAGGCATTGTATGGCCATGCGTACCAACAAAACCAAAACTCCAAGGAAGTAGATGGCCAAAAAAACAGATGTCCAATCGATAGGGTTTTCAACAACAGCCGGTTGTGCAGTCATCTCGCTAATGGGCGGTAGGCTGTTAGCAATGATTGGGCTTTCCGAAACTATGGGCGTTTCCATGCGAATGGTTTGGGTAATTTCGACAAATGGAAATAAAGCCGCTACCAAGATTCCAACCAGAAAATAATGTCGTTTGGCGACAAATAAGGTGTCTTTTCGTAAGAACAGTACATAAACTCCATAAAACATGGAAAGTACAATTGCCGATTGCCATAGGTGGTGTAAGAATTCCATGTTATTTCTTTTTTTCGATGATTTCCAATATTTCCCTTAGTTCTTCGGCACTTATCTTTTCTTCTTTCGCAAAGAAGGATACCATGCTTTTGTAACTACTGTTGAAGAACCGCTGTGAAGCGATGTTCATGAATTTCTTGGCGTAGGCTTCCTTACTAACCACTGGATAGTACTGATGCGTTTTACCAAATGCGTTATAGGAAACAAAGCCTTTTTCTTCCAGATTGCGTACGATCGTTGAAATGGTGTTGTAGTGATTCTCACCTTCTAGGCGTTCTATAATTTCTTTTACGAAAGCCTTTTCCAGTGCCCAAAGGGCCTGCATCACTTCTTCTTCTTTGTTGGTAAGTCGTTCCATTCACTTTAGTTTAAAAATAGGTTAATATGGTTGATACTTTGTTTCAAATTAGTTCTTTTACTCCAGTTTAATTCCGTCCAATAATAATGCTCCCGGTTCCAATTCGGAAAGGGTAAGAATCATGCGCAAAGATTCACTTGGACTATTAATTTCTGCGATTAAGGCATTGTCTTCAATTAAAATCCCAGAAATTTTACTGCCTTCCAATCGTTTTTTCATTTTTCCCAAGAATTCGTAGTGCGTTTCCATGGGAACCCTATCCAGAAAATCTTGGGAGGCATTGGCC
>JAHQVM010000081.1 GCA_019634365.1 Flavobacteriaceae bacterium | reverse complement strand
TTAATGGCTTATGTAAATGCAGAAAATCATGGATGGGATACGGAAAACGACCTCGCTTTTGAAGTGATTAAAAACCTGGATGGTGCCTTAAAATCCCTTCCCGAAGGAACCGGAGATTATTTTATGTGGGAAAAATTTACCACCAAACCCTACGTGGACAACGGTCCTTTTCGTTTGGTTGGCGAATGCCCCACTCCTTGGCCCTGTTTCGTTATTGCTATTCGAGAGGACATCCTGGAAGAGGATCCAGAAAGCATTAAGGCCATCCTGGAAATCATCAATAACACGACGCTTGAATTTAAAAATATTCCTTCCATAGATCGTATGATTGCTAACCGGTATGAACAACAACTAGAGGATGTACAAGAATGGCTTTCTTTAACCGAATGGTCGCAAAACAATCTAAGTGTGGCACAGGTAGAGGCTGTTCAGGAAAAATTATTACAACTGGAACTCATTGAAAAAAAGATAGATAGCTCTCAATTATTATATTCTTTCTGATTTTTTTATAATAAAGCGCAACCTTTCCTGCAACCTAGCGTCTTACTTTTGTAAAACCAAGAAGTATGACAACCTTTCTAATAGTTTTGGGGACTTTGCTAGCGATCAACTTCTTATTGTTGCAATTTAGCTGCAACAAAGTAACCGAGCCTGAAGTACCCGCCGAAGAATAGACGTTTTAACGTCGTAAATATACTTACCACGAAATAGGGGTCTCCCCTATTTGTTCTAAATATTCATTTGTTTGACTGAAATGTTGGTTGCCAAACCAATATCCCCTATTGGCACTTAATGGTGACGGGTGTCCACTTGCTAAAACTTTGTGTTTATGACCATTTACCTTGGCCCCTTTTTTCTTTGCATAACCACCCCACAACAAAAAGACCAAACCTTCCCTTTCTGAAGACAACTTGTGGATAACAGCATCCGTAAACTGTTCCCATCCTTTTCTTTGGTGGCTTCCAGCCGTATGCGCCCTTACAGTCAAGGTTGCATTTAATAATAGTACACCCTGTGAAGCCCACCGCTCAAGATTACCGCTATGGGGAATTTCAACGCCCAAGTCATTTTTTAACTCCCCAAAGATATTTTGTAAAGAAGGTGGATGCGGAATTCCATCAGCAACCGAAAAACAGAGTCCATTGGCCTGCCCGTGGCCATGATAGGGATCTTGACCAATAATGACCACTTTCACCATATTAAAGGGAGTATGATCGAAGGCCGAGAAAATCTGCTTGCCAGGAGGATAACACGTATGCATCTTATATTCGGACTTCACAAACTGAATTAAGCTTTTGAAATAAGGCAATTCGAATTCGGATGCTAATTTATCGTGCCAAGAGGGTTCTATGATTACTGACATTATTTGTACTTTTGCGCTCGTAAAATTACAATAAAAACCCTAGGCAATACGACCCATTCATGATCAAGATTGATCCAAAAACACTTCAAGATCTTGAATTCCCAACGGCACTGCAACAACTTTCTGAACATTGCATTACCGAATTGGGAAAGGAATCCGTTTTGGCCATCGTTCCTTTTGCCGATACTGAAGAAATCTTGGGTGAACTGCATAGGGTTCGTGAATTTACTGCCTCTTTCGACAACGACAATGGCATACCCAACCATGGATTCGAAGCCATAAGCAATGAATTAAAGTTGCTGGCTATAGAAAACAGCACCTTGGAAGTATCAGGTTTTCGTCGTATTCTTTCTGTTTCCGAAACCATTAAGACGCTGCTTAAATTTTTCAAGAAGTATGAAGAGTTTTACGTGTATTTGAGTTCGTATTCCGAGAAAATCACTTACACCAGTCTTATTTCGGATGCCATACACAAAGTGTTCGATCGGTATGGTGATGTAAAAAATGAAGCTTCTACAGAACTGGCCGCCATCCGAAAGCGTTTAAACGTGGTGAAAGGCCGGATCAATTCTTCTTTTTCCAAAGCACTTTCCCGTTATGCCCAGCAGGACTATTTGGACGAAATCCGTGAGTCTGTTGTTGACAATCGTAGGGTTTTGGCTGTACGAGCCATGCACCGTAAAAAAATCAAAGGAGCGGTATTGGGAACTTCCAAAACTGGGAGCATTGTTTATATGGAACCCCAAGAGACTTTGGAATACGCCAACGAACTCAGCAATTTATTGCATGAGGAATTGGAAGAAATAAAACGCATCCTCAAGGAACTGACAGAATATGTTCGTCCGTATCAGGAGTTACTCCAACAATATCAGGAATATTTGGTAACTGTAGACACTTGGCACGCCAAAGCCAAGTATGCAATCGGAATGCAAGGGTGTTTGCCCATTCTTACTGAAGATAAGCGTTTATATCTTAAAGATGCCTACCATCCCCTGCTCCTAATGGCCAATAAGGCACAGAAAAAAAAGACCTTTCCCCAAACCATCGCATTGCATCCAGAAAATAGGATTATTGTGATCTCAGGTCCCAATGCCGGAGGAAAAAGCATCACCCTCAAGACAGTTGGTTTATTGCAATTGATGCTACAAAGTGGGATGTTGATTCCAGTAGATCCTCTGAGTGAATTCTGTTTCTTTGATCGTATCCTTACCGATATTGGAGATAACCAGTCGATAGAAAATCATTTGAGCACCTATAGCTACCGGCTTAAAAAAATGAACCAATTCCTAAAAAAGTGTAACCAGAACACACTTTTTCTTATTGATGAATTTGGAACCGGAAGTGATCCTGAATTGGGAGGCGCATTGGCTGAAACTTTCTTGGAAGTATTCTATGAGCGTGAGGCATTTGGTATCATTACAACACACTACACCAATCTGAAGCTTTTGGCTTCGGAACTGCCGCATGCTACCAATGCCAATATGCAATTCGACAGTAGAAGTCTGGAACCTGTGTACAAGCTCCAACTGGGAGAAGCTGGGAGTTCGTTCACCTTCGAGGTAGCTCAGAAAAACGGCATACCCTATAGCCTCATCAATAAATCGAAGAAAAAGATAGAACGTGGCAAGGTTCGATTCGATAAAACCATAGCCAACCTGCAAAAAGAGCGTTCCCATCTTCGCAAGACCTCTGCTTCTTTAAAAACCAAGGAAGAAAAAGCACGTGAAGAAAGCAAACAATTGGAAATCACCAATGCCAAAGCTCAGGAAAAACTGGAACGCTATCAGGAAATCTTCGATGCCAATCAAAGACTCATTCAATTAGGTAAAAAGTTTGATGCACTGGCCAATAACTACTTTAACAATAAACAGAAGAAACGCTTGCTGGACGAGCTCATGAAATTGGTCATGGTGGAAAACAGCAAACGAAAGAAAGCCATTCCCAAACCCAAGGAAAAGAAGAAAGTAGAAAAGGCCAAGGAACATGCCATTCGCCAGGAAGTAGAGCAAAAGGTAGCTCAAATCCGTAAAAAGAAGAAAAAGGAAAAGGCCGAAGCCAAAAAGGCACCTCCCCCAAAACCAAAAGTCGCCTTAAAAATTGGGGATCGTGTGCGTATGATCGATGGTAAAGCCATAGGTACCATAGACAGTATTGAGAAGAAAAAGGCGATTGTTAACTATGGCATGTTTACTACCAATGTTAGTTTGGAAGAATTGGAAAAGGTCTCCTAACTAGAATTCCATCAGTTATTAAGTTGAAGTTAACGTGCATCCAGCGATGTTACCATACCTTTTTATTTGCTATCTTCACTAAGCCACTACCCGCTAACCTATTATGGAATAATAAAACTGTTATGACTCGAGAGGAATTCAGAATAGACATCAAGGCAGACAAGTCAGTAATTTGGAAGGCGTTATGGGATGATGAAGCGTATCGCAAATGGACGGGAGTTTTTTATGAAGGCTCGTATGCGGTTTCCGATGGTTGGAAAGAAGGCAGCAACGTGCATTTCCTTGTTCCCGACGGCAGTGGCATCTATAGTAGGATCGAAAAACACATCCCTAATGAATTCATTCAGTTTAAACACCTTGGAAATGTGGTGGATAAAAAAGAACAGCCCATAGATGAAGAAACCAAAAAATGGTCGGGCGCGACAGAGACCTACAACATTGAACAAGGAGACAACACCAACACCCTCATCGTGGAAATTGACATCATGGATGAGCACTTGGAATATATGACCAAAACGTTTTCAAAAGCCTTGGAGGTACTAAAAGACAACTGCACCCGTGACTAAAATGAATTATATAATAATAAAAATGAAGTATTTACTTTTACTATGTTGCTTTACTTTGTGCACTCAATTTGAATTATTGGCGCAAGAAGAGTTCGATCTTGACCCCTCTCAAAGTATGCTAATGACGGGGAAAGGGCCGGGACAGGACGGAACCATTAACCCCTATGCTGGAGAGGATTGTTATGCTGTGGTAGAAAATTTTGGGACTCGGGAATTTTCCATTCGAATTCAAAAGAAGGGTGAAATTATAAAGTCCATTCCTGTTGCCAAAGGGGAAACTAAAAAAGTGAAACTTCTCAAAGGACAAGAGCTCTATCTCGATTCAAGTTCGGAAGGTGTTGCAAAAGCACGCGTGGATTATGAAAAAATGGAAAAACAATAATGTTTTGGTTTGATTCCGGGAATATTTTATAATCATCGACGAATTCCAAATAACGAAAACAGCCAGCACCAAGTTGCTGAATCTACAACTTAAGGTACTGACTGTCTACAAACAATTTTAGGGAATTAATTACAGCTTACTTGATCAATTTCTGAAGGTCCGCCAAAGATATCTCCACCCGTGAAAATGTAACATCGTTCAGAATAATTATACCCTATGGTATAGTCGTCGATGAAGTTCCATCCACCAGCACCATATTGGTATTCAAACTCCACCTCAACATCATGCCCTCCTGATGGAGGTGTTCTACTTAGCACATCACCTTGGTTTAACTCGTAGTATGAACTGTAGTAGATGAACTCTGAATCCTGTCCACGATATTTGAAACGGAAGCGCGTATCGTGGAAAGAATCGTTTTCCACGGTCACTTCGTCATGGGAAAACCCATAACTTCCGCAGTCCTCTATTCTATAATCGGTCGTGTATCCCATTTTAGCCAAGGAATTATCCTTTAAATAACGAATGGTATACGCAATCGGAACGCCGGGGTTGTTTCTGCTGTATACAGCATTTTCGCCCGTCACAATATAATTCAATCCTCCGGGGCCATCGTCTATATTGGCAGCATCCACAGCACTTGTGGCTACTTCGGCATTTCCTCCAATGGTAACAATATTGATACTGGAATTCTGAATCACTTCATCATAGGTTGCATTTACCTCACCCGTTCCACTATTAAGGCCGCTACTGTATTCCAACACAGCATCTAGACTCACCGAGGTATCCATATTGGTGGTTTCCATGCGCACCATGATAATACGCCCATATGAAACTGAGGCCACATAAGCCGGCGGATTGGAAGCCGTCATAATCGATTGAACTTGATCCAGCCCCACCGAACTGCCAAATACAGCTCCTGGGGAGGAAGGTGTATCCATGGTTATGGTATAAAACACCTGCTTAAAAGCCATAGAAGCCACACGCCTTTCGGTGTTGGATTCGAATTCAAATTGGGAAGCTATGGCTCCTGTGGCCCATTCGGCATTTAAACCAATATCCAAACTCAATTGTGTGGATGAATAGGAAGTGGCTGCCTGATAGGTAGAATTGGCCGCGTTCACATAACCTTCTTCATAGGCATTGTCATTCCACCACTCCAAAGCTTCATCAATTCCGGCCTGTACCTCCGAATTCTGATTGGGATTATCAATTGTGATGTTTCCATTGGTGCCAATGCCGGGTAAATCTAAGCGAAGGGTGGCCGGTGACCGATCCACAGCAAAAGGATCTGGGGCACCATCTAACAATCCTTGATTTCCCACGACCAAGGCACCTGGATAGATAATACCATTGGTTGGGCGTAAAATGGCAACATCGTCGAAGTTTGATTCTAAGCTATAGTCAGCGACTTGACATTCTACAACTGTTCCTTGATTAGGAGACGAAGTTGTTTCCACCTCTTCGATAACGGTTCGTTCGCTGGCAAGTCCACCGGTATCCTGTACATTCAATAAGGCATCAGGATCATACGTAAGACTAAGAATGTATTGCGTAATGTCATTGGCTTGTGGGTTCTCTCCGCCGCCATCATCTTCTGTACTGCATGAACCTAATAGTGCCAATGCAAGTACTAAGTACACACCTTTTTTCATGTGTAATAAAACGTTTTTGGTTTTCATAATTTATGTTATTGAGATTCAACACCCCAAAAGTATTTATGGACACCAAACCTTCCTAAAAACAGGCATGGACAAAGTATGGACACGTGTTATTTTTCCAGATTTCACCTACTCGGAAGTAATCAAAAAAGCCCATGCTATGAACATGGGCATCTAACAAAAGCTAGGTATTGGGATGAGGCAATCATGGGGATCCCATCCTATGTTTTCGACCTATTAATTATCACCGCGGAAGACAATCCACCGCTGTACCAGCCCATCGTAGACGAGTATGGTTCCTCTTCCTGGTTTTAATATCACATCTTGATCCAGAAAAAAACGGTTTTCGGCATTCGATGCAGGTGAATTACTTTCACTCAACATGGTTATCTGATAGGTATCTGACAGATTATAGATTTGAATGGTCTTTCCATGAACACCTCCATCAATTCCCGAGATATCAACATCGGTATTGGGGGTTCTATCCAAACGGAAAATATCAATGTAGTGGTTGGATGTGGTTAAAGAGAAATCCATATTGTTATTAACCAAGGCTGGTAATGTTACTGTAATGAATTGCTTGCCTCTGCCATCGGTTCGTATCCAACGGTCGGTTTCCCAGTAATAATATCCAGGAAAAACATCATTAACCGTATTGGTGTTATACACCATCGTACCGTTGGCTAGATCGGGTCCTTTGGAAGAGTTATTTAAAACAGGTGCTTCAACTGTTGTATCGGTTAAGGCCACTCTCGGCATCAACAATCCTTGATTTGTACTTACGATATCGATCATACCTTCAGGATCTGTAGTGTTGATTCCAACCTGAGCGTGGGATGAAAAATAGCATACAAGACATATTGCTAAGGGGCGTAGCATTTTATTCATGGGGCAATTGAATATTAAATGTTAATCCTAATAATGAGTAGCAAATTATTGGGAAATAGCCGTTTGTAATGTGAATACCACTTACTTAAATATTACTTTAGTAGGAAATAAGTAAGCAAAGTATGCTTTTACCGTAACATTGAAATTGCGCTATATTGCTACTAACACACCCATATGGGCGACTTATATTTTAACTGCATTTTCACGCATTATAATTCTGCGGCCCTTATCTTTGTATTCACAAATAAACAAATTTCTTGGATCAAAGAATCATTCTTTTCGATGGGGTTTGTAACCTATGTAACTCCTCGGTAACCTTTGTCATAAAGCGGGATAAGAAAAACCGGTTCAAATTTGCTGCTTTGCAAAGTGATATCGGCCAGGAATTGATAAGCCACCATGGGATCGATACGGATAAAGTGGATTCCATCATTTTTATTGAAAATGGTAAAGCTTATACCAAATCTACCGCTGCCCTTCGTGTTTCAAAGTATTTAGGCGGAGCCTATCCCCTTATGATGGCATTCATGATTGTACCTCCTTTTATTAGAAATTGGGTGTACGATTGGGTAGCAAGAAATAGATACAAGTGGTACGGAAAAAAAGAGAGCTGCATGATTCCCACTCCGGAATTACGATCTAAGTTTCTTTAATCCCTTATTTCAAATTTTGAAGAATAAACTCTAGGGTAGTATTTGCGTTTTCGTTTTTATCGAATGCAAAGTTCTTAAAGGCAATGGGCTCGGAAATACCTTCTTTTTGCCATTTCCTAACGATTTCAATCTGCTCTAATGCTACCTTTCCGGCTAACAGGCTATCCAAGTTCTTTTCTTTTTGATAGAAATCGTAAATCTTTTTCAGTCCCGTTAAATAAAGGTAATCCTTGGTAAAGCCTCCGCCACGATGGGCGCGCAGTGTAATGTTGTAGGCCTCTTCCCTATTCAACTTATACTGATTGTGCAATAAATCGAACGTATCGCAGAAATTTCCTCCTTTACGCAAACTATCAATAGCCAAAACCCGATACGAAAGCTCCTTAAGGCGGTAAAGTGTTAAGCAACCGCTCATGTATTCGCTAAACACAGCCAAACCTTCCTGGGTTTCCACATTCATTGGAAATCCATTTTTGAAAATCTTCAAGGGTTGCTCCATTCCATTATAAGTGGTCACCAAATGCACACCGATCTCATGGTTGGCCAATACTTTTAACTGATTGGCACTAAAGCGATGATTCTTCTTCAGCAACATGGTTTGGGTGTTGTTCTGTACCATGGCTGCTGCCGAAATCTTATTCGAAAATTTTAACTTGAACGGAAACTCGTATCGTTTTGTGAATTCTTCAAAGTACTGAGACGCTTCGGTAGCGTTAAAAACCGGAAACATTTCCTGATTATAAGCCTCGTCCTTGAAATGCAGTATGAATTTTGCGTTTTCAACATCCTTTTCATTGGGTGTACCAAAGGATTTTAAAGAATTATAGTAGAATTTAGACCCTTTCCCAATGGTTTCAATACACTCAATCAATCCAGAGTAATCATAAATCACATCCCTGTAAAAGGCGCGGGTTTCTTCATCCTTAATACTATCGATGTCCTGAGAAAAAAGTTCCTGCTGCAATTTATGGGCATCGAAATCAATTTTACGATACTTAAAATTGGGGCTAACATTGTATTTGGATGAAAAGAAGTTACGCTTCTCCTGTTCTATATTAATAGGGTTAATATAGTTGAGCAGTTCAATTTTCTTCACCAACCGATCCAGATTGGTATCGATCTTAAATAGATTGGGGTGTGTGTTTACAATGGTTTCCGGGTACGTCATACTACATGTTGTGGACCGTATAAAAAGCACGAGCATGCTCCTTTACTTTTACCCTGAGTTGTTCTTCAATGGCCGCAACCACCTCTGGGTAAATTGTTTGTCCTATCTCGTCACAATATATTTTCTTAAACTCAGTCGCCAAAACTAAGGTATTTTTAAAGTTTTTGGTAATAAATTTTAAAAAATACCCATTTCCTTGAAATGTGTCATTGATTTTTGAAGTTGCAACTATTTCATGCGGTAATTGCAGTTTAGACAATGAATCACGCCAGGATTCAATTTCATTTGCGAATCGGGTTTCGTCCACATTGGCCGTCCCCAAGTTGATTACAGGAACTTCCCGATCCCAACGTCTCCAATTATAACTGTGCATATCATAGACCACACAAACTCCAAATTTTGACTCCAGTTTTTCAATGAGGGCGTGCACTACATTGTAAAACGAAGTGTGCTTGGACAAACTTCTATCCTTTTGATCTTTGGGTAATGGTTGTTTCCATAGTTGCTTTCCCCAGGCATCTTCGTAGATGGCATTATCGGGATCACGGTTTAGATCATATTCAAAACGACTATCACAACCTGCAATTACAATAGGATGTGATTTTACGAATTCCTTGGTGCATGGATCCTCTTCGAACCACCGATCGTATTCGGTGTGTAGGCAATTTTCCCATAATTCCCGTCTAAATTGATGTCCGTCATGCACCGCTCCACAGACATAAGGTTCGTAGGCATCTATTTTTAGTGTAAAGGAATAATCGCTGGCAACGGCTTCGAAAAGCTCTTCGGATTCTATCCTCCGGATAATTTCTGTAATGGAAAGTCTCTGCATACGGTGCAATTACATTAGGCGTCGCTCACATGTTTCCGCAGCTTTTGCCTGCGTTCAAAAGCCAACACACGTTCTTCTACCTTATCCTCTACAAAGTCGATGATCTTTTCCTGAACTCGTGATTTGTACACCTTATTGATGTAGGTAATCCCTCCAGGCGACATGACATTCACCTCTACGAGTTTACCATTGATAACATCGATACCGACAAAATAGAGACCGTCCTTCACCAATTTAGGACCAATTCTTCTACATAATTCCTTTTCAACCTTGGTCAAACTGTGTTTCTCTACACGGCCACCAGCAGTAACGTTGGATCGATGGTCTTCTTCCCCGGGCACCCTTCGCATAGCGCCAATGGGTTGGCCGTTCAGCAGCAAAATTCTGACATCTCCCATTTCTGCACCTTCTATATAATCCTGAAGGATGACATAATTGGAAGAACCATCTTTGTTGTTTATATAAAAGTCCAAAAGGGAATTAATACTTTTCATAGCCCTTTTCTCGATTAAGATCACTCCAGAGCCACCAAATCCATTAAGGGGTTTGAGAATCATTTTGTCCGGACCTTCTTTGATAATCTTCTTTAAGTACTCCTTATTCTTGGTAACATGGGTACGTGGAATAATCTCATTCTTTTCATCTTCAAAAACCGCCGTATACAATTTATTGTTTGCCCGTCGAATTCCATCCAAATCATTCATAATGAATACATCGTCCTTCACACTATCGAGGAAGTTCAGCATAATCATATCCAATGGCGGATTGCTCCTCAAAATGATCACATCGAAACCTGCCAAGGGCAACATTTCATCATAAAACTGCGCCTTACCGTGAAAAGATTTTAAGTTATTGGAAACTTTATCCGCGCGTTTCAGGCATCTGCAAAAGGCATATGCTACACTATCACGAATGGTTAGGTTTGCGGGAGTGGTTATCGCAAGTCCATGGCCTCTTTTTGCTAATTCTTGGATGAGTGCCAAAGTGGAGTCGTTTTCGGGATCCATCTCATTCCATGGATACATGATAAAACAAACATTCATAGATTGGTTCTTTAGAAAAATAAATATAGCAAATTAGATAAAACGGAATGCGCTTTTTTTATTTTTCTATCGGCACCTTACGATAAGGTCATCTATAAAAATAGATTCGGTATTGGCCCAATTCTGCAACCGAACCCTCACCACTAATGTTGAGGCTGAGAGCCCCGATATATCTGCCATTAAATTGACAAGACTCCCGTCACTAGCAAAGGTTTCATCGAAAACAATGGTGTGATTAACTGTTCCTAATGATGAAAAGTTGGGCACTTCCACATAGGCTCCCCCATCTATGGAATATTCCAAGTCCAGATAGTCTGAATTGGTTTCCCCGCAATCGAAATCACTCGAGTGATCGGATATGTCATATTCGAAATTCCCTGCCCCCCTAACATTAAGTGAGATTTGCACGTCTGTATACCCTGAAATATTAATCGATTGCGTTTCTAAACGAAACACCCCATTGAGATCCCGAAACCTAAGTTCACCCGATTCTACCAAGGCGTAATCATTCGCATCGGCCAAAGTTCCGGGCAAAGCAGGTGTACTAGATCCGTAAGACGAAAAACTGGTAAGTGTCCATTGACTCACTCCGGATGGATAATCTCCATTGGAAGAACTTGCCCCAGTGACTCCGGTCCCATTGGCATAAGAATTAAAATCCTCCTCAAAAAGAACATCGCTACAACTAGCGGTAGAAAAACAGTTAATGCTTCTCCATACATGATCTACCCCATCATATATATCCCAACAGTGCTTTCCTGTGCCTGGATCACTAACAAAAACCATCATGCCGTCATCACGGTCATCACTTGTTGAAACAGGTATCAATGCCTGTTCGGCTTCGGTAACAACGGGCATTAAAAATCCACCAACACCAATGCTATTGCTTTGGGAGGCTTCCACATGCAATGCAGCGGCATTACTGGGAGTAGTTGTTCCGACGCCAATTTGAGATAAAACGGAGGTTGTTCCCAATAAGAACAGCCCATAAATTAACATCTTTTTCATCGTGCTTAGTTTATGGTTTGTCCAGAATTGATCGTTCCTCTAGAATGTGGACTAGCAGCAGACCATGTAAAATCGGAGTATTGACTTCCCGTTCCGGTTAACTGAAGTGATTCACCAACTGGTGAACTGCCTCCTTCGGCCACACCTATATCGACTGATGTCATACCATTAGCAGCTCCTGCAGTAGCAGTAAAACTTCCTTCATAACTCAAGAACTGAATCACCGAACCAATATCGTCAACTAAAGCCAATCCGTCTGGTGAACCATTCTGAATTCCTGAACGCAGAAAATTTACAGCACCAAACCCCGCACCTTCATCATCTATGATACCTGAAAGATTTATGGTATCGTATACGCTTCCATCTCCTCCGTTGTAAAGTAGAATACTCCAATTGGTAAGATCTGTTCCCGCGGCTCCTGCAATTTCAACACCTTCATTGGTGTCAGAACCGTTATTATCGTAATGAATTTCATTGATCCACGGATCTGTGGGAGTAATGGGCATACAAAATACGTCTTCCCATTGTGCATCCACTGCATTATAAATCTGCACACATCGTGTAGCTCCTTCTTGTAGGTACACCATAAGACCATCATCTGCAGCCGTTACAGGAATGGCGTCACGTTCGGTCAAGGAGACTCTTGGAGGCAAAAATCCTCCATAATTAACATTGTCATCTGTTGCGGCAACTTCAAGAACCGAAGCATTGCTCGGGGTGGTTGTATTAACGCCTACCTGGGCAAAAATCACTTGAGTGAAAAGCCCCATCAGAACGGCATAAAATCCTCTCATTAGTAAGTAGTTTAGGGTCGGTACAAAAATACAAATTCACCAACTTTTGAATGTTTCTAAAATGTAAAATTTCCTAGCGAATTACTAGGGAAAATAGATTTTCGATCATGGGTAATAATCGCAGCTTAAAAAAACCTAAGCAACAGTATTTCAGGCCGTTCTTTTTGCTAATTTTGGTTGACTCTAAAAAACAAACTTTATGGACTTAGAAAAATGGATTGATAAAATCGTGGAATATGGTTCCGAATACGGATTAAAAGTAATTGGAGCTATTGCCATATGGATCATTGGATCCTGGATTATTAAAAGAATCATGAAAGTGGTTGGCCTTGCCATGAGCCGGCGGAATTATGACGAAAGCCTTCAAAAGTTCCTGAAAAATCTTTTGGGATGGTTGCTAAAGGTACTCCTTATTCTCGCCATACTTGGTAATCTAGGAGTGGAAACCACTTCCTTCGCCGCTGTTCTTGCTGCTGCCGGTTTGGCTATTGGTATGGCCCTGCAAGGGTCTTTGGCCAACTTCGCCGGAGGTGTCCTTATTATGATTTTTAAACCCATCAAGATTGGGGATCTCATCGAAGCCCAGGGTGAACTGGGATCGGTAAAGGAAATTGAAATCTTTACTACTAAAATCATTACCCCTCAGAATAAGTTGGTCATCATTCCAAACGGAGCCCTTTCCAATGGAAACATAACCAACTATAGCGCAGAAGGTATGCTCAAAGTATTCCACACCATAGGAGTTTCGTATGATGCGGATATTAAGAAGACCAAAGAAGTTCTTATGGAAGTATTGACTTCCCAGGAGAAGGTCCTAACAGACCCAGCGCCTATGGTAGAAGTAGCTGCGTTGGGTGAAAGTTCGGTAGATTTTGCGGTTCGTCCTGCCGTCAAAGTAGAAGACTATTGGGATGTATATTTCACTACTTTAGAGAAAGCCAAAGAAGCATTGGATGCTGCCGGTATTGAAATTCCATATCCGCACAGTGTGGAAATTCAAAAGGAAGGATAACAACTAAATTTCATTGTATAAATAAAAAAACCGCTCAAATGAGCGGTTTTCTCTTTTACTTTACTTCGTCATAATGGTCGTCCCATTCCTTTACGTTGGGTTCCCCCAATTTCCCTACCGATTTCGCTACGAGCATAGAAACGGTAGCATCACCAGTTACATTAATCACGGTTCGACACATATCTAAGGGACGGTCTACCGCAAAGATAAGTGCCAGAGCAATAGGCAGCTTGTCTGGTGGGAATCCAACAGCCTCCAATACTATCACCAACATCACCATACCGGCTCCAGGTACCGCAGCGGAGCCAATGGAGGCCAATAGAGCAGTTAATACTATTGTGAGTTGATTACCCATTGTTAGACCTTCAGGCCAAAGCACTTGCATTATAAATACCGATGCTACGGCTTGGTATAAACTGGTTCCATCCATATTAATGGTTGCCCCAACAGGCAACACGAAACTGGAAACCTCTTTGTCCACTCCTATATGCTCCTCTACCCGCTCCATGGTTACGGGAAGGGTCGCTGCGCTAGAACTCGTAGAAAATGCCAATAATTGAGCTGGACTAATCTTATTCAAAAACCAAAAAGGGTTCCTCTTGGTAAAAACAGAGACAATAGTAACATAGAAGCCTATCATAAGAATTAAGCCAAATAACACAACTCCGGAATAGGAAAGTAGCCTTTTCAGTATCTCAGGATCTCCTGCTGTAACTACCACTTGAGCCAATAATGCAAAAACTGCAAAGGGAGCACTTAACATAATAAGATCTACCATTTTAAGAACCACATCGTTGAGAGAGTCAAAGAAATCTTTTAAAGGTTTTGCTGGCTTTTCTCCGATTAACAACATGGATATACCCAAGAAAATCGCAAAGAAAATCACTTGAAGCATTAAACTATTTGTTCCCATAGCTTTCAAAGCATTATCCGGAACCATGTCGACTAAAAATTGAAGCGGACCTCTATCTTTACCAGCCTCAGTGATTTTCGATTGCACTCCACTATCTTCCGCATAAGTATTAGAAAGCCTGGCCACTGTTTCCTCCGAAATCCCGTCTCCAGGTTGTATAATATTAACTAAAATAAGACCGATGGTTATGGCTATAATAGTTGTTACAATATATATACCTATAGTCCTTAGACCGATATTACTAAACTTCGATATATCTTTTAAGTCGGAAATCCCCTTAATAAGTGAAGCCAATATAAGAGGGATGGCAATCAGTTTTAACAACCTCACAAAAATTGTCCCGAATGGACTGATCCAATCCTTAACGAATTCAGGCCCCCAAGAATAAGCTGTCATCCAGAATCCAAATAGAATTCCGAGCACCATTCCAATGAGGATTTTCCAATGCAGTGCTAGTTTCTTCATATGTTTAGTTTTATACTTTCGAAATTCTATTCAACAACCAAAAATCGGCAATTACCAAGGCAGCCATAGCCTCCACAATGGGCACGGCTCTAGGCACCACACAGGGATCATGTCTTCCTTTCCCATGCATTTCTACTTTATTGCCTTCGGAATCGATGGTTTCTTGGGATTGCATGATCGTCGCTACGGGCTTGAAAGCCACGTTGAAATAAATATCTTCCCCATTGCTAATCCCTCCTTGTACACCACCACTGTAATTGGTTTGAGTGCTTCCGTCTGGATTGAATATGTCGTTGTGTTCACTCCCTTTTAGTCGAGTTCCGGCAAAACCACTTCCATATTCAAAGCCTTTAACAGCATTTATGGACAGCATAGCCTTCCCCAACTCGGCATGCAGCTTGTCGAATACGGGCTCGCCCAATCCCACAGGTACATTCTGAATAACACATGTGATCTGACCCCCAACGGTATCGCCTTGCTTTCGTATATCACGGATATAGGCTTCCATTTTAGCAGCCATATCGGCATCGGCCGTTCTAACGGGATTCTTTTCTATTTCGGAAAAATCCAACTTTGCATAGGGCGTGTTCAACATTATATCCCCTACACCCGACACATAGGCCGTAATGGTAATGTTCTTGAGCAATTGCTTTGCAATGGCGCCAGCTGCTACCCTGCTAGCCGTTTCTCTGGCAGAAGACCTTCCACCACCACGATAATCCCTGATACCATATTTCTGGTCATAGGTATAATCGGCATGTGAAGGCCGGTAGGTATCTTTTATATGGGAATAGTCTTTGGACTTCTGGTTGGTATTCTCTATCACGAATCCTATGGGAGTGCCCGTTGTAGTCCCTTCAAAAATCCCTGATAAAAACCGGACGGAATCCGGTTCCTTGCGTTGCGTAACGATGGCCGATTGTCCGGGTTTTCTTCGCTGCATTTCCCTTTCAATAGCATCAAAATCCAATGAAAGTCCTGCAGGACAACCGTCTATAATTCCTCCTATGGCTTCTCCATGTGATTCGCCAAAGGTGGTTAGTTTAAATAGGGTTCCAAAGGAATTTCCTGCCATAGTGTGCTTTTCAACAAATGTAAATGTATCTAGCCAATAAAAAAACAGCCTGGGGATAATATTTAGTAAACATACCCTTGAACGATCTAACATTTTCATGAAAAATGCATAACGTTCCGATAATCTGGAAAGTAACCTTTTTTGAGTTCTTTGTAGGATAAGTTTCGCACGTGAAAAGAAAGCTGGAAATCGTCGTTATATCCGACGTCCATTTAGGAACCTATGGTTGTCATGCCCGTGAGGTGCTGCAATACCTCAACTCGATCAAGCCCCAAAAACTAATCCTAAATGGAGACATTTTCGACATTTGGCAATTCCGAAAGCGATACTTCCCAAAATCCCATTTATTGGTCATCAAGAAGATATTTGCCTTGGCCGCCAAAGGCACCAAGGTGTATTACATCACGGGTAATCACGATGAAAAGTTACGCCGTTTTAGTGAAACCAAAATGGGAAATATCTATATTTTGGATAAACTGGTACTGAATCTAGACGGCAAAAAAGCTTGGTTCTTCCATGGTGATGTTTTCGATGCTTCCATCCAGCATACCAAATGGATTGCCAAATTGGGAGGATGGGGTTACGATCTTCTTATTCTGCTGAATCGCTTTATCAATGTTGTATTGGTGAAAATGGGGCGGGAGAAATATTCCCTTTCCAAAAAGATCAAAAATAGTGTGAAAGGAGCCATTAAATTCATCAGTGATTTTGAAAATACCGCTACCGAATTGGCCATTGAAAATAAATTCGATTATGTAGTCTGCGGGCATATCCATCAACCAACCATCCGAGAAGTAAAGAACGACAAAGGAAGGTGCACGTACTTAAATAGCGGTGATTGGATTGAAAACCTTACGGCGCTTGAGTACAACAATGAAGCCTGGCAACTGTATCATCACGGCAATAGGAAGCCTTATATGAATCCGATTAAGAACTCACCAAAAGATGAGGATGCATTCCCAGAAATGCTTTCGGCTTTTACCAATATTGCGCAACTTAAAGTAACGCCCGACGAAGCACCGTAACCGGATGCATCGCATCCCGCTGGGTTCCATCTTTAATTTGATGACGGCAACTTGTACCACTTGCAACAATCGTGGTGTTAGGTGAAGCTTTCCGTACCACTGGGAAAAGGCGCAGCTCCCCTATTTTCATACTTACATCGTAATGGTCTTTTTCATAACCAAAACTTCCTGCCATTCCGCAGCAGCCCGCAACAATCATTTTGGGCTTATAGTTTTTAGGTATGTTAAGTACATCGAAAGTGAACTTCTGGTTACTCAGTGCCTTTTGATGGCAATGCACGTGCACCTTTAATTCCTGTTCCGCTTCCGTGAATTGTTCCGATGAAATAATCCCTTTACTGTACTCCGCATGCAAGAATTCCTCCATAGTAAAAGTATGGAGGGCAATTTCTTTAGCAGCAGGTTGATCATGGGCCAGTCGTATGAACTCATCTCGAAAACCCAATATGGCCGACGGCTCAATCCCAATAAGTGGATGTTCTGCATTTATGTTCCCCTTCAATTCAGAAACGGCTTTGTTTACGGCTTCCTGAGCTTCGTCCAAATATCCTTTACTTAGTAAAGCACGCGCGCTATCTAAGGTGTGAATTGCCTTTACTTCATACCCCAAACCTTTCAATAATTCATAGGCATCTATTGCAATTTCTGAATCGAGATAATTACTGAATTCATCTACAAATAGAAATACTGATTTTTTATTAACAAATTGATTTTGTGTATTTTGAATGTATTTACTAAAAGTATTAGTTGATATTTGTGGGATTTTTCGTTTGGAGGCAACTCCCATATAATTTTTGATGATCCCTGAAAGCAATGGCGCTTTAAAAAGAGTGTTTGCAATTCTTGGAAATTTGGAAGCCATTTTATTGTAGTGAGTGCTCTTTCCGAAGAATCCGTCCGAACGTTTTCTCCTGTTGGTTTTGGCATATTGGTATTGAAATTCCGATTTGGCCACGGCGATATCCACATTACTGGGGCATTCGCTAGCACAGGATTTACAGCTTAGACAAAGGTCCAAAACCTCCTTTAGTCCAGGATCATCGAATTTATTTTCCTTGGCAGAAGTGTTTAATACTTCCCGAAGTAGGTTAGCCCTTGCTCGTGTCGTATCCTTTTCATCCCTGGTAGCTTGATAACTGGGACACATGACACCACCGGATTTTTCTGTTTTTCTACAATCGCCACTACCATTGCATTTCTCGGCAAGCCTTACGATTCCTTCAGAATCTGCGAAATCCATGAGCGTAGGAACATCAGGGGTTTCCAATCCAACCGCAGTTCTTAGGGAAGCATCCATGGGCCAAGCATCCGTGATTTTACCGGGATTGAAGATGTTCTGTGGATCAAATGCCTTCTTGATCTTTTTAAGCAGTTCAAAATTTTTAGAACCTATCTGCATTTCCAAAAACTCTGCCCTTACGATTCCGTCGCCATGTTCCCCTGAGAACGATCCGCGGTACTTTTTCGTCAATTGCGCCACATCGGTTGTTATTTTTCGGAAATAATCAACCCCTTCCCTTGTCTTCAAGTTAAGAATAGGGCGCAAATGAAGCTCTCCAGCTCCTGCATGGGCATAGTACACTGCTTCCTGGCCGTGCTGCTCCATGATCTGTGTGAATTCTGATATAAATGCTGGTAAATCGCCCAAGGCAACGGCTGTATCTTCAATACAGGCCACAGCCTTTCTATCCCCAACCATATTGCCCAGCAATCCAAGTCCGGCCTTTCGCAGCTCCATGGCCATGTCGATCTCCTCTTCTTTCAAAACCGGAGCCGCATAACTGTTACCCGATTGGGAAAGTGCCGATAACAAATCTTCTGTTCTTTGCTGAAGCTCTTCTTCAGTAAGCGCTCGAACCTCCAATAGTAACAGGGCCTTAGGCTCTCCCGAAACAAAGAACCGATAAGGATCATATTTCTTATTGTTCTCGGTACACTTCAAAATTACATCATCCATCATTTCGCAAGTGTACAACTCATGCTTCATCGCAACTTCCACATCGCTCAGACAACTTTCCAGTGTGTTATACTGAGTCACTACCATCGCAGACAAAGGTGGTGGCAAATCGTCTAACTGAAGTTCAATCTCTGTAGTAAAAGCCAATGTTCCTTCACTTCCGGCGAGCAATTGACATAAATTGATTTGATCTACGGTTCCGCCAAAAAGTTCTGATTTCAATAAGGAATCCACTGCATAACCTGTATTCCGCCGATGGATTTCCTTTTTGGGGAACTCTGCCTTGATCTCCTTTTGAATGTCTTCTTGCTTTAATTGATGGTATAGTTCCCGATAAATAGTCCCTTCAAGGGTTTCTTCTTGTGCCTTTGATCTAAAGTCTTCTGAAGTTAATGAAGTAAACTCGACCTCTTCTCCATTAGACAGGATGGCTTTCATCCACAAAACCTTATCCCTGGTCACCCCATACTGAATGGAAGTTGTCCCGCTACTATTATTTCCTACCATACCTCCGATCATACAACGATTGCTGGTTGAGGTATTGGGCCCAAAAAACAACCCATAAGGTTCAAGGAATTGATTCAGTTCATCCCGTATGACCCCAGGCTGAACCGTTACCGTTTTGCTTTCGGTGTCTAATTCGATAATCTCTGTAAAATATCGGGAAACGTCTACAATAATGCCTTCACCCACACATTGCCCAGCTAATGAAGTTCCCGCCGTTCGTGGCACCAATGAAGTATCGTGGGCAGTTGCGAAAGCAATAAGCTGTTGAATCCCCTTGGCACTTCTCGGGTATGCAACCGCAAGCGGGATTTTACGATATACTGAGGCATCGGTAGCATACAACGAACGGTGCAGATCATCGTATTGAAGATCTCCGTCGAAATTGGATTTAAGTGCTGCTAACTTTTCCTGCATTGGGAAGTAAAGGTAACATGATAGTGGTTTTCGACCAACTACCCCATTAAAATTTATTCTACCTGAAAATTTATACTAAAAAGGATTAAATTCGTTTTATAACAAAACCTATCATTATGAAACGACTTTTTTTCATTTCAATTTTTATGTTAGCCTTTGTAGCAACCTCACATGCTCAAAGGATTTCGGACAATGCCATCGGACTTCGTGTTGGAGATAGCGACGGATTTGGAACCGAAGTAAGTTACCAGCGTGGTCTTGGGGACAATAATCGTCTGGAATTGGACCTTGGTTGGCGCACGGGCGACAATTATGATGCCTTTCGCCTTACTGGATTGTACCAATGGGTATTTAATCTGGACGGTAATTTCAACTGGTATGTTGGTGCTGGTGGAGGTATTGCCAATGTAAGCGTAGATAATGTGCCAGATGGTGCTGACGACAGTGAAACCTACTTTTATGCCGCCGGCGACATAGGAATTGAATATGATTTTGATATCCCGTTGCTACTTTCCCTCGATTTTAGACCCGAATTTGGTTTTGGAGATCTGCTGGATGACGATGTCGATTTCGATATTGCGCTTGGGATACGATATCAGTTCTAAAACAACGCACTCTTAATAACATAAGCCTCCCGAAATGGAGGCTTTTTTTATTGTAAAAATCCTTTCCAAAAAAAGAGGGGTTTTCCCCTTTCGCGACATGGTTCTGGTTACTAACTTAGCATACAATTAGATTGATAACCAATACTTTGGAAGATGAAAACTCCATATTACCTTAAAATAGTTTGCGTATTTCTTTCCTTATTAATGCTTTCCTCCTGCTATTCGGTGCGGATGAAAGTCACCAATGGACCGGGACCGGAACTGGACGACACGGGTTTTGACGATGAAGAGGTGGAAGACCCTGCTAGAGGACAGTTGTTCCGTAAAATAGATACGATTGTTACCGTAAAAGGAACTACCGATGAAAACCCTGTCAATATTAGTGAATGCGAAGAAGGTGCGCTTCATACCGTTGAAGTAAGAAACACCATGGGAGGAATCCTACTCTATTTGGTAACCTTGGGCCGTAAGCGGAAGCTAAAAGTGTCCTACGTATGTGTTAAAGAACAAAATTAATCGATATGGCAACTACAAAAACTACTCCTCGGGAGCGCTGGAATACGATTCATAAAAATGGGCCTTTCCCGTTAAAGTTCTTTCTCTCCACCAAATTGGTGAAGCGAAGTATGATGCCCGATCCGTTTGCCCGATATAACGATGCGGCAGGCGAAATGAGGCGATTATTACTGGTTGCCGCAAACCAGAACCACGGGTTTAGATCCATCGGGGCGCGTTGGTCTATGTCGTCCATTGCACATCAGAAGGATCGAATGCACTTTACGGCTAATTTGAATATCAAATTTGGTATTCAACCAACCGATTTGCACCCTAACAGTTCCTATCAAAGTGACAATATACACTTTCTGCAATGCGGCAATACCATTAAGGAAATCTCCTTTTACCTAGAAAGACTTGGAAAATCCTTGAAGACGACGGGAGCCAGTAATGGCCAGACCATTGCAGGATGTATTTCTACAGGCGTACATGGTTCGGCTTTGGATGTAGGTTCTGTGCAGGATTATGTGGTTGGTCTCAATCTTATTACAGGCCCCAATCCACAGGATATTGTTTATCTAGAGCGCCATACCAAACCTGCACTAAACGATGCATTTGCTGCCAAGATTAATGCAAGGGTGATACGCAATGATGGGCTTTTTAACGCTGCATTGGTGGGATTGGGATCTTTCGGATTCATTCATGGTGTTGTCATAGAAGCAGAAGATCACTTCCTGCTTTCGCGTCATGTGATCAAAGTGAAGAAGGCTGACGCGCTTGCTTTGGCAGATTCTATGGATTTTCAGAATTCACCCATTAAAATCCCTTCTGAAGTGGATGCACAGGGCAATCCATTGCGTCCCTATCATTATAAAATATATATCAATCAATACAGCAATGCCGATACCCTGCCGGTTGAATTGATGTATAAAAAACCTTTCGATCCCAATTATATTCAGAAATTCGGGAATCCCATTCCTTTTATGAAAGAATTCGTTTATCGGGACCTTATTTATTTATTGGTCAAGATTTCTGAGAAATTCCCCAAGGCAATACCCAAGTTTATAAAAGCGCTTAGCAATAGCATTTTACCCGATGAAAACAAGGTCATTGTTGGTAAGCTCTCTGAAATTTTCTGGGATGCCGGGTACCAAGGAAAAGCCTTTGCCTGTTCTTTTGGGGTAGATCACACCCACTCTTCGAAAGCGTTAAAAGTACTCTCTGATCTCACCAATAACGAAGGACCCGTACCGGGAATTTTTGCCATGCGATTTATACCGAAATCCGAAGGGCTTATTTCCTTCGCAAAGTTTCCATTTACTTGTATGGTGGAAATTGACGGTATTATTTGGGAGGCTTCGGACAAGCTCATTAGTTTGGAAAAATATGCTCAGCGAATGATCGAAGTCCTGCAGCAACATCAAATTCCCTTTACCATCCATTGGGGTAAAAATGCCGATTGGGAATTCCCTGGTTTGGCGCAGCATATGTTTGGGGCCGATGCTCAAAATTGGATGGATTATAGATCTGCCCTCTTAACCCCAGCAATGGCAAGGGTTTTTACGAATCAATTCCTAAAAGACATTCGTTTGGATGCTTATAATCCCAATGCAGATCCCAATTTAATTTCGGATCTATCGACTTAATGAATTGAATGCTATTAAGGGAGAACAACCTTTGGTGCTTTTTTAGCGTCTATGGATATATACGTATTGTTTAAACAGTAACCAATCCATAGTATGAAAGCCATCACCCTACTTTTCCTTCTTTGCTCCATTGCATCAATGCGCTCGCAGGATAAACTGGATTTTCAAGACATCAATGCTGTAGTTAACGAAACACAAAGAATCATTTCTATTAATAAAGGCCAGGTTATCGATACGGCTCGTTTCAAAAAACTGTTCTTGCCTTCGGCACAATTTACCGTCGTGGGAAAAGAAAAAGGGGAGCACGTACACGAGACGATGAACCTGAAGGATTTTTTGGTGATGCTTACCGACATATATTACTCCAATGGCTACTTCGAAACGGGCACCGGACAAATAACCGAGGAATATGAAGGAATTGCGCACGTCATGCAAAGCTTTTACGGGGAAGATTCAGAAGGTGAAAAAGGTTGGGGAGTAAACAGCTATCAATTAATATATTTCCAAAAGCGCTGGTGGATTGCCAATATGCTATGGACGATGAGCGAACAAGCGGGCAAGGACATACCCGAGAAATACCTCAAAGCCCATTAAATACCATTGCTGGCATTTTCGAATGCCAGTTCGTATGTAGCTTCATACAATGGAAGAATACTTTTAGTGTCGAACTTTTGAGCAGATCTCCGAGCCTGACTTTTAAATGTGGCCAATGTTTCAGGATCCTTTAAGATGGACAAGGCCTTTATAGACATATCCCGAACATCTCCTACATTGCTCAAATAACCGCTTACACCATCCTCATTTACTTCGGGCAAACCACCTGTATTCGTCGATATTACAGGAACTCCACTAGCCATGGCTTCTAATGCAGCCAATCCAAAACTTTCCTTTTCCGAGGGTAACAGGAATAGGTCACTAAAGCAAAGGATCTTATTTATTTCACTACTGTTACCAAAGAATATCACCTTGTCCGAAATGCCTTTTCGGCGGCATAATTCTTCTGCCGGTTTCTTTTCGGGACCATCACCTACCAACAACAATTTTGCAGGCATTTCTGCCACAATTCGATCGAATACTTCTATAATATCCATCACCCTTTTCACAGGACGTAGGTTGCTTATATGGGTAATTATTCGTTCATGGGGTTCGGCCATCATATCCCGTTGGCAATCGGTAAAGGTGTTGTTGTACTTTGAAACATCGATAAAATTAGGCACTACCTGAATATCCCGATGCACATCGAACAATCGAAGGGTATCATCCTTCAAACTCTGTGAAACTGAAGTCACCACATCGCTTTCATTTATACTGAAGGTTACAGCTGGTTTATAGAAAGGGTGATTCCCAACCAGCGTAATATCGGTACCGTGCAAGGTGGTTACCATGGGTACATGAATTCCTTCTGCTTTGAGCATTTGTTTGGCCATATAGCCAGCATAGGCATGGGGAATCGCATAATGTACATGCAATAAATCTATTTTATATCGCTTGACAATATTTACCAACTTACTGGAAAGTGCCAATTCGTAAGGCTGGTATTTAAACAGCGGATAAGGCGGAACAGAAACCTCATGAAATTGAATATTCCACGATAATAGCTCCAAGCGAACGGGTTGTTTGTACGTAATGAAATGGATCTCATGTCCTCTTTCAGCAAGTGCAATTCCCAGTTCTGTAGCTACTACACCACTTCCCCCAAAGGTTGGGTAACAAACAATGGCTATTTTCATTCTTCCAGTACGGTTAGTTTTGTTGATTCTGGTTCTTCCCTTATAATAGCATCATAAATGGCTTCTTGTATGTTGCTCCTAAGATTGCTCCCTATCAATTTTCTATTATCTGCTGTAGGAAATGTTCTATTCGAAAGAAAAACATAAACGATTTCTTCCTCTGGATCTGCCCAAGTGAATGTTCCGGTGAATCCACTATGCCCAAAACTGGTCATGGAAACACACCCACAGGTAGGTCCTACATCCCCTAATTGCGGTTTATCGAATCCCACTCCCCTACGCACATCGTTATCACAATAATAGCAGGTGTTGAATGCATCTATCGTTTCGGGTGTAAAATATCGCTTGCCGCCGTAAAATCCTTTGTTAAGATACATCTGCATGATCTTGGCCACATCATTGGCATTACTGAATAATCCTGCATGCCCACAAACTCCTCCCATCATTGCAGCTCCTTGGTCGTGAACATAGCCATGAACTTTCTGCATACGGAAATAGGAATCATTTTCGGTGGGAGCGATATCATCCCTGTTAAATCGTTTTAGTGGATTGTAAAGGGTGTAATTTGCCCCTAATTTCTCGTACAGGTTTCTTTGTACCAAACGATCCAATGGAGTGCCGTAAAAGTCCTCTAAGTATTTCTTCAACAAGTAATAAGGCAGATCACTATACTTATACCCCGAACGCTGTCTCAGTTCACTTTTCTTTATCAAATCGTAAATAGTGTCTTCTGCATCCTTTCTAATGTATAACTCTTTTGCGACCTGAGTAGGGAACTCCTTGGATTTTTCCTTAGCATAATATTTTTTTGAAGGTAACTGGGTAACCGTATCAATGGTATTGATATAAAATGGAATCCATGCCCGTAAGCGCCCCGTATGGGTAAGCATTCGTTTTAAACTAATATTCGCTTTGTTAGAACCGCGAAACGAGGGTATCATTTCAGATACCTTGGTATCCATAGTAATGATGTTGCGATCATAAAGCTCCATAGTCATGGGCAAGGTCGCCAGTATCTTGGTGAGGGAGGCAACATCGTAAACATCGTTGTCCCGAACCCTGATTTTCTTTTCGGGCGTATGATGTCCAAAATTCTTACTGTAAATAACCTTTCCCTTACGAGCGATCAAAATCTGGGCGCCAGGCATCATCCCTGCCCAAACACCAATCCTGGCCAAGGAATCGACCTTTTTTATTTTTTCTGAAGAAACCCCCACACTTTCAGGGGTGCCATATTGGAGTCTGACCAGTTTTTCGGTCGTTAGTGAGGTGTTTACTGGGAAGTCTTCCCCTGCCGAAACAGGAAGTTGACCATCTGCTTCCCGTGCGCCAAAAATTAGTTGAGCGGATAATTGCTGAGCTACCTTACTATTTTGATAGGACACGATAATCCCTTCAAAATTACCAGTAGCCGTAATATCTAGAAGTGCATAAGGTCGTGTAAAGACATCGAGAATTACCTTATTGGTTCTGGCAATTTCATACAGCCACACCAACTCTTTATCCTCCAGTTTATAATCTTTCCATGGATTCTCATTCGATTTATGGAACCCTACAATCACATAGTCATACTTTTTTAGTTTCTTAACATAACTATCCAAGCTATTCGCTCTGATCCAATCAATGTCCGAATACTTCCGAAGGTACTTTAGAAATTCTTTTCCGTTGGCATCCCCAAAATTCACATAGGCAATTTTCGTATCCTGAAGGTTCTGAATAGGTAGGATAGCAGAATCGTTCTTTACAACCGTTAAGGCACGCTCCATGGCCAATTCATACAAGGCGTCATCTTCTGGGGTATTCAATTCGGCAACAATATTCTCTGGGGAAACGGGCACATATTCATGAAGGCCTACTTTGTATTTAGCCAAAAGGATTTTTTTAACCGAAAGTGCCAAGCGTTCCTCGGTTACGACACCTTCCCGGTATGCTCTTATGATCATATTGTGGGCCTTGGGCACGTTTTCCGAAATCAAAAGCACATCATTTCCTGCCAAAAAAGCTGCTAAATCTATGGCGCCGGGCTCCCTGAAATCGGCAGCACCTTTCATATTCAATGCATCGGTAAAAATGAGCCCATTAAAACCCAGTTCACCCTGCAGGATATTGGTCACCACATTTTTTGAAATGGAAGAGGGATAACCCGCTTCATTCACAATCGAAGGAATGTTGAGATGTGCTACCATAACACTGCTCAATCCTTCGCTAATAATTTGTTTGTAGGGATATAGCTCTAAGGAATCGATCCGCTCTTTATCAAATAATAAGGTGGGTAGCGTTTTATGGGAATCTGCATCGGTATCTCCTTGGCCCGGAAAATGCTTGGCGTTGGCCAAAACACCGGCACTCTGCATTCCCTTCATAAAGGCAATGGCCT